>NZ_LT992502.1:4200000-4500000 GCF_900324475.1 Enterobacter bugandensis
CTTGCCAATCCTTCGGAGGCTTCCCATGCAGAATAATTCCCTCACTATCCGTCAGGCCCGTTTGCAGGGGCAGGAGGGTTTATGGCAAATCACGATTGAGAACGGACGCTTCAGCCGAATCGATCCTCAGGAAACCGCCCCTGCGCCAGTCGGTCAGGTGCTGGACGCCGAATGCGGGCTGGTTATCCCTCCTTTCATCGAACCGCATATCCATCTGGATACAACGCAAACGGCGGGTGAACCGAGCTGGAACCAGTCAGGCACCCTTTTCGAAGGCATCGAGCGCTGGGCCGAACGTAAGGCGATGCTCACCCACGAAGACGTTAAAGCTCGCGCGATGCAAACCCTGAAGTGGCAGATCGCTAACGGCATTCAGTACGTACGTACTCACGTTGACGTCTCGGACCCTACCCTTACGGCACTGAAAGCCATGCTGGAGGTGAAGCAGGAAGTCGCCCCGTGGGTCGATATGCAAATTGTGGCATTCCCGCAGGAAGGCATTCTTTCTTATCCGAACGGTGAAGCACTGCTTGAGGAGGCCGTGCGTTTAGGGGCGGATGTCATCGGCGCAATCCCGCACTTTGAATTTACGCGTGAATATGGCGTGGAGTCGCTGCATAAAACGTTTTCCCTGGCCAGAAAGTACGATCGCCTGATCGATGTCCACTGTGACGAAATTGATGATGAACAATCGCGCTTCGTTGAAACCGTTGCCGCCCTGGCACATCGTGACGGAATGGGTTCGCGCGTGACCGCCAGCCATACCACGGCAATGCACTCCTATAATGGTGCGTATACGTCCCGGCTGTTTCGCCTGTTAAAAATGTCAGGCATTAACTTCGTGGCAAACCCGCTGGTTAACACGCATTTGCAGGGCCGTTTCGATACCTATCCCAAACGCCGCGGCATTACACGCGTCAAAGAGATGCTGGAAGCGGAGATCAACGTCTGCTTCGGTCATGACGACGTTTTCGATCCGTGGTATCCGCTGGGAACCGCGAATATGCTTCAGGTTCTGCATATGGGGCTGCACGTCTGCCAACTGATGGGCTACGGGCAAATAAACGATGGGCTTAACCTGATCACTACCCACAGCGCGAAAACGCTCAATTTGCAGGACTATGGCGTGCGCGTTGGGAATTCAGCAAACCTGGTGATCCTCCCGGCAGAGAATGGGTTTGATGCCGTTCGTCGCCAGACGCCGGCACGATACTCTGTTCGCCACGGCAAGGTGATTGCCGAGACGGTGCCCAGCCAGACAACCTTGCACCTGACGCAGCCGGAAGCGGTGACGTTTAAGCGCTAATTCTGGGTTGGAAACCGCGTGGCAAACGTCATCGCGTACATAAAGATATCCTCGGCGGAGCTAACGCCCTGCCGCTTTTTCCAGCGGATTAACTTTTGCTTTTGGCTAAAGCGCTTTTATCGCCGCCAAACGGGACGGCTCCGCTGAAAGGTTTACCGTCGATGGCGTCGTGGGTTCGAATCGCCTCCGGCCGCAGCCAGCGCTGAACGCGGGACGGCATATCCAGTCCAATCAGCAGGATCACCACAAAGGTCAGGCCGAAGGAGAGCGATCCCAGGGCTGTGCCCAGCGCCATATTCTGCGACAGCAGCGCACCAATCACCGGGGCGATCGCCCCGCCCAGCGCCCCGACGTTATAGGTAAAGCCCAGACCCGCCGCACGCTGGTCGGTGTCGAAATAACCGCCGATGAGTTTCGGTAAGATCCCCGAGATCCCCTGCCCCAGCATCTGCTGGAAAAAGAGCAGCAGGCCCAGCACCCAGACATTTGCGCCACCGATCGCAAAGACGGGAACGATCAGCAACTGTGAGGCCAGCAGGCTACAGACGTAGGCCTTCCGGGTGCCCAACCAGTCGCCGAGAAAACCACCCACGCAGCAGCCTACAGCCGCGCCGAAGCCGCTAAAGAACAGCACCTTCGCCACCGTTGACGGATCATAGGCCAGATCGGTTTTCAGATACGTGGGTAACAGCGCCTGAATCGGCCAGGAGTAGAGGAACGCGAAGAGCACGACAACCATCAGCGTGACGCCCGTAGGCCAGCGTTTACCGCTGCTTTGCACCATAAAGCTGATAAACACAATGGCGCACAGCAGGCCGAGAATAACCACCAGCCCGGCGTTGTTGAGTTCGCCGGCAAAGCAGAACCACAGCGCCGTGCCGGCAAACAGCGTCATCGCCATATTGATCAGACGGTATTTGCCGCGATAAAGAATATCAACCATTGTGCGTACCGGCGCCTGACCTTCGTGCTTCGCTTTCCAGTCTTCAGCCTCCGGAATATTTTTCCGCAGCCACAGGGCAAAGACGATGGGCAGGATGCCGATAAAGAACAGCGCTCGCCAGCCCCAGACGGGCACGACAAGGCTGTAGACCTGGGCCGCAACCACGGCACCGATGGAGAAGCCAGAAATCAGAAAACCACTCGCCTTATTGCGCAGGTGTTTCGGCCAGCTTTCGATTACGTAGGTTGCGCTGGAGCCATATTCCCCCGCCATCCCCATACCAATCACCATGCGGGCGATAAACAGGGTGACGTAACCCGGCGCAAAACCGCAGGCCAGCGTACCGCAGGAGAAGAGCACGATGCTGGTTATCATTGCCAGCTTGCGGCCATAGCGGTCGCCCATGGCGCCCAGCAGCAGGCCGCCGAACCAGCGCGAAATAAAGGCCGCCGAAATGAGGCTCGCCGCTTCAACGGTCGTGAGGCCAAATTCACTTTTAATTTCTGTCAGGACTAAGGCAATCAGAACAAAATCGAAGCCATCAAGCAGATATCCCAGCCAGGCGGCGGAGAAGGCGCGCCACTGAGGGCGGCTTAGATGACGGTACCACGGGATGCTTTGGGTAGACTTACTCATTTCACTCTCCCGACGATTTCTCTGTCGTTTTGCCGGATGACGGCTGCGCCTTATCCGGCCTACGTATCGCGTTTTTGTAGGCCGGATAAGCGACGCGCCATCCGGCAGTGCGTTAGCGTTTTTCCGCCATTAACTGCTCCGCCAGCGCCTTCAGCGCCGGCACGAATTGCTCGTCTACAGGGGCAAACGGTTTACGGCACAGCGGCACGGACACCACGTCCATGTAGTGCAGAACCGTTTTCAGACCACGGAAGACCCCGGCTTTAATCAGCAGGTCGATGACCTTGTTGCATTCGCTTTGCAGGCGCTGTGCGGTGGCGTTATCCCCCTCACGAACCGCGTTGGCGATAGCCCGGTAGCGCCAGCCCATAATGTTGTAGGTGCTGCCGATCCCCCCGTCCGCGCCGGCCAGCAGGCCGGAGGCAAAGATTTCGTCATAGCCGTTGTAGAGCACCAGATCCGGATGCTCACGACGGATCTGCTCCATCTGGAACAGATCGCCGGAGGTTTGTTTTAACGCGCCGACGCCGGGCAGCGTCACCAGAGTGTTGATCTGATCCAGGCTTAGCTTCACGCCGCTTAACGCCGGGATGTTGTAGACCACCATCGGCAGACCATCCGCCGAATCAATAATTGCACGGTAGTGATCGCAATGTTCTTCAAAGCTAAAGGGGTAATAAAACGGCGTGACGGCGGACACGGCGTCAAAGCCCAAGCGGGCTGCGGCGGTGGCCAGCTGCTGGCTTTCCGCGGTGCTCACGCAGCCAACGTGGGCAATGAGCGTGATTTTTCCTTTCGCCTCCTCCGCCACGATCTCCATCACCAGCTCGCGTTCAGAAAGGCTTTGGACAAAGGCTTCCCCCGTTGAACCGCCGACATAAAGCCCGTCGATGCCCTGCGCAATATTGAACTGCACCAGACGGCGCAGGCTCTCCTTATCCAGCGCCTGCTGTTGGGTAAACGGAGTCAGAAGTGCGGCCATTACGCCGCGGAGTTGCGTTGCCATAGATACCTCAATCATTCGTGTGTTTGTTATAACGATATACCTTTATACCTGTTATACCAGATCAATTAAGCAGCAGTGGAATACAGAACGCTTATATTGCGATCTGCTTCACTAAAGGATCGTTACTTTTTAGCTTTTGAATGCTGGCCGAAGGCGTGCCAGGTAGCGGAAACGCTGTTGAGGTGAGTTTGCAACGCCCGATCGGCTTCATCGGGATCGCGGCGGCGGATCGCGTCAACGATCGCGATATGCTGGCGATAGCTGGCTGCGTTATGTTGATAAAGCTCTGCATCCGGCACTTTAGGACGCGCCGCGATTAGCCAGTCGAGCAGCGCAACGTGGATCGCGTTGAAGATTGGGTTGCCGGGGATCTCCGCCAGCACGCGGTGAAAATCGACGTCGGATCGAATGAACAGCGCGTTGTCATCCAGGGACTGGCTGTTGATCTCCAGCGCTTTCGTCAGCCGCGCAATCTGATCGTCCGTGGCGTACTCTGCGGCATAACGCACGAGGCTGGATTCAAAGAACAGACGGAGCTGCTCAAAATGGGCAATACCACCGGGCTGGGTCAGAAAATCTTTCGCCATCCCCGACAGCTCGCTGATGATGGTATCGGCAGACGGCAGGGTGACGCGGGCGCGTTCACCGTTGTTAATCTGTACCAGACCTTTACGCTTCAGCGCCGCCAGCGCTTCGCGCACCGAGGGGCGGCCCACGTTGAAGAACGCCATCAGCTCGCGCTCGGAGGGCAGTTGCTCTCCCTGGGCAAATTCCTTCCGGCGGATCATCTGCTCCAGCTCTTCTTCCACCATATCCGACAGCTTTTTGCGCGTCAGCGGTCGGCGACGCAGGCTGCGGCCAAGGGTTTCATCTGAGTTTTCAGCGTTACGATCGGTCGGTTTCATTGCAGTCCGGTGCCATTGAAGGAAAACGCTGCATCATAACACAGGAAATTAGAGGGGGCGAAAAGGGGCAGAAAGCAAAACAGGCCCGTCGGGCCTGTTTGTTTATTTCACAACGCGCAGTGCGGGACGACCACCGCGCGGTGGCGGTTCATCATCGGGACCCTCGTCGTCGTCCTGACGATCGGGCTTGTCGCCATCAATCACAGACATTACCGGGTCGCTTTCGCGTTCATCGGATGCCTCATCGTCATTCAGGCTGGCAACCTCTTCATCATACGCCGCTTCCGGCTCGAACATGGTGCCTGCACCGTTTTCACGGGCGTAGATAGCCAGAACCGCAGCCAGCGGAACGGAAACCTGACGCGGCACGCCGCCGAAACGCGCATTAAAGCGCACTTCGTCGTTTGCCAGCTCCAGGTTACCCACTGCACGTGGCGCAATATTCAGTACAATCTGTCCGTCGCGTGCGTATTCCATTGGAACCTGCACGCCCGGCAACGTCACATCCACAACCAAGTGCGGCGTGAGCTGGTTATCCAGCAGCCATTCATAGAAGGCGCGCAGCAGATACGGACGGCGTGGGGTAAGTTGTGACATTTCCACAGTCATTAGCCTCGGCCGAGACGCATTTCACGTTCCGGTTCAGTTAAAGATGCCAGGAAAGAGTCGCGCTCAAATACGCGAGTCATATAGCCTTTCAGCTCTTTTGCGCCAGGGCCGCTGAACTCAACGCCCAGAATTGGCAGACGCCACAGCAGCGGAGCCAGATAGCAATCCACCAGGCTGAACTCGTCGCTCAGGAAGAACGGTTTCTGACCAAACACAGGGGCAATTGCCAGCAGCTCTTCACGCAGTTGCTTACGCGCAGCGTCGGCTTCAGAAGCGGAGCCGCTGGTAATGACGTTCATCAGCGAGTACCAGTCTTTTTCGATACGCTGCATGTACAGGCGGCTTTCACCACGTGCAACAGGGTAAACAGGCATCAGCGGCGGATGCGGGAAACGCTCATCCAGATATTCCATAATGATACGGGATTCCCACAGGGTCAGCTCGCGATCCACCAGCGTCGGTACGCTTTGGCTCGGGTTGAGATCGATCAGATCCTGAGGCGGGTTATCCTTTTCCACATGCTCGATCTCAAAACTGACACCCTTCTCGGCCAGCACGATACGAACCTGATGGCTATAAATGTCAGTAGGACCAGAAAACAGCGTCATTACCGAACGTTTGTTGGCAGCGACAGCCATGAAAACCTCCAGGTATATTCAGAATTTTTACTGCTACCAGCCCAACGGGGCCAGCCAGATGAAGTATCGCCCATCCCAGAGAAGACACATTGTTCAAGAATCGAACAAAAATCGAGTATTCACCGATATTTGGGCAGAAAATTGGATGATAGTTTACCAGATTTTGATGGCTTTGTGGTGAGGGGATGCCGGAAATGTGGAAAAAGAGAAGATATATGAAATGTTACTGTGGATAACCTGCGCATTATCCATAAAAAAACCCGCCGAAGCGGGTTTTTCGCCAATCGTTCTGCGTAAGCAGAATGGATTAACGTTTGGAGAACTGTGGACGACGACGTGCTTTACGCAGACCCACTTTCTTACGTTCAACCTGACGAGCGTCACGAGTAACGAAGCCAGCTTTACGCAGTTCAGAACGCAGGGATTCGTCGTACTCCATCAGAGCGCGGGTGATACCGTGACGGATCGCACCTGCCTGACCGGAGATACCACCACCTTTAACGGTGATGTACAGATCCAGTTTTTCTACCATATCAACCAGTTCCAGCGGCTGGCGAACTACCATGCGGGCAGTTTCGCGACCGAAGTACTGTTCCAGAGAACGCTGGTTGATTACGATTTTACCACTGCCCGGTTTGATGAAAACGCGAGCTGCGGAACTTTTGCGGCGACCAGTGCCGTAGTATTGATTTTCAGCCATTGCCTATAATCCCGATTAGATGTCAAGAACTTGCGGTTGCTGTGCCGCGTGGTTGTGCTCGTTGCCTGCGTAAACTTTCAGTTTACGGAACATAGCACGACCCAGTGGGCCTTTTGGCAGCATGCCTTTAACCGCGATTTCAATCACACGCTCAGGACGGCGGGCAATCATCTCTTCAAAGGTCGCTTCTTTGATACCACCGATGTGGCCGGTGTGGTGGTAGTACACTTTGTCAGTACGCTTGTTGCCGGTAACAGCAACTTTGTCAGCGTTCAGAACGATGATGTAATCACCGGTATCAACGTGCGGAGTGTATTCCGCTTTATGCTTACCGCGCAGGCGACGAGCCAGTTCAGTAGCCAGACGGCCCAGAGTTTTACCGGTCGCGTCAACAACATACCAGTCGCGCTGTACGGTTTCTGGTTTAGCTGTAAAAGTTTTCATTAAAAGCTTACCCAAATAATAAGTTACACGTTGGTGAACACCCAAACGTTTAGTCAGTTGAGGTTCACACGACAAAGTCCGGCAAACCTACCCCTTCGAATAGCACATGCCGACACATAGAAAGTTTCGGGAAAAAAACCTTCTCGTAACGTGGGGTCGCAAGATTATAGAGAAGTTGAGGTCAAAGATCGACCCTTAAATGTGATTTGGAATGGGTTTTTCGGGGGGCGCGTTTGTGCGGTCTGGTGCCCTCACCCTCAGCCCCTCTCCCACAGGGAGAGGGGAGCATTGATTAGGGCATATGCTCACGCTTGAGATACTCTTCGCTCTGCATCTCTTGCAGGCGCGAGAGGCAGCGCTGGAACTCAAACTTCAGCCGCTCGCCCTGGTAGATCTCATATAAAGGCACCTCGGCGCTGACGACAAGCTTGACGTGGCGCTCGTAAAACTCGTCCACCAGCGCAATGAAGCGCCGCGCTTCGCTCTCCATCAGCCGCGTCATCACCGGCACATCCAGCATCATCACGGTGTGGAACAGGCGCGAAAGCGCAATATAGTCATGCTGGCTGCGGGCATCCACGCAGAGCGTCGCAAAAGAGACTGCCAGCGTCTGGTTTTCTACGCCAAGGGTGGGTAACGGGCGATGGTTAATCTCCAGCGTCGGTGCGTTTTCGCGTTTTGCGCCCGCCAGCGCCAGCCAGAGTTTATCCATCTCGCGAGCGGTATCGGCGTTTAACGGCGAAAGCCACAGGTGCGCCTGCGTTAACGTGCGCAGACGATAATCGACACCGGCATCGACATTCATGATGTCGCAATGCTGTTTGATAGCATCAATAGCCGGCAGGAAACGCGCCCGCTGCAGGCCGTTGCGATAGAGTTCATCCGGCGGGATATTCGACGTGGCAACGAGCGTGATCCCGCGGGCAAACAGCGCTTTCATCAGCCCGCCTAACAGCATGGCGTCGGTAATGTCAGAAACAAAAAACTCATCGAAGCAGAGCACGTCCGTTTCCGCCTTGAACCTGTCAGCCACAATCTCCAGCGGATCGCTTTTGCCCTGCAGCGCTGTAAGCTCTTCATGCACCCGCAGCATAAAGCGATGGAAGTGGAGGCGCTGTTTACGCTCCCCCGGCAGGCTGAGATAAAACAGATCCATCAGCCAGGTTTTTCCGCGACCGACGCCGCCCCACATATATAAACCGCGCACCGGAGCCTGAGCCTGCGGCGCTTTTTTGCCGAGCAGTCGGCCAAACGCCGCTTTGAGCCCACCACTCTGTTCTACTTCAGCAGGTTTTGCCGTGAGCGCCTGATAAATCATCTCCAGACGGTTTACCGCCTCACGTTGAACGTCATCAGGCTGATGAGTACCCTCATTCAGGGCCAGTTGATATCGCGATGCAGGGGACAGAATTTGCATAATCTTATTGTTATTCCTTCAATTAATGCTCATCAGCAGGCGTGACTGATGAAAAAAAGGCCGTTCTACACTACGCGATGATACGTCAGGATTCCACTTCTGCGGAAATAGCGGTTATAGTGGCATTATCAGGCACAGGCAGGAGCCGAGCCAACACCCTACGGAACAACAAGACAACGGGAGAAGTTCATGACCTGGGAATATGCGCTAATCGGTTTAGTCGTCGGCATCGTGATCGGTGCTGTGGCCATGCGTTTCGGCAACCGCAAATTGCGTCAGCAGCAGTCACTGCAGTACGAACTGGAAAAGAATAAAGCAGAGCTGGAAGAGTATCGCGAAGAGCTGGTCAGCCACTTTGCCCGTAGCGCCGAGCTGCTGGACAACATGGCGACCGACTACCGTCAGCTGTATCAGCATATGGCGAAAAGCTCCAGCAGCCTGCTGCCGGAAATGACCGCGGAGACTAACCCGTTCCGCAACCGTCTGGCCGACTCAGAAGCGGGTAACGATCAGGCTCCGGTTCAGATGCCACGCGACTACTCTGACGGCGCGTCCGGCCTGCTGCGCGGTGGCGCAAAACGCGATTAATCGCACAACATAAATATATTTTACGGGCGCATCTCTTGCGCCCGTCCTTTCTTCCCGTCCCCAGCTATTATTTAGTCAAACACCTCATTGTTCAGCGGTATAAAATTCAATAACATCATCATGATTTTGGGCCGTTCTTCTTTCATTCCAGGATACGAGAGTCAGCATCAATGAAGAAAAAAAACCAGCTGTTGAGCGCTATAGCGTTAAGTGTCGGGTTATCTCTCTCGGCGTCCTTCCCTGCCGGTGCGGCGCTGCCTTCGCAGGTGCCGGGACAGGCAGCCACTCCCAGCCTCGCGCCAATGCTGGAAAAAGTGTTGCCCGCGGTCGTGAGCGTTCAGGTAGAAGGCACGGCGGTTCAAAGCCAGCGCGTACCGGAAGAACTGAAAAAATATTTTGGCGATGAGTCCCCCAACCAGCAGGCTCAGCCTTTTGAAGGCCTGGGCTCTGGCGTCATCATTGATGCGGCTAAAGGCTATATCCTGACCAACAATCATGTCATCAGCCAGGCCGATAAAATCAGCGTCCAGCTGAACGATGGTCGTGAATTTGATGCCAAACTGATTGGCGGCGATGATCAGAGCGACATCGCGCTATTGCAGGTGCAGAACCCGAGCAACCTGACCCAGATTGCCATTGCGGATTCCGACAAGCTGCGCGTCGGTGATTTTGCCGTCGCTGTGGGCAACCCCTTTGGTTTAGGTCAAACCGCCACCTCCGGCATAGTCTCGGCGCTGGGACGCAGTGGCCTGAATCTGGAAGGTCTGGAAAACTTCATCCAGACCGATGCCTCAATCAACCGGGGCAACTCCGGCGGGGCATTACTCAACCTTAACGGCGAGCTGATTGGCATTAACACGGCAATTCTGGCTCCGGGCGGCGGCAGCATTGGGATTGGCTTTGCGATCCCGAGCAATATGGCTAAAACGCTGGCGCAGCAGCTAATCCAGTTCGGCGAAGTCAAACGTGGACTGCTGGGTATTAAAGGCATGGAGATGAGCGCTGATATCGCGAAAGCGTTCAATATCAACGTGCAGCGCGGTGCGTTTGTCAGTGAAGTGCTGCCAAACTCCGGCTCGGCAAAAGCAGGCATCAAATCGGGCGATGTGATTGTAAGCCTTAACGACAAGCCGCTGAGCAGCTTTGCTGAACTGCGTTCGCGTATCGCCACTACCGAACCGGGGGCCAAAGTGAAGCTGGGCCTGATCCGTGACGGTAAGCCGCTGAATGTCGAAGTGACGCTGGATAAAAGCACCTCGTCCTCTGCCAGCGCGGAGCTTATCGCCCCGGCGCTGCAGGGAGCAACGCTAAGCGATGGGCAGTTGAAAGACGGTACGAAAGGCATTCGCCTGGACACCGTCGAGAAGAGCAGCCCTGCCGCGCAGGCCGGATTGCATCAGGAAGATGTCATCATTGGCGTGAACCGCAATCGCGTGCAGTCCATTGCCGAACTGCGCAAGGTGCTGGAGAGCAAACCGGCGGTCATTGCCCTGCAGGTCATGCGTGGCAATGAGTCTATCTACATTCTGTTGCGCTAAGCATTTGCGATCCCGGACATCACCGCTGCGTGTGATGTCCGGATAACTCATGTTATGCTGCAAATCGTTCCTTTTTTCACGACACGCGCATCATGCTTTTAAAGCTCTTACGTTCCATTGTCATCGGTTTGATTGTCGCAGGCCTGCTGCTGCTGGCGATGCCGTCTTTGCGTCAGTTTAACAAGCTGTCTGCCCCCCAGTTCGACAGCACGGATGAAACGCCGGCGACCTATAACCAGGCCGTTCGCCGTGCCGCCCCAGCCGTGGTTAACGTTTATAACCGCGGCCTCAACAGCTCAGCACATAACCAGCTTGAGATTCGCACCCTTGGCTCCGGGGTGATTATGGACGAGCGCGGCTACATTATTACGAACAAACACGTGATCAACGATGCCGACCAGATCATCGTCGCCCTGCAGGATGGCCGCGTGTTTGAGGCGTTGCTTGTGGGTTCAGACAGCCTGACCGATCTGGCCGTGCTGAAGATTAACGCCACGGGCGGATTGCCGGTCATTCCGATCAACCGTAAACGTACGCCGCACATCGGCGATGTGGTGCTGGCGATCGGTAACCCGTACAACCTGGGCCAGACCATCACGCAGGGAATTATCAGCGCGACCGGTCGAATCGGCCTCAACCCGTCAGGACGGCAGAACTTCCTGCAGACGGATGCGTCAATCAACCACGGCAACTCCGGCGGCGCGCTGGTGAACTCGCTGGGCGAACTGATGGGCATCAACACCCTCTCGTTCGATAAAAGCAACGACGGCGAGACGCCGGAAGGGATCGGCTTTGCTATTCCGTTCCAGCTGGCGACCAAGATTATGGATAAGCTGATCCGCGACGGACGCGTGATCCGCGGCTATATCGGTATCGGCGGGCGCGAAATTGCGCCAATGCATACTCAGGGCGGCGGTATCGATCAGATTCAGGGCATCGTCGTCAACGAGGTGGCACCGGGTGGCCCGGCGGCTAACGCGGGGATTCAGGTTAATGATGTCATCGTGTCGGTCAACGGTACGCCGGCAGTCTCGGCCCTGGAGACGATGGATCAGGTAGCCGAAATTCGCCCTGGCTCGATCATCCCTGTGGAAATCATGCGCAACGATAAGAAAATGACGCTGCACGTGACGATTCAGGAATACCCGGCAACAAATTAGCCCCATAAAAAAACCGAAGCACTTACTGGCTTCGGTTTTTTTGCCGGGTGGCGCTAACGCTTACCCGGCCTACGGGAGACACTTCGTTTTACTTGTTTACGAACTCTTCACCCAGAGTGATATCTTTCTTCAGCGTGTCCAGCATGCCTTCCATCGCGTTTTGCTCAAACGCGCTCAGCGTACCGATAGGCTTACGCTCTTCAATACCGTTTTTGCCCAGCAGCAGCGGCTGAGAGAAGAAGCGGGCATGTTCGCCGTCGCCTTCAACGTAAGCGCATTCAACAACGCCTTTCTCGCCCTGCAGGGCGCGAACCAGCGACAGACCGAAACGTGCAGCCGCCTGGCCCATAGACAGGGTTGCAGAACCGCCACCCGCCTTCGCTTCCACCACTTCGGTGCCCGCGTTCTGGATTCGTTTGGTCAGGTCAGCCACTTCCTGCTCGGTGAAGCTCACGCCCGGGATCTGCGACAGCAGAGGCAGAATAGTCACGCCAGAGTGGCCGCCGATAACCGGCACTTCCACTTCTGTTGGCTGTTTGCCTTTCAGCTCAGCAACGAAGGTGTTGGAGCGGATGATATCCAGCGTGGTCACGCCGAACAGTTTGTTTTTGTCGTACACACCCGCTTTCTTCAGCACTTCGGCTGCGATAGCAACGGTGGTGTTCACCGGGTTAGTGATGATACCGATGCATGCTTTCGGGCACACTTCAGCGATCTGCTGCACCAGGTTTTTCACGATGCCCGCGTTGACGTTGAACAGGTCTGAACGATCCATGCCTGGCTTACGCGCCACGCCTGCAGAAATCAGGACCACGTCAGCACCCTGCAGCGCAGGACGCGCATCTTCACCGGAGAAGCCTTTGATTTTTACAGCGGTCGGGATGTGGCTCAGGTCAACCGCCACGCCTGGGGTTACCGGAGCAATATCGTACAGGGAGAGTTCTGAGCCTGAAGGCAGTTGGGTTTTCAGTAGTAGGGCAAGCGCCTGGCCGATACCACCAGCAGCGCCGAGGACTGCGACTTTCATCCTAAACTCCTTATTATGGTTAACTTAAGTATCTGTAAATCCGTTGCCGCGACCTTAAATCAGCATGTCTTTAATTACAATTTTCGAAGCTAAAGAATTTGAGGTCACACGACTTTATCTCTCACCAGAAAGCTATCTGACGACAGATGGCAACAAATTAAGAGGTGGTTACAATACACCCTGCCACGCCACCAAAACAACATCATTTTGATAACATTTAATTTACTTTTAAGCTTATTTGCGCGGCGTGACCCAGGCATGTTTTCTGATAACGAAATCTGATAAAATCACTCCCTTTCATAACATTATTTCAGCCTGCCGTTGAGCAGATAATTTGCATAAAAATTCATCCACATGCATAATAATGTTGTTTCTTTCGTCATATTCCGGGTGACTTATGCGAAGCTCGTCTAAGCAAGAAGAATTGGTAAAAGCGTTTAAGGCGCTACTTAAAGAAGAGAAATTCAGTTCTCAGGGAGAAATTGTTCAGGCGCTACAGGAACAAGGCTTCGATAACATCAACCAGTCGAAAGTCTCCCGCATGTTAACCAAGTTTGGCGCGGTGCGTACCCGCAACGCCAAGATGGAGATGGTCTATTGCCTGCCGGCTGAACTTGGCGTGCCGACCACCTCCAGCCCGCTCAAGAATTTGGTTCTGGATATCGACTATAACGACGCCGTTGTGGTCATCCACACAAGCCCGGGTGCCGCGCAGCTGATTGCCCGCATGCTGGACTCGTTAGGTAAAACAGAGGGTATTCTCGGCACCATTGCCGGTGATGACACCATCTTTACCACCCCGGCTAGCGGTTTCTCCGTGAAGGATCTCCACGAAGCGATTCTGGTTCTGTTCGAACAGGAACTGTAATGCGCCCTCCCCCGTAGCGCCGCTGCGGGGATCATTCTGCTCTCGCATCATTTCCCCCTTTATTTCACTGCCCTTGCTTTGACGATTAGTGCTTTTTACCACTCATTAACATTCATCCAGTGAATAGCAATCCCGTAAATCGCACAAAAAATCAAAAAGCATTATCCCTATGATTTTCTTATAAATACCAGCACAAATTGCTCGCAAAACACCCAACATTATGCAATTAGGTTATAAAAAAAAGCGTGTTTAACACGTAATAACAAGAGAAACCATTAGTCTGGTATTAATTTTTTACGTTATTAGTGTATACTTGATTTTGTGATGAGGGTCACGAAACAAGACCCCACTAAAAAATTCGACGAGGTAAGAATCATGAAAATCAAAACTACTGTAGCGGCGCTGAGCGTCCTGTCTGTCCTGTCCTTCGGTGCTTTCGCGGCTGACGCTATTAATGCTGACCAGGCGCAATCCCGTGAGGCAATCGGTACGGTTTCTGTCGGCGCTGTTGGCACGTCTCCAATGGACATGCATGAGATGCTGAACAAAAAAGCGGAAGAAAAAGGTGCGTCATCCTATCGCATTATCGAAGCGCGTTCCGGTGACCACTGGCATGCCACCGCCGAGCTGTACAAATAAGTTTAAGTAATCACTGAAGACATAACTCTCCACTCAACGGCACCAGGCATAAAAATAGCAGTTCAACCCTTCTCGCCGTTGAGCAAAAAACCTGTTCAGGAGTAAAGACTATGAAAACCAAATTGATCATCGCAACCCTGGGTCTGGCATCCGCTCTCTCTTTCGGCGCAAGCGCAGCCGTACAGCAAGTGAATGCCGATCAGGCACAAAATCTGCAGCCAATGGGCAGCGTCTCCGTGACGTCAGTCACCGGCTCCCCGATGGACATTCGTCAGGAACTTGCCGCCAAAGCTGAAAAAGCAGGCGCCAGCAGCTATCGTGTCACCGAACTGAATCAGGGTGACCACTGGCACGCCACGGCTGAACTGTATAAATAAACCCTCGTCGTATCTCATCATACGACTTGCCCCTGGCCTCGTGGTCAGGGGCTTTTTTCATTTAATGCCGCGCGTTAAAGCGAAGCTGTCCTTCAAGCTCTTCCTCCGCTTCATCGAAGAGTAATATCAGCGCGCCGAAACGTCTGCGCAGCTTATCGGGCAGATGGATAAACTCAATCTCCAGCGGTAGCGGCAGCATGCTGCCGGTGACCACGTCCCACAGCGTATCCAGATTGGTCACGCTTTCCCGTTCAAGATCAAACGCCCGGATAAATTCCCGATAAAAGTCTTCCTGACTGTCGATTTCGTCAAAATCAAAAGTATAGGTTTTCATTGCCAGCCACCCAGTCCAGGCGGGCGGCAGATGCCGCCCAGTCTATTATAATCCCCCGATATGCAGGGTTTTAACTTCCAGATACTCTTCCAGCCCCAGCACGGATCCCTCACGTCCAAGACCGGACTCTTTTACGCCGCCGAAAGGCCCCAGCTCGGTGGAAACGGCGCACTCGTTAATGCCAATCATCCCGCTCTCGATGGCCTGTGAAACGCGGAAAACCCGGGAAAGGTTCTGGGTGTAGAAGTAAGCCGCCAGCCCGTAAGGCGTGTTATTCGCACGCTGGATGACTTCATCTTCCGAGGTGAAGCGGAAACACGCCGCAACCGGACCAAACGTCTCTTCTTCTGCCAGCTTCATGCCTTCGTGACAGTCGCCCAGCACGGTTGGCATCCAGAAATTACCGCCCAGCGGATGGGGTTTGCCGCCCGCCAGCACGGTCGCCCCTCGTGTGACAGCATCTTCAACATGCTCACGGACCTTGTCGACCGCGGCGGATTCAATCAGCGGCCCGACGACGACGCCGTCCTCAAGGCCATTCCCCACCTTAAGGGCATTAACCGCATCTGCGAGCTTATTCACAAACTTGTCGTAGACGGTTTCCTGAATGTAGAAGCGGTTCACGCTGACGCAGACCTGCCCGGCATTGCGGAATTTATTGGCTATCGCGCCTTTTACCGCAGCCTCGATGTCGGCATCCTCAAAGACGATATACGGAGCATTTCCCCCCAGCTCCATCGAGACTTTTTTCATGGTTTCTGCGGCGTTGCGCACCAGCGTTTTGCCGACGGAGGTCGAACCGGTAAAGGAGATTTTACGCACGTCGTGGCTGGCCATGATCGCATCGCTGATTTCATGGGTATTTCCGGCCACCGCGTTGAGCACACCGTCGGGCACGCCCGCCTGTTTTGCCAGCGTCAGCAGCGCAAAGGCGCTGAGCGGCGTGTTATTGGCCGGTTTGATGACACCGGTACACCCGGCTGCCAGCGCCGGGCCTAGCTTGCGGGTGAGCATCGCCATCGGGAAGTTCCACGGCGTGATGGCCGCGACCACGCCGATGGGTTCACGGGTCGCCAGAATGCGCGAGCCGGGCTTGATTGGCGGAATAATCTCACCGTTCGCGCGCTTGGCCTCTTCGGCAAACCACTGGATAAAGCTGGCGGCATACTCCACTTCCCCTTCCGCCTCTTTCAGGGGCTTGCCCTGCTCGGTGGTCATTAGCCGCCCGAGCCAGCTTTTATTTTCAATAATCAGTTCGTACCAGCGGTACAGAATCGCCGAACGCTCTTTCGCGGTTTTGGCACGCCATGCCGGGAAGGCTTTGGTGGCCGCTGCGATCGCTTCTTCGGTTTGCGCTTTACCCGCTTTCGCAACTTTAGCGATGACCTCACCGGTCGCGGGGTTCAGCACATCAAACGTTGTGTCCAGCGTTTTCCAGATGCCGTCGACCAGATAGCCGGTCTGAAAAAGGGTGTTGTCCTGAAGCGCCTGAGTCGTCATGTGTCCTCCCTTCCTGAATGTAAGTACGTGCTGGAATAAGTATAGCCACAAAAAAACCGGCGCTTTTGGCGTCGGTTTTTTTACTTCGGTCAGTTATCCGTGAGGGCATTCTGGTAGCGATGCAGCATAAACACCAGCCGCCCTACCGGCTCGGTCACCTGTGGCGGCGCTTGCCAGTGCTTGAGTTTTTCCTGATAAATATCCAGTTCTTCAAGCAGTTGGGTAAAGTAACGACGGCGTTTGTCGTCACTGCTGGCGGAAAGCACATGGTCGGCGGTACGACGCAGCTGACGGTGGAAGGCCGAGAGATCGTCGTTGATCGGCACCGGCGCGTTGCGCAGACGCTGGTGCGCGATGATCATGGTTAACGCCAGGCGGAACTTCGCTATGTCGCCCGGGAACTTGTTCAGCAGTAAAAACAGCTGCTGGTAGAGCGCGGGCAGGTGGTTCTCTTTACGACGCGCGGTATTGGTAGTCATCGACGACACGGCAGCCGATACAAACTGGTTCAGCAATACGCGCCCCGTCCGCGCCTGCGAGTTATCCCGAACCAGCAGAATCACCATCATCGCCAGGAAGCAGCCCACCAACTGACCCAGCGCGCTGTCGAGGAACTGGCTGAAGTGGAAGGTCATCGGGTTATCCAGCACGATGATGTTAATCGTACTCGCCAGCGCCCCCAGCGATCCCAGGCGGCGCTTTTGCACTTCAATGCCGATAAAGAACGCCATCACCGCCAGGCTAATACAGAGCAGCAGCATGCTCTGCTGCGTCGACGGGATGATGACCAGGAAATAGAGCGCGCCTATCGGCAGCGCGGCGATGGTGCCGTAGAGGAAATCAATGGCGACCATGCGTGGGTTAGGCAGACGCATCGCCAGTGCGGTCACGACGGCAATCATCACCATCGCGCCGCTGCCGGACGTCCAGCCCGTCCACAGCCAGAACAGCGTGCCGAGCATACAGGCAAGCGTGGTACGCCAGAAGTTGACCATCGCGTGATGGCGCTCGGCAGACTCCGCCTTGATCACCACTTCGCCCTGGAGCACCTCTTCTTCCGCCGCGCTGATTTTGGTGTTACCGATCACGCCGCGCTTAAGCAGCAGATAGCGCGTTGCGGCCCCAACCCAGGTGTAGATCGTCACCGGCGTCTCGCGCTCCCCGGTCCAGGCAATCACCCGGCGCATGCGCTTAAGCTGCTTATGCACGTCCTGTACGGTCTCTACCGGCTCGGCAAACAGCTCACGGAACGTGTCGGTGACCGCTTCCGGGCGGGTGTTCTGGATAAGATAGGTTTCGCAGGCCTGGGTAATCAGCGTTAAGGAGACGGTATTCAGGGCTTTAAGGCGACGATTCGCCCGCGCCCAGCGAGACGACTCCATATTGAGGTTACTGCGCATCCCTTCCAGCGCCTGCGTACGACGAACCAGCCCGCTCCAGGCTTTATCCACCTCTTCGCTGTCGCCGTGTTTAATGCACAGCTGCATCAGCTGGTACTGGGCAACGATCAGCGCGTCCAGCTCGCGATCCACCTCTTGCTTGATCGAGCGCGGGGAGAAAAGCAGGTCAGCCACGATCGCGCAGACAATACCAATCACAATCTCGCTGCAGCGCTCCACGGCAAACTGCGGCGCGAGCAGCGGTTCGCTTTGGATGGTGATGACAATGATCAGCGCGGTATAGCCCGCCAGCCCCCAGGCGTAGGAGTTCTCGACTTTTACCAGAGACGAGACCCAGGTGCAGAAACCCGCCCAGATGCAGCAGACCATTAGCATCAGCAGCGGCGTGCGGATCATCAGAATAATAATGGTCAGCGCCGCGAAACAGCCGATAAACGTCCCGATGATACGCAGCATCCCGCGATAGCGGATCGCACCAGAGTAGGGTTCTCCACCCGCGGCGAAGGCAGGGCCCGCCGCGACAATCGCGGCGGTCAGCACCGCCCAGCGAGGGGTTTCAAGCTGGAAGTGGAAGCCAACGAACAGCGCCAGCACGATGGCGCACGCCAGCTTCACGGCGAAGCGAATGTGCTGACTGGCGATGGAAAAGATACCCATGGCGATTAACCAAACTCACGCAGGCGATGGGCAATTTTACGGAAGAGGGAGTCCTGGCTGGCATCCCGATCTTTTTCTCCGGTGATCACCACCGTCGCCGTGGTACCCGCTGGCCACAGGTTGCCCTGCTGCTCATCCAGATGAATACGTACCGGCACGCGTTGCGCCAGACGCACCCACTCCAGGTTAGAATCCACCGTCGCCATCCCTTTGGCATCGTTAGAGCTGCTGGAGTTGGTTACCCCTGCGGCGACGCTGTCGACGGTACCTTTAAAGACGCGGTTGCTGCCAAGCGGCGTGACTTCTGCGCGATAACCCGGACGAACGCCCTCCAGCTTGGTCTCTTCCATATAGGCGAGCACGTAGAAGGAGTTCTGTTTAACCAGCGCCACGGCGGTTGAGCCACGGGTGATAAACTCCCCGGCATAGACGTTCAGGTTGGTCACCCAGCCATCGGCCGGCGCGCGGATCACGGTACGCTCCAGGTCGAGCTTCGCCAGATCGCGCGTTGCCTGCGCTTTCGCTAACTGGTGCAGCACGGTTTGCAGCACGTTGTTGGACTGGTCAATCTCTTCGCGGGACATGGCCTGAACGCCCAGCTGGTTACGACGGCCTGCCTCACGGCGTTTCTCTGCGGCCAGCGCCTGGTAATAGGCCACGTCTGCTTCTGCTTCCTCCAGCGCCTTCTGGTAACGAGGCTGGTCGATGGTGAACAGGACCTGATCTTTCTTCACCAGCTGGTTATCGTGAACGTTAACCGCCGTGATAAGGCCGGCCACGTCGGGGGCAATTGCCACCACATCGGCGCTAAAGCGCGCGTCACGCGTCCACGGTGATTCGGTGTAATAAACCCAGGCGCGAAAAATAGCGATGAACGCGAGGATAACCAGCGCCATGGTAATGGCGGTGCGGGAGATTTTTCTTGTTAGCGTTTTCACATCAACCTCAGACAAACATGCGCGATATCAGGTAAAACAGGCAGCAATACAGCGCGGTATTGAACAATGCAGGGTGCCAGACGAAATCGTAGATCCCAGTCGGGACCAGCACCTTGCGCACCAGCCAGAAGATCGCCAGTGATAAAAGAAGCTCGAAAAATATCGGTGGGAACGACAGACCGAACACCACGATAACGGGAAACAGACTCATGTTGACCTTGATAAGAGAGAGTGCAGGCTTCAGAATTTTTTAGCGCACGCCATCGCAGGAGAGCTAGAAACGCAGGGCGAGAATGGCGCAGCCGTTATGTAATTAATAATATATTAACGTAACTGTTATGCTGTTATCTATCATATGTGATCTAAATCACTTTTAAGCCAGAGTGAACAATGGAACGTTTAAAACGCATGTCCGTCTTCGCCAAAGTGGTTGAACTCGGCTCATTTACCGCCGCTGCGCGCCAGCTTCAGATGAGCGTCTCATCCATCAGCCAGACGGTGTCCAAACTGGAAGATGAGCTTCAGGTTAAGCTGCTCAACCGCAGCACCCGCAGCATCGGGTTGACGGAAGCCGGTAAAATTTACTATCAGGGCTGTCGCCGCATGCTGCATGAAGTGCAGGATGTTCACGAACAACTCTATGCCTTTAACAACACGCCCATCGGCACGCTGCGTATAGGGTGTTCTTCAACTATGGCACAAAATGTTCTCGCTGCCATGACGGCGGACATGCTGAAAGAGTACCCTGGGCTTACCGTCAATCTGGTGACGGGCATCCCTGCCCCAGACCTGATCGCCGATGGATTAGACGTGGTGATCCGCGTTGGCGCGTTGCAGGACTCCAGCCTGTTCTCACGTCGCCTCGGAAGCATGCCGATGGTGGTCTGTGCCTCGAAGAGCTATCTGGCGCAGTACGGTGTGCCCGAGAAACCTGCCGATCTCGCTAACCACTCCTGGCTGGAGTACAGCGTCCGCCCCGATAATGAATTTGAGCTGATTGCTCCGGAAGGGATCTCCACCAGGCTGCTGCCGGAAGGCCGGTTCGTCACCAACGATCCGATGACCATTTCGCGCTGGCTGGTGGCCGGCGCCGGGATCGCCTACGTGCCGCTGATGTGGGTGATCAATGAGATCAACAGCGGCGTGCTGGAGATCCTCTTCCCGCGCTATCAGTCCGATCCACGCCCGGTCTACGCCCTGTATACCGAGAAGGACAAGCTGCCCCTCAAAGTACAGGTGTGTATTAACTATCTGACCGACTATTTTGTCGACGTAGCAGAGCTGTTTCAGGGAATGCGCGGAAGAAGAAAGGAATAAGTAATTAATTTCTGAAATATCCGCGCCATTAATATTTCAGGATGAAGTCGGCCTTCATCCAGGAATATTCTTTAGCTTCTATCAGGAATAGCGAATTGACACTGCCGCCGCCTGCCCTTTACCTTATAAACAGTCTGGCATTCAGACTGTTATTATTTTGTTGCTGATTTGAATAATAAAATGTATTCCGCAGGATGACGTTAAACAAGGAAACGAAATGAATCTATTTGAACAAACACCGCCGTCACGCAGGCGCTACGGACTCGCCGCGTTCATTGGCTTAATTGCAGGAATTGTCTCCGCGTTTGTCAAATGGGGAGCCGAGGTACCACTCCCGCCACGCAGTCCCACCGATTTATTTACCGGCGCATGCGGCCCTGAGCAATTAATAAGAGCCGCAGGCCAGATAGATTGCTCCCGCAATTTTTTAAATCCACCCTATGTTTTTTTACGCGACTGGCTGGGCGTAGTTGATCCTAACGCAGCAGTTTATACCTTTGCCGGACATATATTTAACTGGGTCGGCGTAACGCATATTATTTTCTCAATCGTCTTCGCGGTTGGGTATTGTGTCGTTGCTGAAGTCTTCCCGAAAATTAAACTCTGGCAGGGTTTGCTGGCGGGTGCATTGGCACAGCTTTTTGTTCACATGCTCTCCTTCCCGCTGATGGGGCTGACGCCACCGCTGTTTGATCTGCCCTGGTATGAACACGTGTCAGAGATCGTGGGTCATCTGGTCTGGTTCTGGTCGATCGAAATCATTCGACGTGACTTGCGTAACCGCATTACTCACGAGCCGGATCCGGAGATCCCGCTGGGTAACTTACGTTAAAAAAATGGCGCTACATCTGTAGCGCCATTTTTTATGTTTGCTCAGGTCAGGCCGTGCCGCCCACCGTCAGATTATCCACTTTCAGCGTTGGCTGACCCACGCCAACCGGCAGGCTCTGGCCTTCTTTACCGCAGACGCCCACGCCGTTATCCAGCTTCAGATCGTTACCAACCATGGAAATCTGCTGCATGGCTTCAATGCCGGAGCCAATCAGCGTCGCGCCTTTCACCGCTTTGGTCACTTTGCCCTTCTCGATCAGATACGCTTCTGAGGTCGAGAAGACAAACTTACCGGAGGTGATATCCACCTGGCCGCCGCCAAAGTTTGGCGCAAAGATACCGTAATCCACGGATTCGATAATCTCCTGCGGCGTGGATTTGCCCGGCAGCATATAGGTGTTGGTCATGCGCGGCATCGGCAGGTGCGCGTAAGATTCACGGCGGCCGTTACCCGTTGGCGCTACGCCCATCAGGCGCGCGTTGAGTTTGTCCTGCATGTAGCCTTTCAGCACGCCGTTTTCGATCAGCACGTTGTACTGGCCTGGCGTACCTTCATCGTCGATAGAAATCGAGCCGCGGCGGTCAAGCATGGTGCCATCATCCACTACGGTGCAAAGCTCAGAGGAGACGAGCTGTCCGATCTGGCCGCTGAACACGGACGTCCCACGACGGTTAAAATCGCCTTCCAGACCGTGGCCCACCGCTTCGTGCAGCAGCACGCCCGGCCAGCCTGCGCCCAGCACCACCGGGAATGTCCCGGCCGGCGCCGCAACAGCATTAAGATTCACCAGCGCCATGCGCACGGCTTCTTTAGCCCACGCGTCAGCGCGCGCTTCGCCGTCAACATCACCCAGGAACCAGTCATAGCCGAAACGACCGCCGCCGCCGCTTGAGCCGCGCTCGCGTTTGCCGTTGTCATCGACCTGCACGCTGATGGAGAGACGCACCAGCGGACGCACATCGGCCGCCAGCGTACCGTCCGTTGCCGCCACCAGAATCAGTTCATACACACCGCTCAGGCTGGCGGAGACTTCCTGAACACGTTTGTCGGCAGCGCGCGCCACTTTATCCACGCGGCGCAGGATGTCCAGCTTCTCTTCGCGGCTCATGCTCTGCAGCGGGTCGATGCTGGTATAAAGCGCGGAGTGCTGCACTTCACCCAGGGTTTTTACGCGACCGTCGCCGGCATCGCGCACAATGGTACGCGCGGCCTGAGCGCTCTGCTCAAGCGCGGCCAGGCTAATCTGGTCGGCATAGGCAAAACCGGTTTTTTCGCCGCTGATGGCGCGCACGCCGACGCCCTGGTCAATGTTATATGAGCCATCTTTGATGATGCTGTCTTCTAAAACCCAGGATTCGTGATAGCTCGACTGGAAATAGAGATCGCCGTAGTCGAGACGGCGTTCGGTCAGTTGACCAAGAATGGAGAACAGGTCCTGATGGCTCAGGCCGTTCGCTGCGAGCAAATGTTCACTTACCAGATTCAGACTCATCGTATTGCTACTCGTTCGTTGCCGCCCGTGGCGGTATAAAGATCGTATTTATTGAGAGTGAGGCAATTACCAGCCCACGTCAAATCATTGCTGTGCATCTTTGCGCGGCTGGCGCAGCACCTCGTTAATCTGCGGTTTATCCACCGGACCGGTAATGCGGTAGCGCAGAATGGAGACCTTGCTCCACAGCGGCCCCAGCACTTTACTGGCGGCAAACACCGCCGCACCGACAATCGGGTTAACCACAAAGGCCGCCGCCACGCCCACGCTGGCGGAAATTTCCGGCGCCACCACGGCTTCCATATCCAGTTCGCGACGCACGAGGTTGACTGAGCCTTTCATGGCGATGTCCGCTTCCAGCCCATCCACCAGCGTGTCGTCCGTGTGCAGAACGCCGTCCTTGATCCAAGCCGTACTGCGGATGGAATCGTAATAGAAACCTTCGCTGAAGGTGTCGCTGAAATCGAAGCGCAGCTTGCGAAGCAGCGCATCAAAACTCAGCAGACGCAGGATCTGCCCGGCACGCCCCGTGCTCACGTCGGCGATTTCACCTTTGCCAAAGTGTGTTTTCAGAATACCGTTCAGTGACGCTTCGTCCGGTGTCCACGGCGCGGCACGCCAGTGAAGATCGTAATTAACGTTAAACGAGGAGCCGCGCAGCGGCGTGCTGATGCCAAAGAAGTTGGCTGCCGCATCCAGCTTGTTGCCTTTAATGTCGCCCTTCAAAGACGTGCGCTGCTCGCCCGGGTTATTCACCCACTCTCCACCCGCCGTCATACGGCCAAAGCCGGTGTCGATCAATCCGCCGGAGAGCTTGAGCGTATTCCCCTGGATGGCAAAATCACCGTCGATACGGCCATATTTTTGCCCCCACAGCCAGCACTCCGCGCAGCGCAGCTGCAGATCGGGCCAGCCGCTAAAATCGACGCGGGTAGTATTACTCAGCGGCGATGTATTCGCCGGTTTATCTTTACTCGCGGCAGCCGGATTGTAGTAGAGATAGCGGATCGCTGCCTGCCACGGCGCGTTATTGCGCATGGTCAGCGTGCCGTTGATTTCCCGGCCCTGCGCCTCCACTTTTGAGCCGTTAGCGGTTGGCTGGGAGACAATGCTCAGATTGTTCCACTGCTGTCCGCCCAGCATCAGCGACGGCGTGCGTACGGTAATGGTCTGCGGGAACTGGGCGGCCTCATCAACGTTTTGCCCAACGCCTTTCTGGAAGAGCGCCAGCCACTCCGCGCCGTCCATCGGCGGGAGATTCAGCTCAACGCCCGCATGCTCAGGCAACGGCGGCGTGGTTTTGCTGTCCGTCGTCCAGATGGCTTTGTCGAGGGTAAGCTTGCGGTTAAGCAGCCAGCGGCTGTTAAAGTGGTTTGTTCCGCCCGCGCTTCCGGTCAGCGCGAAGCTGTCCAGATTGCCATCCACGTTAAGCTTCACCGGCAGTGGCTGTCCGGCCTGTTTATCCAGCGGCGCAGGCAGCTGGCTTTGAAGATTCTTCAGGTCACCCGTAATGTCGACCTTATAGTGTGCACCCGCGTGATAAGGCAGGTCGATTGCCACTTTGCCCTGCCAGGCGACCGCGCCCGCTACTGACGCCTCAATCGGCTTCGGCAGGACGTCCATACGCGACGGCTGCCAGTTGCCGTCCAGATTAACGGCCACCTGATAAGCCTTTTGCCCCTCGGCTGTTGAGAAGTCGATATTCACCGGCTGATTAAACCAGCTGGCGGTCAGCGGTTCGCTTTTCAAATTACCGTTCACAAAGCTGAACTGTCCGCTGAGGTCTTTCAGGGTGCTATGAAGCGGTTTAATGTACAGGCTGTTGTTCTTCAGACGGACGTCACCTTTGGCGGTGGTCATTTCACCGTCCAGCGGGATATCAAGATGTAAGCGAGCATTCACATCGCCATCGAGCTGGAGCTGCTGAAGGGTCGCCGCCAGCGACTCTTTGAGTGGCGTCTCCTCAAAGTACGGCCCCACCGCTTTCCCCGGGCCGTTGATGTCGGCATCAATCAGCAGCTTCTCTTTTGAGTAGTCCGGGATGTTGGCCGTCAGGTTGCTGGCCGTTACGCCTCCCAGCGCAACGTTGTCCGCCTTCATCCATAATCCGTCGTTGAGGAAGTTAAGCTCGATATCCAGGTTTTTCAGCGCGGGCCAGCCCGGCTGGAACGCGAAGGTGGCGTCGTGCAGCGGCACCAGCACCTGGAACTGCCCCTCATTATGTTTGTACGGGAAAAGATGCGGGTTACCGCCGTAGACCAGCGTGGCGTTTTCCGCCTGACCGCCCTGAATTGCGCCGCTCAGATAGTCGACCAGCGCTTTACCCATCAGATTTTCCGGGAAATAGCGCCAGGCCTGAGAACCGTCATCGGTACTGATCCCGGCCAAAATGCCCAGCCACGGTTCGTCACCCTGCGGCTGTAAATAGCGGAAGTCACCCCGCGCGTGTACCGCTTTGGCTTTGACGTCGATATGGCGACCATCAAGCTGGAAGCCCTTATCGTTACGGAGCCAGTTAAGCACCGCGCTGCCCTGCTCAATTTCCAGCGGCGCGCGGAAGACCGTCTCGTAAGGCATTTTAGCGTTGTGCATATCGGCCGTCAGCCTGCCGTTCTCCACGCTGCCTTCCAGCTTGCCGCTGAAATGCTCCGCGCCCGGCAGCATCTTCCACTGCTTCCAGGCAAGATCTTTCCATGTTGCCTGGAAACGGGTTTTTTCCGTCGCCTGAAGCGGGATATCCAGCGCCAGAGAATCAATTTTTCCGCTCGGCTGCGTTGCCAGCCAGATCTCGCCCAGGTCCGGAGAGAGCTTTGCCGCCATGGAGCGCAGGCCTTCAATGGCCGCCAGATCCAGGTTGCTGGCGCGGATGCGCAGCTCATCGCTGCGTTTACTCGCCGCGCCGCCCACGTCCTGCTCCGGCATCCAGGCCAGCGTCAACGCACCGCGCGGCCACGGCTTGCCGTCCATCGTGATGCGCGTATCCGGGATGGCGAACTGCCAGCCCTCTTTTTCCTGCGTCACGTGCGCGGTGAGGTTATCGACGGAAAGCTGATGCTGCTGTCTTTCACCCTTCCAGCTCGCGCCCCCTTGCTTCAGCCAGATATCGCCGCTGGCAAATTTCCCTTTCGTCAGGGTCATCCAGCCCTCAAGGCTGAAACGGGCGGTTTCCAGCTGCATGTTTTGCTGCAGCCAGTCGCCGAGCCAGGGCTTTACATCCACATCGTCGGCCTGCAGCCAGACTTTGCCGTTGTTTAACAGGCCGTCATCGTCACGCAAGTCCATACGCACCTGCATGACGCCGTGCTGGCCGTTCAGGCTGGAAAGATTGACCTGCCCCTCGGCGCGGTGTCGATCCTTGCCGTTAAGCCAGGTCAGCTGCGGGATCGCCAGTTCGGCGCGCTGGCCAGAAAGGGTAATAAAGCTCACTTCGCTGTCGCGCAGATCGAAATGATCGAACTGGCGGAGGAAGAGATCGCTGAAGCGGTTGGCTTCCAGGCCCTGATTGTTATCACCGCCCGTCAGCGGCGTATTGGTCAGAAACTGGAGTTGATAAAAGGTGAGATCGCGAAACTGCCAGCGCAGATGTAGCAGGCTTTGCCAGACGTCCAGCGCCAGGGTTACGCGTTTGATTTTAAGATGACCACCATCTTTCAGGCTGGCGTTGATGTCACGGACATCCAGCGTCGGGCCAAAATTCTGCCAGCTGGCGCTAACCTGGCTTACGTCGACCGGCACGCCGGTGGTGGATTCGATTTTCGCCAGCAGCTGCGGACGCCAGCTGTCCAGATGCGGTAAAACGAGGCGTAGCCCGCTCACGAGCAACGCGACAATCACGACCAGCGTTGCCCCTGTAAGCACTAAAATCCCCGGCAATCGCCTCACGCATCTCTCCTTGTCAGCTTTCGTCACGCAGCGTACTGCGTTTTACATCATTACGACGTCAAACTGCTCCTGGTTATAGAGCGGTTCAATTTGTACTTTTACCTGTTTGCCGACAAAGATTTCCACTTCCGCCAGCGCGTGCGACTCTTCGCCTTTCAGGGCTTCAGCCACCGCAGGGGAAGCATAGACCAGAAAACGATCGGAGTCGTAGGCATGATGAACACGGACGATTTCACGCATAATTTCATAGCAGACGGTCTCAACCGTCTTTACCGTTCCGCGTCCATGGCAGGTTGGACACTCATTACACAGGACATGTTCCACGCTTTCGCGGGTCCGTTTCCGGGTCATTTCCACCAGCCCCAGCTGAGAGAAGCCATTGATGCTGGTTTTCACGCGATCTTTACTCAGCGCCTGCTCCAGCGAGTGCAGCACGCGACGACGATGGTCTTCATTACTCATATCGATAAAGTCGATGATGATAATGCCGCCGAGGTTGCGCAGACGAAGCTGACGCGCAATCGCCTGCGTGGCTTCGATGTTGGTGTTGAAGATGGTGTCGTCCAGATTGCGATGACCGACAAACGCGCCGGTGTTGATATCGACGGTGGTCATCGCTTCGGTCTGATCGATGATCAGATAGCCGCCGGACTTCAGTTCGACCTTGCGTTCTAGCGCTCGCTGGATCTCGTTTTCGACATCATAGAGATCGAAGATCGGCTGACGCCCGGTGTAATGCTCCAGCAGGCCCGGCATTTCCGGGATGTATTCAGCGGTAAACTCCAGCAGCGCTTCATACGTCAGGCGAGAGTCCACGCGAATGCGGTCGAGTTGGGCATCGGCAAAGTCACGCAGCACGCGCTGCGCAAGCGCCAGCTCACCGTACAGCTGGTAGCGAGTCTGGTTGCGTTTTTTACGCTCCATCACTTTGGTCCAGACGCGCTTCAGGTAAGCCGCATCCGACGCCAGGTCTTCTTCGCTGATCCCTTCTGCAGCGGTACGGATAATAAACCCGCCCTGTTCATCGCAGTAGGCGCTGACCACTTTCTTCAGCCGCTCGCGCTCGCTTTCGCTCTCAATACGCTGCGAAACGCCCACGTGCGACGCGCCGGGCATAAAGACCAGATAGCGGGAAGGTAAGGTAATGTCGGTGGTCAGACGGGCACCTTTGGTGCCAAGGGGATCTTTCACCACCTGCACCATTAAGTCCTGGCCCTGACGCACCAGCTCGGAAATGTCGCGCACGGCAAACTGCTTTTGTTCTTCGCCCGCGACGCACTCGGTGTGCGGCATGATGTCGGAGGCATGTAAAAATGCCGCCTTATCCAGTCCAATATCTACAAAAGCCGCCTGCATACCCGGCAGTACACGACTGACACGACCTTTGTAGATATTGCCTACTATTCCGCGCCGCGCTTCACGCTCAATATGAATTTCCTGAAGAATGCCACCGTCAATATAGGCCACACGGGTTTCCGATGGCGTTACGTTTACCAACAATTCAGCCGTCATAATTATCCCTTCCCTCACGCAGTGAGTTAAAATTGCTCAGCAACTCATACGTTTCCACCAGCGGTAAGCCGACTACGGCGTGATAGCTGCCATTAATCTTCCTGACAAAACAGCCACCCAACCCTTGAATACCGTATGCACCTGCTTTATCCATCGGTTCACCGCTGGCAATATAAGCGGCGATCTCGTCGTCGGTAATCACTCTGAACGTGACATCCGTAACCACCAGGCAATCCAGCACGTGCTGGCTGTCCGCCAGCGCGACGGCCGTCATCACCTGGTGCGTTTGCCCGGACATCTTGCGCAGCATGCGCGCCGCATGGTCGGCGTCATGCGGTTTCTCGAGGACTTCACCGTTAAGGATAACGATGGTATCTGCTCCCAGCACGGGCAGATCGCGCGGCACGCAGGCCACGCCCGCCTGCGCTTTCTCGCGTGCCAGGCGAGACACGTACTGCTGAGCACTTTCGCCTTCAGCACGTTTTTCTTCAATGCCGGTCACGATGCGTTCAAAAGAGAGCCCTAGCTGCGTCAGGAGTTCCTGACGGCGCGGGGAGCCGGAAGCAAGATACAGAGACGTCATAGAAACCTTTTATTGCACAGCAAACTGCTGGCGAACCTTACGCATCAGCAGGAATAGCCACGGCCAGAGCACACCGTTTACTACACTACTCCAGAACACTTCCGGTCGGAAAGAGACGTTGATCACTAAAAACTCTGCCCAGAAAACAACGATATCCGCAGCAAGCGACAACAGCATCACGACCAGGGCCTGTTGCCAGAGCGCGAGGTTACGGAAGAGCTGGAATTTCAGTGCGACGAGGTACGCAATAATGCTCATGGACAGGGCGCGCACGCCCAGCGTAGAGCCACTAATGAGATCCAGTATGGCACCCATCACAAAACCCGTGCCGACATTTACGCGATGCGGCAGGGCAAGGATCCAGTAAAGTAAAATGAGCAAGACCCAGTTTGGCCGGAAAACGAGAATGTTATCCGGCCAGGGCATAATCTGCAGCAACAGTGCAATGAGGAACGAGAGCCAGATGACCCAGCGTCCCTGGCTACGATAGCTTGCCACTACTGCCCTCCCGAAGAGAGTTTAGGCGGTGGCGGCGCATCAGGCTGCGGCTGCGTTAACCCGGTTGCCGGCGCAGGCACGGGCGCAGGCGGCCCCATAGAGTCCGCTGGCGGAAGAACCTGCGGCATCATCTGCATCAGGCGTTCGTTCGCCACGCGATGCACCTCTTCAGGCGTCATCGGGTTAGCACCGTTACGATCGGCACCCCAGAGCAGCAGCAGGTAGCGCAGACGCTGTAAACCGGCGGTTGGACGGGCCTGAATCACGGTGTATGCACGCTGCGTATCCAGCTTAACCGAAGAGACCACCGCAACCGGGTAACCTTCAGGGAAGCGTCCACCGAGACCGGACGTCACCAGCACGTCGCCGACACGGATGTCCGTGTTAGCAGGCAGATGTTCCAGCTGCAGATCGTCCGTGCAGCCGTTACCGGCCGCAATCACGCGGATATCGTTACGCAGGACCTGGATCGGCAGTGCGTGGGTGGCGTCGCAAATCAGCAGCACGCGGCTGGTCAGTTTGGCGACGGCAACAACCTGGCCTACTACGCCCTTATCACTGATGACGGGCTGACCTTCATACACCCCGTTCACGCTCCCTTTGTCGATCACAACCTGATCGCTGTAAGGGTCGTTCACGGTGGAGATCACTTGGGTAACCATCTTCTGCTCGTCCTGACGCAGCGGCGAGCCGAGCAGTTCACGCAGACGCGCGTTTTCCTGCTTGTATTGCCCCAGCATCAGCAGTTCGCTGTTTTTCAGCAGCAGTTCCTGGCGTAATGCCCGGTTTTCAAGTTCGAGCTGGTCTCGTGAAGACAGCGTTTGAGAAACGGAGTCGAGCAGTTCACGGGGACCATTTGATATAAAGTAGAAAGGACTGACGGCGGTATCCATGTACGTTCGGATCTGGCTGAACGTACCGAGGCGGCTATCGGCAATAATGACGCCAAGCGCAACCAGAACCGCCAGAATGAGGCGAAACTGTAGCGATGGGCCACGGCTAAAAATTGGCTTCATAGGCTATGCGTATTCTCGTGTCAGAGAGAAAGGGTAGCGATTCGCTACCCTTTCACCATGACTACTCTTCGCTGAACAAGTCGCCGCCGTGCATGTCGATCATTTCCAGCGCCTTGCCACCACCGCGGGCGACGCAAGTCAGTGGATCTTCTGCAACTACGACAGGAATACCTGTCTCTTCCATCAACAGGCGGTCGAGGTTACGCAGCAGCGCACCACCACCGGTCAGAACCATACCGCGCTCGGAGATGTCGGACGCCAGCTCTGGTGGGCACTGTTCCAGCGCAACCATTACCGCGCTCACGATGCCCGTCAGTGGTTCCTGCAGTGCTTCCAGAATTTCGTTGGAGTTCAGGGTAAAGCCGCGTGGAACACCTTCCGCCAGGTTACGGCCACGCACTTCGATCTCACGCACTTCATCGCCCGGATATGCAGAACCGATTTCGTGTTTGATACGCTCTGCGGTGGCTTCACCGATCAGAGAGCCGTAGTTACGGCGCACGTAATTGATGATGGCTTCATCGAAGCGGTCACCACCGATACGTACGGAGGAGGAGTACACCACGCCGTTCAGTGAGATAACGGCCACTTCAGTGGTACCACCACCGATATCCACCACCATAGAACCGGTGGCTTCAGAAACAGGCAGACCCGCACCGATTGCCGCAGCCATTGGCTCTTCAATCAGGAACACTTCACGTGCGCCTGCACCCTGGGCAGATTCACGGATTGCGCGACGTTCTACCTGGGTTGCGCCAACCGGCACACACACCAGAACACGCGGGCTTGGGCGCATGAAGCTGTTGCTGTGAACCTGCTTGATGAAGTGCTGAAGCATTTTTTCAGTCACGAAGAAATCAGCGATAACGCCGTCTTTCATTGGGCGAATAGCGGCGATGTTGCCAGGGGTACGACCCAGCATCTGCTTCGCGTCATGACCCACTGCGGCCACGCTTTTCGGCGAGCCTGCACGATCCTGACGAATGGCCACAACAGAAGGCTCATTCAATACGATGCCTTGTCCTTTTACATAAATAAGGGTATTCGCGGTACCCAGGTCAATGGACAGGTCATTGGAAAACATGCCACGAAATTTTTTCAACATACTAAGGGATAATCCTGAAAGCTGGGGCGGAAAACAAAATCCGCTTACTTTACCAACCACACGCAGCAGCGACAAGGCGCAAAAATCATCTGCAACGGTGAAAATTTGTGCAGTACGTTTCCTGTTGTTACAAATTCATCCCCTGACTCCCTCAGGGCTGAGTAAACAGTCGTGTTCCTCACTGATATTTGTAACCCATTAAAGGTCGTTCACTGGCTTTTTGCTCGACATACTCAAAGCTACAGGCGCGATATTCTACGTGAAAACAACGTAAACGGCAGGTCAAACAGAGTATCTTTGCAAATATTTTTTCACGTTGGTGTCAAGCGGCTGAGAGGCTGCAAAAAAATCGCCCTGACCGCCCGTCACTCCGCGCTCTGTTAACATCTGCCATTCGCCTCTGGAGCGCACGCCTGCGGCAAATACCTGTGTTCGCGTTCCCTTACACGCTTCAACCAGACTCTGAACCAGCAGCTGGTTTTCCGTGCGCTTCTCAATATTCCTTACCAGCCCCGGATGTAGCTTTAATAGCTCCACATCCAGCTCCTTGATCCAGTTGGTACTGACCAGCGTTAAACCCGCCTGCGTTACCGCGACACGGGCACCGAGCGCGTTGATCAAACGGACCACTGGACGCAACCGGCTGATGTGTTGACCCACATCCGCCTCAGCAAGTTCAAAAATAATGCGTTTGCGTTGCGATTTTTCGCATTGCATTAATGTATCACGCAGCCAGCGCTGAAAACGCGGGCGTATTAATGACTCAACGGTAACCTGTAACGCCAGATTCTCTTCAGGCCAGAATGATAAAAATGGAATCAAGCGTGTAATTTGCTGGCGGTCATACTCTTCGGAGAGCCCAAATTGCAGAACCATCGGCAGATATTCCGCAGAAATAACCTCTTCCGTCCCGTCGAAAATACGGCACATCAATTCCCGGTGGTGGACAAAACCGTTCTTCATGACCGCCGGTTTTTGATAAATACGCGGCCCGCCGCGACTCAGCATTTGCTCAATCAAAGTACGCCAGCGCACGTTTCCACGCCCTTTTTCAGGCAGCGAATCATCATAGACCGCCCATCCGTTCGCCCCTTGCAATACCGCGTTGCGGGTGGCCGCTTCCGCATGCTCCATCACCTGCTCTGTCGACTGTCCGCCGCGCCAGGCGCAAATCCCCATATGGACCATATCGTCTCTGTCGAGCATTTTGCTCTGCGGCAGCGCGTCGACGGCCTTAAGTAGCTGGCTGGCAATGCTTTCTGATTCCTTCAACGTGCGATGCGGCAGCAATACGGCAAAGTCGCTGCGGTGGTAGCGGGCCAGCAGCGCCCCCGGATAGCGCATAATAAAGGTGGAGAGCAGGTTGATCAGCGTAAATAGATTTTCTTCCGCCGCCCGCTGGCCCCATGTGTCGCGCAGCAGATCGAAATCGGGCAGGCGAATCATCATCACCACCCCGTGCGTGCCCACTTTTTCCGGATCGTCGAGCAGCGTGGCGAGTTGATTGTCAAAGAAAAGGCGGTTGTTCAGGCCGGTTTTATTATCCTGCGCGGCATAAGAGCGGATCAGCGTATCCATTCGGCTGCGCTGGTCGCTGGCAAACTGGATCTCTGAGAGCAGCGTATCCAGCGCGCTGCTGGCGCGTGAGGGCCATTCATGGACCGAGCCGCGAACCTGCGGGCCGCGTTCACCGTTCAGGATACGCACGGAGCGGATCTCCAGCAGTTCCTGGCCTGAAAGCTGGCGGCGCAGCCAGCGGACCGCGAGAAAAATCAGCAAAATAATGAAGGCGACGGCAACAGTAAGCGGCGCGGTGGTCATCATAGATCGGAAATAGCTGGCCATCGGATCGAGGTAGACCATGTGTATGGTCATCCCCGGATTTTTGAGGGAGTGCACCGTTACTTCCCGATACTGGCTCACCACGCCCGCAGGTCGATAGCTGTCCTGTCGTTCATGGCTTAAAACCGGATGCTTTCCCTGCTGGATGTCGACATGAATAATATCAACCGGCACCATTAACTCATCCAGCTCCCGGGATAGCTCAGGAAGTGGAGTGGTCAGCAGACGCGTATCAATGACCGACGCAACGGACTGCACCCGGTTAACCAGTTTGTCCTGAATGGCGTTATAAAAGCTCAGAGAGCAACCAAGAAGCGTGACAAAGATGGTAAGCCCCGTCAGCAGGGTGATAAAAGCCGAGAACTTCGTCGTTAATCGCATCCTTGAGATTACTCCGTGGGTTGATGGGGTAGCGAGTAAGCGCTAACTTGCATTTCAAATGCGGCATACTACCAAACCTGGCGTATCTGGCAATTTATTGCGTTAAATCGGCATTGCTTTACCCTGAGCGAGTATAGTCTTCAGGAACTCTTTTCCAATCATCTGAGCCGTGAGGACCCCGTATGCAGGCTTTAATCTTAGAACAGCAGGACGGCAAAACGCTTGCCTCAGTACAGGCCGTAGAAGAGACTCGCCTGCCGGAAGGCGACGTCACCGTCGACATCGACTGGTCCAGTTTAAATTATAAAGATGCGCTGGCGATCACCGGCAAGGGTAAAATCATCCGAAATTTCCCTATGGTGCCGGGTATTGATTTTGCTGGCCGGGTTCATAGCAGCGAAGATCCCCGTTTTCATGCGGGCCAGCAGGTGCTGCTCACCGGCTGGGGCGTGGGCGAAAATCACTGGGGCGGGCTGGCAACGCAGGCGCGCGTGAAGGGCGACTGGCTGGTGCCTATGCCGAAAGGCATAGATGGTCGCAAAGCGATGATCGTTGGTACCGCAGGCTTTACCGCCATGCTGTGCGTGATGGCGCTGGAAGAGGCGGGTGTTCGCCCCGAGTCGGGTGAAATTGTTGTGACCGGGGCCAGCGGTGGCGTGGGCAGCACGGCGGTCACGCTGCTGCACAAGCTGGGTTATCAGGTTGCGGCGGTTTCCGGCCGTGAAAGCACGCATGATTATCTGCGCCAGCTCGGCGCCAGCCGCATTCTTGGCCGCGATGAGTTTGCCGAGACCCGCCCGCTGGAAAAACAGGTCTGGGCAGGTGCGGTGGATACCGTCGGTGATAAGGTGCTGGCAAAAGTCCTGGCGCAGATGAACTACGGCGGCTGCGTGGCAGCCTGCGGCCTGGCCGGGGGATTTGCCCTGCCAACGACCGTCATGCCATTTATTCTGCGTAACGTCCGCCTGCAGGGCGTGGATTCCGTGATGACGCCTGCGGCTCGCCGTGCAGAGGCATGGGAGCGTCTGGTGCGCGATTTGCCGGAATCGTTCTATACCCAGAGCGCTACCGAAATTACGCTCAGCCAGGCACCTGAATATGCCAGCAAGATCATGGATAACCAGTTCCACGGCCGCGCGCTGGTGAAAATCGCCTAATCTTCAAATTTTCGTGACATATTCGCGCTAACGCTTCTCCTCCGTCATGCTTAGAAAAACGCATGACGGAGGATGCCATGAAAAACCGAAAACTGACGGAAGCCGACGTAACGTCTGAATCTGTCTTTATGTTACAGCGCCGCCAGATCCTGAAAATGCTTGGCATCAGCGCCACGGCACTGACGCTCTCTCCAGCGGCACACGCCGACCTGCTCGACTGGTTCAAAGGCAACGATCGCCCTAAGGCGCCTTCCGGTGCCCCGCTTACCTTTACCAAACCCGCAGAATGGCAAAACACGCTGGCGCTCACGCCGGAAGATAAAGTCACCGGCTACAACAACTTCTACGAATTTGGTCTGGATAAAGCCGATCCTGCCGCCAATGCCGGCAGCATGAAAACCGATCCGTGGACGATGAAAATCGACGGTGAAGTGGCAAAACCTCTGACGCTGGACCATCACGATCTGACCACCCGCTTCCCGCTTGAGGAGCGTATCTATCGCATGCGCTGCGTAGAGGCCTGGTCGATGGTGGTGCCCTGGGTAGGCTTCCCGCTGCATAAGCTGCTGGCGATGGTTGAACCCACCAGCAACGCAAAATACGTCGCCTTCCAGACGCGCTACGCCCCGGACGAGATGCCGGGCCAGAAAGACCGGTTCATCGGCGGCGGGCTGGAGTATCCATACGTTGAAGGGTTACGTCTTGACGAAGCCATGCATCCCCTTACCCTCCTGACCGTCGGCGTTTACGGCAAGGCGCTTCCGCCGCAGAACGGTGCCCCCATCCGTTTAACCGTGCCGTGGAAATACGGTTTCAAAGGGATTAAATCGATCGTCAGCATTAAGCTGACCCGCGAACGTCCGCCGACGACATGGAACCTGGCGGCGCCGGGTGAATACGGCTTCTTCGCCAACGTGAACCCGCATGTGGATCATCCCCGCTGGTCGCAGGCGACGGAACGCTTTATTGGCTCCGGCGGCGCGCTGGACGTGAAGCGCCAGCCCACGCTGCTGTTTAACGGGTATGCGGATGAAGTGGCGTCCCTTTACCGTGGCCTCAATTTACGGGAGAACTTCTGAGTGCGTTTAACGGCAAAGCAGATTACCTGGCTGAAAGTGCTGCTGCATTTAGCCGGGATACTTCCTTTTATCTGGCTGTTCTGGGCGGCCAGCCAGGGCCTCTTTAGCGCCGATCCGGCAAAGGATATCCAGCATTTTACCGGTCGGATGGCTCTGAAATTTTTACTGGCCACCTTGCTCGTCTCGCCGCTGGCGCGCTACGCTAAACAGCCATTATTGATACGCACCCGTCGGCTTTTGGGGCTATGGTGTTTTGCCTGGGCGACCCTGCACCTCACCAGTTACGCCCTGCTGGAACTGGGAATTAACAATCTGACACTGCTTGGCCGCGAGCTGGTAACACGCCCTTACCTGATGCTGGGCATTGTTAGCTGGCTGATCCTGCTGGCGTTAGCGCTGACATCCACGCAATATGCGCAGCGAAAGCTGGGCCGTCGCTGGCAGTTGCTGCACAACTTCGTCTATCTTGTCGCGATCCTCGCCCCCATTCATTATCTGTGGTCGGTGAAGATCCTCTCTCCGCAGCCGGTCCTTTACGCGCTGGCAGCCGTGGCGCTTTTAGCATGGCGTTACAAGAAGTTCCGCCAGTGGTTGCGATAGTTCGCGAAACTGTGCGTTTTCCCGCAGATTACCTCTCAACCGCAAATCTTTTTTGGATTGCGGTTGATAATCTTCCCTGATAAGACCAGTATTTAGCTGCCAAATGCTACGAAATCGTTATAATGTGCGACCTTGGTTCGCCTGACAGCGGTTTTGGGCCTCTGAAAAGGTGACATTTGCGCTTCGACGGTATATTTTGTTTTTTACCCGAAAATCGCAGGAGATAGCGGCATAATGACTGATAAGTTCCACATCTTAGTTTTAAACGGACCGAACCTGAACATGCTCGGCACCCGTGAGCCAGAGAAGTACGGCACGCTGACATTGAGCGAAATTGTTAACCGTCTGAGCACGGAAGCAGCCTCGCTGAATGTGGATTTGGATCATTTTCAGTCAAACGCGGAGTACGCAATCATCGACCGTATTCATCAGGCTAAAGACACTGTGGACTATATCCTGATCAATCCGGCCGCGTTTACGCACACCAGTGTTGCTATCCGCGACGCACTGCTCGCGGTGAGTATCCCGTTTATCGAGATCCACCTGAGTAACGTGCACGCCCGAGAGCCGTTCCGCCACCATTCGTATCTGTCGGATATCGCTGCTGGCGTTATCTGCGGACTGGGCGCAGACGGCTATTCATACGCTTTACAGACAGCGGTAAAACGCTTGTCACAATCACACTAAACAAGAGTACGGAACCCACTCATGGATATTCGTAAGATTAAAAAACTGATCGAGCTGGTTGAAGAATCAGGCATCTCCGAACTGGAAATTTCTGAAGGCGAAGAGTCTGTACGCATCAGCCGTGCAGCCCCAGCCGCTAGCTTCCCGGTAATGCAGCAAGCTTACGCTGCGCCAGTGCAGCAGCCTGCGCTTTCCGCAGCCGTTGCGCCAGCAGCAGCTGAAGCCGCACCTGCCGCTGCAGCAGAAATCAGTGGTCACATCGTACGTTCCCCAATGGTTGGTACTTTCTACCGCACCCCGAGCCCGGACGCGAAGGCGTTCATCGAAGTGGGTCAGAAAGTCAACGTAGGCGATACCCTGTGCATCGTTGAAGCGATGAAAATGATGAACCAGATCGAAGCTGACAAGTCAGGTACTGTGAAAGCGATTCTGGTCGAAAGTGGTCAGCCGGTTGAATTTGACGAGCCGCTGGTCGTCATCGAGTAACGAGGCGAACATGCTGGATAAAATTGTTATCGCCAACCGTGGCGAGATTGCACTGCGTATTCTTCGTGCCTGTAAAGAACTGGGCATCAAGACCGTGGCCGTGCACTCAAGCGCGGATCGCGATTTAAAACACGTATTGCTGGCGGATGAGACGGTCTGTATTGGCCCGGCTCCGTCCGTAAAAAGCTATCTGAACATCCCGGCTATCATCAGCGCCGCTGAAATCACCGGCGCGGTGGCAATTCATCCGGGTTACGGCTTCCTCTCTGAGAACGCCAACTTTGCTGAGCAGGTTGAACGCTCTGGCTTTATCTTCATCGGTCCGAAAGCTGACACCATTCGCCTGATGGGCGACAAAGTGTCTGCAATCACCGCAATGAAAAAAGCCGGTGTTCCAACCGTGCCAGGCTCTGACGGCCCTCTGACCGACGACATGGATGCTAACCGTGCTCATGCTAAACGCATTGGCTACCCGGTTATCATCAAGGCGTCCGGCGGCGGCGGCGGTCGCGGTATGCGCGTTGTGCGCAGCGATGCTGAACTGGCGCAGTCCATCTCCATGACCAAAGCGGAAGCGAAAGCGGCTTTCAGCAATGACATGGTGTACATGGAAAAATACCTGGAAAACCCACGCCACATCGAAATTCAGGTGCTGGCTGACGGTCAGGGTAACGCGATCTATCTGGCAGAACGTGACTGCTCCATGCAGCGTCGTCACCAGAAAGTGGTCGAAGAAGCGCCAGCGCCGGGCATTACCCCGGAACTGCGTCGCTACATCGGCGAGCGTTGCGCCAAAGCGTGCGTTGATATCGGCTATCGCGGGGCGGGTACCTTTGAGTTCCTGTTCGAAAACGGCGAGTTCTACTTCATTGAGATGAACACCCGTATTCAGGTTGAACACCCGGTTACCGAAATGATCACCGGCGTTGACCTGATCAAAGAGCAGCTGCGTATCGCAGCCGGTCAGCCTCTGTCCATCAAGCAGGAAGAAGTAGTGGTGAAAGGCCATGCGGTAGAGTGCCGTATCAACGCCGAAGACCCGAACACCTTCCTGCCAAGCCCGGGTAAAATCACGCGTTTCCACGCGCCGGGTGGTTTTGGCGTGCGCTGGGAGTCTCATATCTACGCCGGTTACACCGTACCGCCGTACTATGACTCAATGATCGGCAAGCTCATCTGCTACGGCGAAAACCGTGACGTGGCGATTGCCCGCATGAAGAACGCCCTGCAGGAGCTGATCATCGACGGTATTAAAACCAACGTTGATCTGCAGATGCGTATCATGAGCGACGAGCACTTCCAGAATGGTGGAACCAATATCCACTACCTGGAGAAAAAACTCGGCCTGAACGAGAAGTAAGAGAGCTGTGTTGCTAAAAGGCCGGATTATCCGGCCTTTTTTTATTTCTGGGGATCGCAAAGCCCCATCATGTACAATCCCCGCTTTCTGCATCCACAAGGGACAAAAAATGGACAAACGTTTTGTTCAGGCCCATAAAGAAGCGCGCTGGGCGCTGTGGCTGACCCTTCTCTATCTTGCTGCATGGTTAGTGACTGCTTACTTACCTGACTCCGCTATTGGCATCACCGGCCTGCCGCACTGGTTCGAAATGGCCTGCCTGCTGGTACCGCTGGTGTTTATCCTGCTGTGCTGGGCAATGGTGAAATTTATCTACCGGGATATTCCGCTGGAGGACGATGATGCAGCTTGAAGTCATTCTGCCGCTTGTCGCATACCTGCTGGTCGTGTTTGGTTTATCCATTTACGCCATGCGCAAAAGAACGACCGGTGCTTTTCTTAACGAGTATTTCCTCGGCAGCCGTTCGATGGGCGGCGTTGTGCTGGCAATGACGCTGACCGCGACCTATATCAGCGCCAGCTCGTTTATTGGCGGCCCCGGTGCGGCCTACAAGTACGGGTTAGGCTGGGTACTGCTGGCTATGATCCAGCTGCCTGCCGTCTGGCTCTCCCTCGGTATTCTTGGTAAGAAATTTGCCATTCTGGCGCGCCGCTATAATGCCGTCACGCTCAACGACATGCTGTTTGCCCGTTACCAGAGCCGCTTACTGGTGTGGCTGGCGAGCTTAAGCCTGCTGGTGGCCTTTATTGGCGCGATGACCGTACAGTTTATCGGCGGGGCACGCCTGCTGGAAACGGCGGCCGGGATCCCTTACGAGACAGGCCTGCTTATCTTCGGGGTAAGCATCGCGCTCTATACCGCGTTTGGCGGGTTCCGCGCCAGCGTGCTGAACGATACGCTGCAGGGAATGGTCATGCTCATCGGCACGATTGTTCTGCTGGTGGGGATTGTTCATGCGGCGGGTGGACTCACTCATGCGGTGGAAACCCTGGAAGCGATTGACCCGAAACTGATTTCACCGCAGGGCGCGGATGATATCCTCTCGCCGACCTTTATGACCTCGTTCTGGGTGTTAGTCTGCTTCGGGGTGATTGGTCTGCCGCATACCGCCGTGCGTTGTATCTCCTATAAAGACAGCAAAGCCGTTCACAAGGGCATCATCATCGGGACGATTGTGGTCGCGGTCCTGATGTTTGGTATGCACCTGGCAGGTGCGTTAGGGCGCGCGGTGATCCCCGACCTTACCGTGCCGGATCTGGTGATCCCTACGCTGATGGTTAAAGTGCTGCCGCCCTTCGCCGCCGGAATTTTCCTCGCAGCGCCAATGGCCGCCATTATGTCGACCATTAACGCCCAGTTACTGCAAAGTTCCGCTACGATCATTAAAGATCTCTATCTGAACCTGCGCCCTGAGCAGGTTGAAAATGAACGTCGCCTGAAGCGGATGTCTGCCGTCATTACGCTGGTGTTAGGAGCTTTGCTGATGTTAGCTGCATGGCGTCCGCCGGAGATGATTATCTGGCTGAACCTGCTTGCGTTTGGTGGGCTTGAAGCCGTTTTCCTGTGGCCGCTGGTATTAGGTCTTTACTGGGAACGCGCGAACGCTGCAGGCGCGCTGAGCGCGATGATTGTTGGCGGTGTGCTGTATGCCATCCTTGCGACATTTAAGATTCAGTATCTGGGCTTCCATCCGATTGTGCCTTCGTTACTGCTAAGTTTACTGGCGTTTGTGGTGGGGAACCGTTTCGGTCAGCCCGCCCCACAACCCGCTATGATTTCTACTGATAAATAAAGAGTTTTGCCATGCCGTGGATCCAACTAAAACTGAACACAACCGGCGCGAACGCCGAAGAGCTAAGCGATGCGCTGATGGAAGCCGGCTCTGTCTCCATCACCTTTCAGGACACGCACGACACGCCGGTCTTTGAACCGCTGCCGGGCGAAACGCGCCTGTGGGGTGATACCGACGTGATCGGCCTGTTCGATGCCGAAACCGACATGAAAGAGGTGGTGGCGATTCTGGAAAACCATCCGCTGCTGGGCGCAGGCTTCGCGCATAAAATCGAACAGCTGGAAGACAAAGACTGGGAACGCGAGTGGATGGACAACTTCCATCCGATGCAGTTCGGCAAACGTCTGTGGATCTGCCCAAGCTGGCGCGAGGTTCCCGATGAAAACGCGGTGAACGTGATGCTTGACCCAGGCCTGGCGTTTGGCACCGGCACCCATCCAACCACGTCTCTGTGCCTGCAGTGGCTGGATGGTCTGGATCTGGAAGGTAAGACGGTGATCGACTTCGGCTGCGGTTCCGGGATCCTCGCGATTGCCGCCCTGAAACTGGGCGCGGCGAAAGCCATCGGGATCGATATCGATCCGCAGGCCATTCAGGCCAGCCGCGATAATGCCGAGCGTAACGGCGTCTCCGATCGTCTGGAGCTCTACCTGCCGGAAGCGCAGCCAGAAGCCATGAAAGCCGATGTGGTGGTCGCAAACATTCTCGCGGGCCCACTGCGTGAACTGGCGCCATTAATCAGCGTGCTACCGGTTGAGGGCGGTCTGCTGGGTCTGTCCGGCATCCTGGCAAGCCAGGCGGAGAGCGTTTGCGAAGCCTACGCCGATCTCTTTGCGCTCGACCCGGTCGTCGAGAAAGAAGAGTGGTGCCGCATTACCGGTCGTAAAAAATAAGCATTTGGCGTGGTCCTCTGACCACGCCTTTTCTCCTCAATATTCCTCCCGCCCCTGACCTGCCTCCGGTAAAATAACCCCACAAATCATATTGATAACTTTTGATTTGGATAATAAAAATTCACGGGAAGAATATTATGAAACACGTTTATAGCAAGGCAGCGCTGTTAGCGCTGAGCATGATCTCGGCTTCAGCATGCGCATCACACTGGAGCTACAAAGGAGAAAGCTCACCGGAGCACTGGGGTGAACTGGATGAAGCGTACAAGGCCTGTAACAGTGGAATGAACCAGTCTCCCATTGATATTGATTCAACCGCTAACGCCCATCTCTCCCCGCTGCAAACGCACTACGTTGACGGCCCTGTGACGCTGACAAACAATGGCCATACTATTCAGGCAAGCGAGCAGGCCGACACTCGCGACACTATCACGCTGGATAAGCAAACCTGGACATTACAGCAGTTCCACTTCCACGCGCCGAGCGAAAACACCGTGCACGGCAAGCATTACGCGATGGAAATGCACCTTGTGCATAAAAATGCGAAGGGGGAACTGGCGGTGGTCGCGGTCATGTTCGACAAAGGGGCAGAGAACCGTGAACTTGATAAACTGTGGGACGTTATGCCTCAGCAGGCTGAGCTGAACGTCTCCATCAAGCAGGAGCTCAACCTGAATAAGCTGCTGCCGGAAGATAAAACGTACTGGCGCTTTAGCGGCTCGCTGACAACGCCACCGTGTTCAGAAGGCGTCACCTGGATCGTGCTTAAGCATCCTCTGACGGTCTCCGCCGGGCAGCTCGAGAAATTCACCCACACAATGCATCACGATAATAACCGGCCGGTACAGTCCCTCCATGGTCGTGTTATCCTCGAATAACGTCTATTTTTTGCCCTGAAATCATGTTCTAAAATGCGACGCAGATCGCAAAGAAGTGGGGAAATCTGCTGTTAAAAACAGCAGATTATCCCGCTCATCTGTCGCATTTATTCAGAAATGATGAGAAGTTACGGGAAATTGTAAGCGCACATAAAATAGCCATCAGCGCATAACTCAATGATTTCAATAATGAATAATTTTAAACGAAAAGATTGCGTGGCGATTCCTTGATCTACAACAGTGGATTGTTCAAAGTTTGGCCTTTCATCTCGTGCAAAAAATGCGTAATATACGCCGCCTTGCAGTCACAGTATGGTCATTTCTTAACTCATGCGCATCGGACACCACCAGCTTAGAAATCGCCTGATCGCAGCCCCAATGGCAGGTATTACCGACCGGCCGTTCAGGACGCTGTGCTATGAGATGGGAGCCGGTTTAACCGTATCCGAGATGATGTCGTCTAACCCGCAGGTTTGGGAAAGCGATAAATCCCGCCTTCGGATGGTGCACATTGATGAACCAGGTATTCGCACCGTGCAAATTGCCGGAAGCGTGCCTGAAGAGATGGCAGATGCCGCGCGTATTAACGTGGAAAGTGGTGCCCAGATTATTGATATCAATATGGGTTGCCCGGCCAAAAAGGTGAATCGCAAGCTTGCAGGTTCAGCCCTTCTGCAATACCCCGACCAGGTGAAAGCTATCCTGACGGCGGTTGTCAGCGCAGTGGACGTTCCTGTTACGTTGAAGATTCGCACGGGTTGGTCGCCGGAACACCGTAACTGTGTAGAGATTGCCCAACTGGCCGAAGATTGTGGTATTCAGGCCCTGACCATCCACGGACGCACTCGCGCCTGTTTGTTCAATGGTGAAGCTGAATACGACAGCATTCGGGCAGTTAAGCAGAAGGTTTCCATTCCGATTATCGCGAATGGCGACATAACTGACCCGCTTAAAGCCAGGGCTGTACTCGACTATACGGGAGCTGATGCTCTGATGATAGGACGTGCAGCTCAGGGAAGACCCTGGATCTTCCGGGAAATCCAGCATTATCTGGACACTGGGGAGCTGCTTGCCCCACTGCCTCTGGCAGAGGTAAAGCGCTTGCTTTGTTCGCATGTTCGGGAACTGCATGACCACTACGGTCAGGCAAAAGGGTACCGAATTGCGCGTAAACACGTCTCCTGGTATCTCCAGGAGCACGCTCCAGATGACCAGTTTCGGCGCACATTCAACGCCATTGAGGATGCCAGCGAACAGCTGGAGGCGTTGGAGGCATACTTCGAAAATCTTGCGTAATGAAATAAAGAGCTGACAGAACTATGTTCGAACAACGCGTAAATTCTGACGTACTGACCGTTTCTACCGTTAACTCTCAGGATCAGGTAACTCAAAAGCCCCTGCGTGACTCGGTTAAACAGGCACTGAAGAACTATTTTGCTCAACTGAATGGTCAGGATGTTAATGACCTGTATGAGCTGGTACTGGCTGAAGTTGAACAGCCACTGTTGGACATGGTGATGCAATACACCCGCGGTAACCAGACCCGCGCTGCGCTGATGATGGGTATCAACCGTGGTACTCTGCGTAAGAAACTGAAAAAATACGGCATGAACTGATACTAATCAGTTAAATGCTTGTTTAAAAAGGCGCTACCTGGCATGGGGATGCGCCTTTTTTATTGTCTTATTCTTTCACCGTCAACGCTTTGTAAACCTTTGCTTATCCCGCTTTTAAACCGCTTCTTTTCGTGTATATTTCCACCATTTCAGTGGCTCTCTTCTCGCGGAATGACACAATGATTCGTAAATACTGGTGGCTGGTCGTCTTTGCAATCTCCGTTTTTCTATTCGATGCCCTCCTGATGCAGTGGATTGAACTGATGAGCACCGAAACCGACAAGTGCCGCAATATGAACTCCGTCAATCCGCTGAAATTAGTGAACTGTTCAGAACTCGATTAACCCCCAGCCGTCACCAACCTCCCCGTATTACCCACTAAAAACGGGGATTTAAATCCCTTTGAGCCGTTACCTGACGGTGATAATGTCTCGCCCTTCTCAACCTCTCCTGCGTAACGTCATACTCGAGTAGAACCGACCATGCTGGTTAGCCAATATAACCCTATCCTAGTAGCCCTCTCCTTTGCTGTTGCCATCCTTGCTGCTTACACCGCGCTGAATATGGCTGCACGCGTCGCCGGGAGTCAGGGCGTCGCAGCGCGCGTCTGGCTGGCGGGAGGCGGTGTTGCGATGGGCATTGGCGTATGGGCCATGCACTTTATCGGCATGCTGGCGATGGATCTCTCCATGAGCATGAGCTACAACGCGACCCTGACGATTTTATCTATGGTCATCGCCGTGGGGTCGTCACTGTTTGCGCTATGGCTCGTCAGCTGTGAACAGCTGCGCATGCGCCGCCTGCTCCCCGGCGCTCTGGTAATGGGAATCGGTATTGTTGCCATGCATTACACCGGTATGGCGGCGCTGGAGGTGAGGCCGGGGATCGTTTGGGATACGCTGTGGGTGGCCATTTCGGTCGTGATTGCGCTTGCCGCTTCGCTTGCAGCATTGTGGCTGACCTTCCGCCTGCGTCACGAAGCCGCTCAGGTGGTGCTGATGCGCCTGGGTGCCGCCATCACGATGGGAATTGCTATCGCCGGTATGCACTACGCCGGGATGAAGGCCGCGCAGTTTCCAATGTCCACCATGGTTCACCATCAGGGTATTAACGGCAGCTGGCTGGCCGTGCTGGTCAGCGTCGTCGCGCTCTCTATTCTTGGGATCACCCTGCTGGTGTCGATGCTGGATGCCCGCCTGCAGGCACGAACCGCCCTTCTGGCCTCGTCGCTGGCAGAAGCGAACCGGGAACTTGCGCAGCTGGCGCTGCACGATACGCTGACGCGTCTGCCCAACCGTATCCTGCTGGAGGACCGGCTCGATCAGGCCATCAGCAAAGCTGACCGTGAAGGTACCCATTTCGCCCTGATGTTCATGGATCTCGACGGTTTTAAAGCCATCAATGACGCCTACGGCCATGATGTCGGTGACAGTCTGCTGGTCGCCGTTACGCAGCGTCTGCTGCATCTCCTGAAGGGCCAGTTTACCCTTGCACGCATTGGCGGCGATGAGTTTGTTCTGCTGGCTGAGGGAGAAGGTCCGGACGATGCGGCCTCGCTGGCAAATTCGCTGGTGCGGGCGATCGATAGCCCGTTCACTCTCGACCCCTACGAACTGGTGGTAACGCTTAGCATTGGTATCGCCCTGTACCCTCACGACGGCAAAACCGAACGTGAGCTGATGTTTAACGCCGACGCGGCGATGTATCACACCAAGCATATGGGCCGAAACGGCTATCACTTTTTCCAGCCCTCCATGAACACTCTGGCGCAGACCCATCTTCAGTTAATGAACGATCTGTGGATGGCCGTCGATCGCAATGAACTGCGCCTGCTTTATCAGCCAAAATTTCACGCGCCCGCGGGCCCTCTCCTCGGGTTTGAAGCGCTGCTGCGCTGGCAGCATCCGAAGCAGGGTTTACTGACGCCGGATCTTTTCCTGCCGCTGGCGGAAAAAACCGGGCTTATCATCCCTATTGGTAACTGGGTGCTCAATGAAGCCTGTCGCCAGCTGAGAGAATGGCATCTGCAGGGGCATCGAAACTGGTCAATGGCAGTAAACCTGTCGACGCTGCAGTTCGAACAGCCCTCGCTGGTTAAAACAGTGCTCGACTGCCTGGAGCGTCATCACGTCCCGCCGGAAATGTTGATCCTGGAAGTCACGGAAACTACGGCGATGAGCAACCCCGATGAGAGCGTGCGGGTGCTGACAGAGCTGACGGATGCTGGGGTGAAAGCCTCGATTGATGATTTTGGGACCGGATATTCGAGCCTGCTGTATCTCAAGCGTTTACCGGCCTGTGAACTGAAGATAGACAGAGCGTTTGTGAAAGAGTTAAGCGGTGAAAGCGAGGATGCCACCATTGTCTCTGCGATTGTGGCCCTCGCGAAAACGCTCAACCTGAAAGTCGTGGCCGAAGGTGTGGAAACCGAAGCGCAGCAAGCCTTTTTGACGGAGCTGGGCTGTAATACCTTACAGGGTTATCTGTTAGGTAAACCCGCCAGCGCGCAGACCATCGAGGCGCTTTGTGCACGGGGTGAAATGTTGCCAGGCGCTGAGCCGTAATCATTATGAGGCGACACGCGCAAGAGAGGGAGTGTCGCCAGAATGCTGTCGACCAGGGCTGGCGCCTGCTGATAAAGATTAAAACTGTCGGTATTCATTAACCAGTTTTTAATGATGCCGCTAAAAAAACCGTGGAATACGATCATGGTCAGCTCAACGTTCACCTGCGACGAAATGATGTTTCGAGAAATACATTTTTCCAGCGTAACGCGTAAAGAATCATAATTGAACCCAATACGTTTCCGAATTTCTTCCTCTGAAATCATATCGCTAGTAAATTCACATTTATGATACAAAATTTGTAATAGCGCACATTGACGGGGTTCGCATGCGATATACTGAAGCGCAGTAATGAATTGCTCACGAAGTATTAACAACGGATCATCATTTTCGGAGAGAGAAAGCCTGTCGCGAATGATGTCACGTAGCGGTAATTGCTGTTCCCAGATGGCATTAAATATCTCTGCTTTACTGGTAAAGTGCCAGTAGATAGCACCACGCGTAACCTTTGCGGCATCGGCGATATCCGTCAGCGTCGTGCTGGCCACACCTCGCGTCGCAAACTGCCCGATAGCCGCCTCAATCAACTGCTGTCGGGTTTGTTGAGCCTCTTCTTTCTTTTTACGCGCCATTGACAGCTACTCTTTACTCGCAGGGTATATACATAACATCAGGTTCGGATGGCTGGAAGTATTCACTAAAAGCCGTTTTAATTTTGCACAAAAAAAGTCAATTCACTTAATCTATAAACAATCTAAATACATGCCCGTAATTAAATTCACGGAATGAATAAATTTACCGGTTAAGCTCTATTAGCCTGATTTAGTGGGCAGAAGTATAGCCGTATTTTCTACGGGACTGATTCTGATTTTCCTCTCAGGCCTCGTCATTCGCACTTATAAATTAAAAAACATTAAATACCCTCATTATTATACGCAGCTACATTTTATTTTTTCCCTCTGCCCCACTACCGATCTACGGCAAACATCGGTTAATGGGTATTTAAAGGAACAGTCATGACGAATCATTTCAGACGTTTACCCTTAGCCGGTTTCATTGTCTGCGCTGTACTGCTCACTGGATGCGATGGCCAGGAAAATCAACAACAACATGCACAGGCGCCTCAGGTCAGCGTCCATATCGTGAAAAGTGCGCCGCTGGCCGTCACAACTGAACTCCCGGGCAGAACAGATGCGTTCCGCGTTGCGGAGGTTCGTCCACAGGTTAGCGGTATCATTCTGCGTCGCAACTTCACGGAAGGTAGCGATGTAAAAGCTGGGGACTCACTTTATCAAATTGATCCTGCGACCTATCAGGCGGCTTACGACAGCGCGAAAGGCGAGCTGGCAAAGGCGCAGGCGGCGGCCAATATTGCACACCTGACGGTGAAACGTTATCTCCCACTGGTGGGAACACAGTATGTCAGTAAACAAGAGTATGACCAGGCCGTGGCTACGGCCCAGCAGGCAGATGCCAGCGTTGTCGCCGCAAAAGCGGGCGTTGAAAGCGCACGTATCAACCTTGCGTATACCAAAGTAACGTCCCCTGTCGATGGCCGCATCGGCAAATCCAGCGTGACGGAAGGGGCGCTCGTGACGAACGGGCAGGCCGCAGCGCTGGCGACGGTCCAGCAGCTTGATCCGATTTATGTCGATGTGACCCAGTCGAGCAATGAATTTATGCGCCTGAAGCAGACTAGCCTGCAAAAAGGCGACACGGCCAGCAGCGTTGAGCTGCTGATGGAGAATGGTCAGCCCTATCCGCTGAAAGGCACCCTGCAGTTCTCCGACGTTACGGTGGATGAAAGCACCGGCTCAATCACGCTGCGCGCCATTTTCCCGAATCCTCAACACCTGCTGTTACCGGGGATGTTCGTTCGCGCCCGCATTGATGAAGGCACACAGCCAGATGCCATTCTGGTTCCGCAGCAGGGCGTGACCCGAACGCCACGAGGCGACGCAACCGTGCTGGTGGTTAATGATAAAAACCAGGTTGAATCACGTACCGTCGTTGCGCCTCAGGCCATTGGCGACCGCTGGCTGGTGACGGAAGGGCTGAAAAACGGTGACCGCGTGATTGTCAGCGGATTACAAAAAGTCAGACCAGGGGCTACCGTCGTCGCCACGCCAGATACCACCACGACTCCCGCCAGTTAAGGAACGACGACATGGCTAATTTCTTTATTCAAAGGCCGGTTTTCGCCTGGGTACTTGCCATCATTTTGATGATTGCAGGCGGGCTGGCCATTCTCAAACTGCCCGTCGCCCAGTATCCGACGATTGCTCCGCCAGCCGTGGCGATTTCTGCGACCTACCCCGGCGCTGATGCCCAGACGGTGCAGGATACCGTGACCCAGGTTATCGAACAGAACATGAACGGTATCGACAACCTGATGTACATGTCTTCCACCAGCGATTCAGCAGGTAATGTCACCATCACACTGACCTTCGAGTCAGGAACGGATCCGGACATCGCCCAGGTGCAGGTGCAGAACAAACTGCAGCTCGCCATGCCGCTGCTGCCGCAAGAGGTACAGCAGCAAGGGATTGGCGTTGAGAAATCCAGCAGCAGCTTCCTGCTGGTCGCCGGTTTTGTTTCGGACAACAAAAACCTCACTCAGGATGATATCTCCGACTATGTCGCCTCGAACGTCAAAGATGCTATCAGCCGAACGACGGGTGTCGGCGACGTTCAGCTGTTTGGCGCCCAGTATGCGATGCGCATCTGGCTCGACAGCAACGCGATGAATAAATACCAGCTGACGCCGCTGGATATTATCAACCAGCTGAAAACGCAGAACGACCAGATAGCGGCAGGTCAGTTGGGCGGTACGCCATCGGTTCCTGGACAGCAGTTGAATGCCTCCATCATCGCGCAAACTCGCCTGAAATCACCGGAAGAGTTTGGCCGCGTGACGCTCAAGGTGAACCAGGACGGCTCGATGGTTCACCTGAAGGATGTCGCTCGCATTGAACTCGGCGGCGAAAACTACAATATGGTGACCAAAATCAACGGGCAGGCAGCCACCGGCCTTGGGATTAAGCTGGCAACCGGGGCAAACGCGCTGGATACCGCGGCAGCCATCAAGAGCAAACTGGCGCAACTACAACAGTTCTTCCCGCAGGGGTTGAAGGTCGTCTATCCCTATGACACCACGCCTTTTGTGAAAATATCTATTCATGAAGTGGTGAAGACCCTGTTTGAAGCGATCGTTCTGGTCTTCCTGGTCATGTATCTGTTCCTGCAAAACCTGCGCGCGACGCTCATTCCGACTATCGCGGTGCCGGTGGTTCTGCTGGGTACCTTCGCGGTTCTTGCGGCGTTCGGTTTCTCCATCAACACCCTGACGATGTTCGGGATGGTACTAGCGATAGGACTACTCGTTGATGACGCCATCGTGGTGGTCGAGAACGTTGAGCGCGTGATGGTAGAGGACAAGCTGCCGCCGAAAGAGGCCACGCAGAAGTCGATGGAGCAGATCCAGGGCGCGCTGGTGGGGATCGCTATGGTTCTCTCGGCGGTCTTTGTCCCGATGGCCTTTTTTGGTGGCTCGACGGGCGCCATCTATCGCCAGTTCTCGCTGACTATCGTTTCAGCCATGGCGCTCTCCGTGCTGGTTGCGCTGATCCTGACGCCCGCACTCTGCGCAACGCTGCTTAAGCCCGTTTCTGGCGATCATCATGAGAAGAAAGGGGGGTTCTTTGGCTGGTTCAATGCGCTCTTTGATAAGAGCGTGGAGCACTACAGCAACAGCGTAAGCGGTATTTTGCGTAAGACCGGCCGCTATCTGGTGGTGTACGTCCTTATTGTCGGTGGGATGGCGGTGCTGTTCCTGCGCTTACCTACCTCCTTCCTGCCTGAAGAGGATCAGGGGGTATTTATGACGATGGTTCAACTCCCGGCGGGTGCGACCCAGACGCGTACTCAGCAGGTTCTCGACCAGGTTCAGGACTACTATCTGACCCAAGAGAAAGCGAACGTTGAATCCGTCTTTACCGTTAACGGCTTTAGCTTTAGCGGTCAGGGCCAGAACTCCGGTATCGCCTTCGTCAGCCTGAAACCCTGGGAAGAACGTTCTGGGGAGAAAAATAGCGTTGAGGCCATCGTGGGCCGAGCGACAAAAGCGTTCAGCCAGATTAAAGACGGCCTTGTATTTCCGTTTAACCTGCCTGCCATTATCGAACTGGGAACCGCAACGGGCTTCGACTTTGAACTTATCGATCAGGCAAACCTGGGGCATATCCAGCTGACGCAGGCGCGTAATCAGCTGCTCGGCATGGTGAAAGAGCACCCTGACCTGCTGGTTCGCGTGCGTCCTAACGGCCTGGAGGATACACCGCAGTTCAAACTGGATGTCGATCAGGAGAAAGCGCAGGCGCTGGGTATTAGCATTTCTGACGTCAACCAGACGATATCGACGGCATTGGGTGGTACCTATGTGAATGACTTTATCGATCATGGCCGCGTGAAAAAAGTTTACGTCCAGGCGGATGCGAAATTCCGAATGTTGCCGGGGGACATCAACAATCTCTACGTGCGCAGCGCGAATGGGGAAATGGTGCCGTTCTCATCCTTTAGCAGCGCACACTGGGTTTACGGTTCTCCTCGTCTGGAACGCTATAACGGCATGCCGTCCATGGAGATCCTCGGTGAGTCAGCCCCAGGGAAAAGTACCGGTGAGGCCATGGTGATGATGGAAAGCCTGGCGGCAAAACTGCCTTCCGGCATCGGCTACGACTGGACGGGAATGTCTTATCAGGAACGCCTTTCCGGTAACCAGGCGCCTGCACTGTACGCCATTTCACTGATCGTGGTGTTCCTGTGCCTGGCAGCGCTGTATGAAAGCTGGTCCATACCCTTCTCTGTCATGCTGGTTGTGCCGTTAGGCGTCATCGGGGCTCTTTTCGCAGCGTCGCTGCGCGGGTTAAACAATGACGTCTATTTCCAGGTCGGCCTGCTGACGACGATTGGGTTATCGGCGAAAAACGCCATCCTGATCGTCGAATTTGCTAAGGACCTGATGGATAAAGAAGGTAAAGGTATCATTGAGGCCACGCTGGAAGCCTCAAGAATGCGCCTTCGCCCGATCCTGATGACCTCCCTGGCCTTCATTCTTGGCGTCATGCCGCTGGTAATTAGCACCGGAGCCGGGAGCGGCGCGCAAAACGCCGTCGGTACGGGTGTGATGGGAGGCATGCTTTCCGCAACGCTTCTGGCTATTTTCTTTGTGCCCGTTTTCTTTGTGGTTGTCCGGAGACGGTTTACCAACCATAAGGATTAACGTATCCCTGAAGGCACCGTTTGGTGCCTTTTTTATTTTAATATAAACAATGGATTAGTCATTATTGAATCGCATATTAAAAATTCATGAGTTTGCATTAAGTAAAAGCGCCCTCTTGCGACTCCATAATTTCTCCATGAATTTATCCAGAAAACGCTTTTTCTCCATGATTTTTACAAACTACATAATTTGAGATTATTCCACGTGTAACGGGAACTTACCCTGGTGGTAAAATAATCTCCAGTTCGTTAATAGCCCTCCTGGCTATGTAGCGAATAAGAAATAATATTGAGGTAACATCATGAAAAGATTCATTTCCGTTGCACTTCTCGCTGCGCTGCTTGCTGGTTGCGCGCACGACTCTCCTTGTGTACCGGTTTACGATGATCAGGGCCGACTGGTTCATACCAATACCTGTATGAAAGGCACCACCCAGGACAACTGGGAAACAGCGGGTGCCATCGCCGGCGGCGCTGCCGCAGTAGCGGGTTTAACGTTAGGTATTGTTGCCCTGACGAAGTAACATCTGTTCAGAAAGCGCGGCTCCGGCCGCGCTTTTGCTTTTAATGAGTGCACCATTTTCTAATAAATAAAAAAGTTCCGCATTTATTCTTATATTTCATTTCAACCAACCGCTATCAACACCTTTTTCTTATCTCTGATGATTTTCATACATTAATACTATTGAATACTCTGCCAATATTCACCTCAGAAACTATCTCTTCTTTTTATCTCATCCCGGTTAAAACTTTTGCTCCAATTTGTGGCACAGGTTGTAATTTCGCACTGTTTCGGGGCGCTCATTTTATTTAAGCCTGTCTACACTCTGCATTAAGCGTTCAGTTTTCTCTTATCTCGCTGAACTCAAAACTGGCATTACGTTTGCTTTATAAACGTTGGCCAATGCCACAGACAGGTTAAGCGCTTAAAAACGCTTCTATAACAATAAATTTCGCCACACAGGATCCATTATGAAAAAGACGATGATAGCCAGCCTGACCGCTGCAGGCATGTTGTTTGCCATAGCCGGTCAAGCCCATGCGGGAACGACGCTGGATGCCGTTAAAAAGAAAGGTTTTGTTCAATGCGGTATCAGCGACGGTCTGCCTGGCTTCTCTTATGCCGATGCGAACGGCAAATTTACCGGTATTGATGTGGATGTCTGCCGTGGCGTCGCAGCAGCGGTTTTTGGTGATGACAGCAAAGTAAAATACACCCCGCTGACGGCGAAAGAGCGCTTTACGGCGCTGCAGTCCGGCGAAGTTGACATGCTCTCGCGTAACACCACCTGGACCTCCTCCCGCGATGCAGGTATGGGGATGTCATTTACGGGCGTGACCTATTATGACGGCATCGGCTTCCTGACCCACAATAAAGCGGGCCTGAAAAGCGCCAAAGAACTGGATGGCGCCACCGTGTGTATCCAGGCGGGTACCGATACCGAGCTGAACGTCGCGGATTATTTCAAAGCAAATAAGATGAAATACACCCCTGTGACTTTCGACCGCTCGGATGAATCAGCCAAAGCGCTGGAATCCGGTCGCTGCGACACCCTGGCCTCTGACCAGTCACAGCTGTATGCCTTACGCATTAAGCTGAGCAATCCGGCGGAATGGATTGTCTTGCCTGAAGTGATCTCCAAAGAACCTCTCGGACCGGTTGTGCGTCGTGGCGATGAAGACTGGTTCTCTATCGTTCGCTGGACGCTGTTTGCCATGCTGAATGCAGAAGAGATGGGCATCAACTCGAAAAATGTTGATGAGAAAGCGGCGAATCCTTCCACCCCGGATATGGCGCACCTGCTCGGTAAAGAAGGTGATTTTGGCAAGGATCTGAAGCTGGATAACAAGTGGGCTTACAACATCATCAAACAGGTGGGTAACTACGCAGAGATCTTCGAGCGTAACGTGGGATCGGAAAGCCCGCTGAAGATCAAACGCGGCCAGAACAATCTCTGGAATAACGGCGGTATTCAGTACGCGCCACCAGTACGTTAAGTCATAGCTGTAACGGGCACTGCTCGGGCAGTGCCCACTCCAGAGTCATGGTTATTGAGGTTTCTTTATGTCCCATCGCCGCTCAGCCGTAAAAGGATCGCTATCCTTTTCTCATCCCGCGGTCCGCGCCTGGCTATTCCAGATTATTGCTATTGTTGCGGTTGTTCTTATCGCCGTGTATCTCATCCATAACACCATTACTAACCTGAATAATCGCGGTATCACCTCCGGTTTTGCGTTTCTGGATCGCAGCGCGGGCTTTGGGATTGTTCAGCACCTTATCGACTATCAGGAGGGTGACACGTACGGACGCGTGTTTGTGGTCGGTTTACTGAATACGCTGTTGGTATCGGCACTTTGTATTGTCTTCGCGTCCATCCTGGGCTTCTTTATTGGGCTGGCGCGTCTTTCTGAAAACTGGCTGCTGCGAAAGCTTTCCACCATCTATATTGAGACGTTTCGCAACATCCCGCCGCTGCTGCAGATCTTCTTCTGGTATTTCGCGGTGCTGCGTAATCTTCCCGGTCCCCGCCAGGCCGTCGATGCGTTTGAGCTGTTTTTCCTGAGTAATCGTGGGTTATACATTCCCTCTCCGCAGGTGGCCGAAGGGATTTACGCCTTTATCGTCGCCATTATTGTTGCGCTCGCGATTTCCGTCGGCCTGTTCCGCTATAACCGTAAGCATCAGATTAAAACCGGACAGCTTCGTAAAACATGGCCAGTTGCCGCTGCGCTGATTGTTGGCTTACCGTTAGTTGCTCACTGGCTTTTTGGTGCAGCCTTGCACTGGGATATTCCTCACCTACGCGGGTTCAACTTCCAGGGTGGTATGGTGTTAATTCCTGAACTGGCAGCACTCACGCTGGCGCTTTCAATTTATACCTCCGCGTTTATTGCGGAAATCATCCGCTCCGGGATCCAGGCCGTGCCTTACGGGCAGCACGAGGCGGCACGTTCACTCGGTTTGCCGAATACCGTGACGCTTCGCCAGGTTATTATTCCGCAGGCTTTACGGGTGATCATTCCGCCCCTGACCAGCCAGTATCTCAACATTGTCAAAAACTCATCGCTGGCAGCTGCCATTGGTTATCCGGATATGGTGTCTCTCTTCGCCGGAACCGTGCTTAACCAGACCGGACAGGCCATAGAAACCATTGCCATCACCATGTCCGTCTATCTAATCATCAGTCTGGCCATTTCGTTGCTGATGAACCTTTATAACCGTCGTATAGCACTGGTCGAGCGCTAAGGATCTATGATGACAAAAGCGATACTGTCGCACTCCTCACGCCCTGCCAGCTCGACGGGTGGACGTTTTATTCTCTGGGCACGCAAGAATCTCTTCTCCAGCTGGAGTAATAGCCTGCTGACGATCGTCTGCCTGTGGCTAATGTGGGAATTGATTCCTCCCCTGCTGAACTGGGCGGTTATACAGGCCAACTGGGTCGGTACAACCCGGGCAGATTGCACAAAAGCCGGCGCTTGCTGGGTATTTATTCATGAGCGCTTCGGCCAGTTCATGTATGGGTTGTATCCCCACGAACAGCGTTGGCGGATTAATCTGGCGCTGGTTATCGGCCTGCTCTCTGTTGCAGTCATGTTCTGGAAAAAGCTGCCTCACCGTGGACGCTATATTGCCGTCTGGGCGGTGGTTTATCCGATTATTGTCTGGGTGCTGCTGTATGGCGGTTTTCTGGGGCTGGAACGCGTTGAAACACGCCAGTGGGGTGGCCTGACGCTGACATTGATTATCGCTTCAGTAGGGATCGCCGGCGCGCTACCGTTGGGCATTTTACTCGCCCTGGGTCGCCGTTCAAAAATGCCAGTCGTACGCGTGCTCTCCGTTATCTTTATTGAGTTCTGGCGCGGCGTACCGCTTATCACCGTACTGTTTATGTCGTCGGTCATGCTGCCACTGTTTATGGCGGAAGGTACAACGATCGACAAGCTGATCCGTGCCCTGGTCGGGGTGATTCTCTTCCAGTCCGCCTATGTCGCTGAAGTTGTACGCGGTGGCCTGCAGGCATTGCCTAAAGGCCAGTACGAAGCGGCGGAATCGCTGGCGCTCGGTTACTGGAAAACGCAGGGGCTGGTGATCCTTCCGCAAGCGCTCAAGCTGGTTATCCCTGGGCTGGTCAATACGATCATTGCTCTCTTTAAAGATACCAGCCTGGTGATCATCATCGGATTGTTCGATCTCTTTAGCAGCGTGCAGCAGGCAACCGTTGACCCTGTCTGGCTGGGTATGTCCACCGAAGGATATGTCTTTGCCGCTCTGATCTACTGGATCTTTTGTTTTAGCATGTCGCGCTATAGCCAGCATCTGGAAAAGCGCTTTAACACCGGGCGTACACCGCACTGAGGAAATTATGAGCCAAATGACTATGACAACCGCCAACGCGATGATTACGCTGGAAAACGTCAATAAATGGTATGGACAGTTTCATGTCCTGAAGGACATCAATCTTAAGGTAAAGCAGGGCGAACGCATCGTCCTTTGCGGCCCTTCCGGTTCAGGTAAATCCACAACCATTCGCTGTATTAACCATCTTGAAGAGCATCAACAAGGGCGCATTGTGGTTGATGGTATTGAACTGAATGAAGATATCCGCAATATCGAACGCGTGCGGCAGGAAGTGGGAATGGTATTTCAGCACTTTAATCTGTTTCCACACCTGACCGTTCTGCAGAACTGTACGCTTGCGCCGATTTGGGTCCGAAAGATGCCGAAACAGGAAGCGGAGGCGCTGGCGATGCACTACCTTGAACGCGTACGCATCGCGGAACATGCCAATAAGTTTCCAGGTCAGATCTCGGGCGGGCAACAACAGCGCGTGGCTATCGCCCGTTCGCTGTGCATGAAACCCAAAATCATGCTGTTTGACGAACCAACATCTGCGCTGGATCCGGAAATGGTGAAGGAGGTTCTGGATACCATGATTGGGCTGGCACAATCCGGCATGACGATGCTGTGCGTCACGCATGAGATGGGATTCGCGAGAACCGTGGCCGACCGGGTGATCTTTATGGATCGCGGGGAGATTGTTGAGCAGGCGCCGCCGGATGAGTTCTTTGCGCATCCGAAGTCAGAACGTACGCGAGCATTTTTATCGCAGGTAATTCATTAGTCGTTTGCTCTGCCGGGTGGCGGCTTCGCCTTACCCGGCCTACGATTTGTGCAGCGCAGAAACGCAAAAAGGCCATCCTTTCGGATGGCCTTTTCACTTATTTGATGCCTGGCAGTTCCCTACTCTCACATGGGGAGACCCCACACTACCATCGGCGCTACGGCGTTTCACTTCTGAGTTCGGCATGGGGTCAGGTGGGACCACCGCGCTAAAGCCGCCAGACAAATTCTTTTACTTCTTGCCGAACTTTAACCTAAGTATAAAGTGGTGCTGATACCCAGAGTCGAACTGGGGACCTCACCCTTACCAAGGGTGCGCTCTACCAACTGAGCCATATCAGCACGCTAAATTTGATGCCTGGCAGTTCCCTACTCTCACATGGGGAGACCCCACACTACCATCGGCGCTACGGCGTTTCACTTCTGAGTTCGGCATGGGGTCAGGTGGGACCACCGCGCTAAAGCCGCCAGGCAAATTCTGTTAATCTGTATCAGGCTGAAAATCGTCTCTCTCACCGCCAAAACAGCTTCGGCGTTGTAAGGTTAAGCCTCACGGTTCATTAGTACCGGTTAGCTCAACGCATCGCTGCGCTTACACACCCGGCCTATCAACGTCGTCGTCTTCAACGTTCCTTCAGGAGACTTATAGTCTCAGGGAGAACTCATCTCGGGGCAAGTTTCGTGCTTAGATGCTTTCAGCACTTATCTCTTCCGCATTTAGCTACCGGGCAGTGCCATTGGCATGACAACCCGAACACCAGTGATGCGTCCACTCCGGTCCTCTCGTACTAGGAGCAGCCCCCCTCAATTCTCCAGCGCCCACGGCAGATAGGGACCGAACTGTCTCACGACGTTCTAAACCCAGCTCGCGTACCACTTTAAATGGCGAACAGCCATACCCTTGGGACCTACTTCAGCCCCAGGATGTGATGAGCCGACATCGAGGTGCCAAACACCGCCGTCGATATGAACTCTTGGGCGGTATCAGCCTGTTATCCCCGGAGTACCTTTTATCCGTTGAGCGATGGCCCTTCCATTCAGAACCACCGGATCACTATGACCTGCTTTCGCACCTGCTCGAGCCGTCACTCTCGCAGTCAAGCTAGCTTATGCCATTGCACTAACCTCCTGATGTCCGACCAGGATTAGCTAACCTTCGTGCTCCTCCGTTACTCTTTGGGAGGAGACCGCCCCAGTCAAACTACCCACCAGACACTGTCCGCAACCCGGATCACGGGTCCACGTTAGAACACCAGCCATTAAAGGGTGGTATTTCAAGGACGGCTCCACGCAGACTGGCGTCCACGCTTCAAAGCCTCCCACCTATCCTACACATCAAGGACCAGTGTTCAGTGTCAAGCTATAGTAAAGGTTCACGGGGTCTTTCCGTCTTGCCGCGGGTACACTGCATCTTCACAGCGAGTTCAATTTCACTGAGTCTCGGGTGGAGACAGCCTGGCCATCATTACGCCATTCGTGCAGGTCGGAACTTACCCGACAAGGAATTTCGCTACCTTAGGACCGTTATAGTTACGGCCGCCGTTTACCGGGGCTTCGATCAAGAGCTTCGCGTTGCCGCTAACCCCATCAATTAACCTTCCGGCACCGGGCAGGCGTCACACCGTATACGTCCACTTTCGTGTTTGCACAGTGCTGTGTTTTTAATAAACAGTTGCAGCCAGCTGGTATCTTCGACTGATTTCAGCTCCGTCCGCAGGGACTTCACCTACATATCAGCGTGCCTTCTCCCGAAGTTACGGCACCATTTTGCCTAGTTCCTTCACCCGAGTTCTCTCAAGCGCCTTGGTATTCTCTACCTGACCACCTGTGTCGGTTTGGGGTACGATTTCGTGTTACCTGATGCTTAGAGGCTTTTCCTGGAAGCAGGGCATTTATCACTTCAGCACCGTAGTGCCTCGTCATCACGCCTCAGTGTTAAAGTGAACCGGATTTGCCTGGAACACACACCTACACGCTTAAACCGGGACAACCGTCGCCCGGCTGACATAGCCTTCTCCGTCCCCCCTTCGCAGTAACACCAAGTACAGGAATATTAACCTGTTTCCCATCGACTACGCCTTTCGGCCTCGCCTTAGGGGTCGACTCACCCTGCCCCGATTAACGTTGGACAGGAACCCTTGGTCTTCCGGCGAGCGGGCTTTTCACCCGCTTTATCGTTACTTATGTCAGCATTCGCACTTCTGATACCTCCAGCATGCCTCACAGCACACCTTCGACGGCTTACAGAACGCTCCCCTACCCAACAACGCATAAGCGTCGCTGCCGCAGCTTCGGTGCATGGTTTAGCCCCGTTACATCTTCCGCGCAGGCCGACTCGACCAGTGAGCTATTACGCTTTCTTTAAATGATGGCTGCTTCTAAGCCAACATCCTGGCTGTCTGTGCCTTCCCACATCGTTTCCCACTTAACCATGACTTTGGGACCTTAGCTGGCGGTCTGGGTTGTTTCCCTCTTCACGACGGACGTTAGCACCCGCCGTGTGTCTCCCGTGATAACATTCTTCGGTATTCGTAGTTTGCATCGGGTTGGTAAGCCGGGATGGCCCCCTAGCCGAAACAGTGCTCTACCCCCGAAGATGAGTTCACGAGGCGCTACCTAAATAGCTTTCGGGGAGAACCAGCTATCTCCCGGTTTGATTGGCCTTTCACCCCCAGCCACAGGTCATCCGCTAATTTTTCAACATTAGTCGGTTCGGTCCTCCAGTTAGTGTTACCCAACCTTCAACCTGCCCATGGCTAGATCACCGGGTTTCGGGTCTATACCCTGCAACTTAACGCCCAGTTAAGACTCGGTTTCCCTGCGGCTCCCCTATACGGTTAACCTTGCTACAGAATATAAGTCGCTGACCCATTATACAAAAGGTACGCAGTCACACCACGAAGGTGCTCCCACTGCTTGTACGTACACGGTTTCAGGTTCTTTTTCACTCCCCTCGCCGGGGTTCTTTTCGCCTTTCCCTCACGGTACTGGTTCACTATCGGTCAGTCAGGAGTATTTAGCCTTGGAGGATGGTCCCCCCATATTCAGACAGGATACCACGTGTCCCGCCCTACTCTTCGAGTTCACAACCTGTGCATTTTCGTGTACGGGACTGTCACCCTGTACCGTGCGACTTTCCAGACGCTTCCACTAACACACAAGCTGATTCAGACTCCGGGCTGCTCCCCGTTCGCTCGCCGCTACTGGGGGAATCTCGGTTGATTTCTTTTCCTCGGGGTACTTAGATGTTTCAGTTCCCCCGGTTCGCCTCGTTAACCTATGTATTCAGTTAACGATAGTGCAACGGATTGCACTGGGTTTCCCCATTCGGACATCGACGGGTCAAAGGTTCATATCACCTCGCCGTCGCTTTTCGCAGATTAGCACGTCCTTCATCGCCTCTGACTGCCAGGGCATCCACCGTGTACGCTTAGTCGCTTAACCTCACAACCCGAAGATGTTTCACTTCATGATTGCGAAAATTTGAGAGACTCGAACACACCATTAAGATGTGTCGTTTCAATTTTCAGCTTGATCCAGATTTTTAAAGAGCAAATATCTCAAACATGACTCGTAAGTCAGTTTTGAGATATGACGGCAGGTGACTTTCACTCACGAACCAGCAAGTGGCGTCCCCTAGGGGATTCGAACCCCTGTTACCGCCGTGAAAGGGCGGTGTCCTGGGCCTCTAGACGAAGGGGACACTGAAGTCTCAATCGCAAGACGCCTTGCTGCTTACTTTTCATCAGACAATCTGTGTGAGCACTACAAAGGCAGGTTCTTTAAGGTAAGGAGGTGATCCAACCGCAGGTTCCCCTACGGTTACCTTGTTACGACTTCACGCCAGTCATGAATCACAAAGTGGTAAGCGCCCTCCCGAAGGTTAAGCTACCTACTTCTTTTGCAACCCACTCCCATGGTGTGACGGGCGGTGTGTACAAGGCCCGGGAACGTATTCACCGTGGCATTCTGATCCACGATTACTAGCGATTCCGACTTCATGGAGTCGAGTTGCAGACTCCAATCCGGACTACGACGCACTTTATGAGGTCCGCTTGCTCTCGCGAGGTCGCTTCTCTTTGTATGCGCCATTGTAGCACGTGTGTAGCCCTACTCGTAAGGGCCATGATGACTTGACGTCATCCCCACCTTCCTCCAGTTTATCACTGGCAGTCTCCTTTGAGTTCCCGGCCTAACCGCTGGCAACAAAGGATAAGGGTTGCGCTCGTTGCGGGACTTAACCCAACATTTCACAACACGAGCTGACGACAGCCATGCAGCACCTGTCTCAGAGTTCCCGAAGGCACCAAAGCATCTCTGCTAAGTTCTCTGGATGTCAAGAGTAGGTAAGGTTCTTCGCGTTGCATCGAATTAAACCACATGCTCCACCGCTTGTGCGGGCCCCCGTCAATTCATTTGAGTTTTAACCTTGCGGCCGTACTCCCCAGGCGGTCGACTTAACGCGTTAGCTCCGGAAGCCACGCCTCAAGGGCACAACCTCCAAGTCGACATCGTTTACGGCGTGGACTACCAGGGTATCTAATCCTGTTTGCTCCCCACGCTTTCGCACCTGAGCGTCAGTCTTTGTCCAGGGGGCCGCCTTCGCCACCGGTATTCCTCCAGATCTCTACGCATTTCACCGCTACACCTGGAATTCTACCCCCCTCTACAAGACTCTAGCCTGCCAGTTTCGAATGCAGTTCCCAGGTTGAGCCCGGGGATTTCACATCCGACTTGACAGACCGCCTGCGTGCGCTTTACGCCCAGTAATTCCGATTAACGCTTGCACCCTCCGTATTACCGCGGCTGCTGGCACGGAGTTAGCCGGTGCTTCTTCTGCGGGTAACGTCAATCGACAAGGTTATTAACCTTATCGCCTTCCTCCCCGCTGAAAGTACTTTACAACCCGAAGGCCTTCTTCATACACGCGGCATGGCTGCATCAGGCTTGCGCCCATTGTGCAATATTCCCCACTGCTGCCTCCCGTAGGAGTCTGGACCGTGTCTCAGTTCCAGTGTGGCTGGTCATCCTCTCAGACCAGCTAGGGATCGTCGCCTAGGTGAGCCGTTACCCCACCTACTAGCTAATCCCATCTGGGCACATCTGATGGCAAGAGGCCCGAAGGTCCCCCTCTTTGGTCTTGCGACGTTATGCGGTATTAGCTACCGTTTCCAGTAGTTATCCCCCTCCATCAGGCAGTTTCCCAGACATTACTCACCCGTCCGCCACTCGTCACCCGAGAGCAAGCTCTCTGTGCTACCGTTCGACTTGCATGTGTTAGGCCTGCCGCCAGCGTTCAATCTGAGCCATGATCAAACTCTTCAATTTAAGTTTGATGCTCGTGAATTAAACTTCGTAATGAATTACGTATGTTCACTCAGAGACTTGGTATTCATTTTTCGTCCGAGGACGTTAAGAATCCATGTCACTTTGAGTGCCCACACAGATTGTCTGATAAATTGTTAAAGAGCAGTGCAACGCGGCTTTCGCTCACCGTTGCGAGGTGGCGTATATTACGCTTTCCTCTTTCAGAGTCAACCCGTTATTTCAGGATTTTTTTTCTCTTCAACCGACCGGGTTAACTGTGAAGTGATTCACATCCGCCGTGTCGATGGAGGCGCATTATAGGGATCCCAATTTTTAGCACAAGTGTTTTTTAGATCTTTTTTTTCGACTGCTGATTTTCCGCGCTTTTCGCTGAAATCCCGCCCGATCTGCTTAAATATTGACGCATTTTGCCTTGCCTCGATCCAATAATATGATCAAGTCTTCCGTATAGCGCTCATCCTTAGAGGTAGTTATGTCTGCAGTGTTACGCCCTTATAAAGATCTGTTCCCCCAAAAAGGCGATCGCGTGATGATCGATGCCACCAGCGTGGTCATTGGTGATGTCCGAATGGCCGATGACGTCAGTATCTGGCCGCTCGTCGCCATCAGGGGAGATGTAAATTATGTGTCGATCGGTGCCCGTACCAATATTCAGGACGGTAGCGTTCTGCATGTTACGCACAAATCCTCTTATAACCCGGAGGGCAATCCCCTCATCATTGGAGAAGATGTTACCGTCGGACATAAAGTGATGCTTCACGGCTGCACTATCGGTAATCGGGTGCTTGTTGGCATGGGATCGATTTTGCTGGATGGCGTGATAGTAGAAGAAGACGTAATGATTGGGGCCGGTAGCCTGGTTCCGCAGAACAAACGTCTGGAAAGTGGTTATCTCTATCTGGGAAGCCCGGTAAAACAGATCCGCCCCCTGAAGGAGGCAGAGATCGAAGGATTAAAATACTCGGCGAACAACTACGTAAAATGGAAGAATGATTATTTGGATCAGGATAACCAAACCCACCCCTGATCGTCTTCCTGCTGCTCGCGGATTAAATCGCTGGCTTCCTCTTCCAGATCCCAGCGATTTTCGCAAAAAACGGCTATCGGGTCTGTGCCGCCAAAACGATGTAACAGCGCTTCTCCATGGATGGCACAGGTAAGCTGCATACCCTGCACCAGCACCGGAAAACAGACCGCCTGCTTATGCTCATCCCAGCTCTCTCTGTCCGGGAAATGAATAGCCTGATTCACGCCGAAAGCTCCTGCTTTAGCTTTTCAATGACCGGCTCGACTGCAGGCAACACCCCGTGCCAGAGCAGTACCGCATGCGCAGCCTGCCCCACCAGCATTCCCAGCCCATCGGCTAACTGTTTCGCACCGTGTTGTTCGCACCAGTTCAGGAAGGGCGTATTCCCTTTCTGATAGAACATGTCATAGAAGTACATGTGCGCGCTGACCAGCGAAGCGGGGATCGCCGGGATTTCGCCACTGATGCCGCTGGATGTGGCATTAATGACAAGATCGAACTCACGTTCGGCAAGATCGTCAAGCGCTACCGCACTTACACTGCCGGTATGCGCAAACAACGCCGCCAGCGCTTCTGCCCGGGAAAAAGTTCGGTTGGTAATGGTCACCGCACAGTCCAGAGAAAGCAGAGGTAACAGTACTCCCCGCGATGCGCCACCCGCACCAATCAGCAGGACCCGGAACCCAGGTTTAATAAACGACAGTCGTTCCAGATCGCTCAGCAAACCTATTCCATCAGTGTTGTCGCCCAGAAGACGTCCGTCCTCAAGCCGTTTTAGGGTATTTACTGCACCAGCAAGAGAAGCGCGCTCGGTCAGTTCATCAGCACGTTCGAAAGCTACCTCTTTAAAAGGAACCGTCACATTCGCACCTTTGCCACCTGCGGCGAAAAAAGCCTTGAGCGTTGGAATAAATGCATCTACCGGTGCCAGTACGCGGCCATAGGGATGATTTATCTGCAGCTGCTCCGCAAATTGCTGATGGATCAGCGGTGACTTGCTGTGTGCAATCGGATTACCAAAAACAGCATAGGTTTCCATGAGATTACCCCTGGCGAAAACGTTCGCCGGTCAAAGCGTCGCGAATTTCAGACGGATTCAGGCGCCCTCCCGTCTCTCCAACAGCAACCGGGAAGTCATTTCCGAACTGTGCCAACACTTCTTCGGTTGTACGACAAGGTGGCAATCCGGTCAGGTTGGCGCTGGTTGAGACCAGCGGTTTACCAAATGCCAGGCAAAGCTCAACCACCAGAGGATGATCGGTGACGCGAACGGCGAGGGAATCAAAGCGTCCGGTCAGCCAGCGCGGTGTTGTCGGCTGCGCCGGGAAAACAAAGGTCACCGGTCCTGGCCATGCGGAGAAAATAGTCTCGCGCTGCGCCGGTGTCAGCATAGAGTCATCAATGTAGGGCTTAAGCTGCTCGTAATTCGCAGCTATCAAAATCAACCCTTTCTCTACGGGTCTTTGTTTTAAGGCAAGCAGGCGGCTCACAGCCGTCTCGCTGTCAGGATCGCAACCGACCCCAAAAACAGCTTCAGTTGGATAGGCGATGACTTTTTCATTTTTCAGCACGTCCACAGCATGCGCGATGGAGCCTGATGGCAGGTTATTATTCACTATTTTGATCCGCCGTTACCGGCTTTCCACATTGTTTGCTAGCGCAGAAGCGTTTCACACCTTGCGCCGTTTTCTTCTCGATAAGTAGCGGATAGTTGCAATGAGTGCAGACGCCCGCTACCGGTTTGAAATTGATAACGAACTGGCATTCAGGGTAGCGATCGCAGGAATGGAAGGTCTTACCATAGCGGGAACGGCGCTGTACCAGCTGACCGCGCTGACACTGAGGACACGCAATCGCCGTTTCATCAGGCTTATCAATTTGTTCCGTATGCTCACATTCCGGATAACGGCTACAGCCAATAAACATACCGAAACGGCCCTGACGTAGCGCTAGTTCACCACCACAAAGAGGACATAGCTGTCCTTCCAGAATTTTGACGATATGTCCATCCGCCTGGCTTTTCAGAGGACGGACATAATCACATTCCGGATAGTGTGAACAACCGAGAAACGGGCCGTGTTTCCCGGACCGAATAACAAGTTCAGCCCCGCACTGCGGGCAGGGCTCGTTTTTATGCACCGTGAATAGTGCTGATTTGGCCATAACAACTCTTGGTGCTACACATAGAATTAATGCAGCATACCTTCATTCACTTCAAAGAGTAATTCTTCCATTTGCTGATAGGCATTTTCACAGCCCGGGATATTAAACAGAACCATCAGAATCACCCATTTAAGATCTTCCAGTTCAAATTCTGCCGTATCCAGCGCCATGACACGCTCTATCACCATTTCTCTCGTTTCGAGGTTCAGCACCTGAATCTGCTCAAGGAATAAGATGAATCCCCGGCAGCTGGCGTCCAGCCTTTCACACTCTTCTGCGGTATAAATGCGTACTGACAACGGGTCAGAAGCAAGCTGCATCGGTTCGGCGAGGCCTTCCTGATAATCAGCCAGTTTTTCCAGCCACATCAACGCATTATAGATATCTTCCCGCTCAAACCCCGCATCGGTAAGATCCTGTGTCAATTTGTCCTGATCCACTCGCATTTCTGCTTCGTTATGGATGTAAGTCTCAAACAAATACATCAGTACGTCGAACATGGCATGCCCTCCTTAATCGGACATAGCCGCCGGGTACAGCTGCGATCCACCCTGCTAACTCCAGTTCGAGTAGCTGTGCTACCGTTACTGGCACAGGTTGGCCGGCACGTTCAGCGACAACGTCAACAGGTGTTACCTCATCTCCTACGTTAGCCAGGAGCTTGGGAAATGGCAATGCCACCTTTCCCTGATCTGATGAATAATGTCGCTTTTCGGGATCTTCCTGCAGACATTGCAAGCCATATTGCAAATTTTCAAGAATGTCCCGCGCTTCTGTTACCGGCGTCGCACCCTGTTTTATCAGCCAGTGTGGTCCTTCACACCCCGGGTTACCAATCGGGCCGGGTAAGGCGAAAACCTCCCTCCCCTGATCGAGCGCGCATCGTGCAGTGACCAGCGAGCCGCTTCGCACTGCCGCTTCAACGACCAATACACCCTGGCTAAGCCCGCTGATAATTCGATTACGACGCGGAAAGTTTGCCGGCCGGGGCTGCGCCGAAAGAGGGAACTCAGACACTATCGCCCCGTCAGCTTCGATAAGCCGCATAGCCAGCGCCTGATGCCGACGGGGATAAATGCTAAACAGGCCGTTCCCCAGTACGGCCACGCTACGCCCTTTTACAGACAGCGCGGCGTTGTGAGCAACACCGTCTATACCGCAGGCCAGTCCGCTGGTGATTGTGAAACCACTTTGCGAAAGTTGTTCGCACAGAATTTTCCCCCATCGTTCTCCATACCATGACGGCGCACGGCTACCCACGACCGCCAGCTGGGCAGCATTAAGCGTTTCAGGGTTACCTTTTACGAATAATGCACCGGGATAATCAGGAATTGCTCGAAGTAAAGGAGGATAAAGCGGATGGGTTGCCGTCAATAAATGATTTCCCGGCTGCTCAAGCCACACCAGACTACGCTCCAGCTCACCCTCATCTGGGGCAAAGAACCGTTCAGCCTGTTTTGCTGACAGCCCGGCGTCTCTGACAGCGGAAGCATCGATATTTTTTTGCTTGTGCAGTCGTGCAGCCGCTTCCAGCATTCCATCGCCACATAATGAACCTGTGTGTATTAGCCGTAGCCATATCTCGATAGACGTCATCCTTTCCCCCTGCCATAAGCGGCCTGCGCAATCATTGCGATTGGTCACTGATGCTGTCAATCGACCCGGGATTTGTCTAGAATAGAAGTAATATTCTTATCAACTCCTGAACACGACTCTGGAAATTTATGGCAGTTTTGCAAGTGTTACATATTCCGGACGAGCGCCTTCGCATCGTCGCTGAACCGGTTAAAGAAGTGAATGCAGAAATCCAGCGTATCGTTGATGATATGTTCGATACCATGTACGCCGAAGAAGGCATTGGCCTGGCGGCGACGCAGGTAGACATTCATAAACGTATTATCGTGATCGACGTTTCTGAAAATCGCGATGAGCGTCTGGTGCTGATCAACCCTGAATTGCTTGAGAAGAGCGGTGAAACGGGCATTGAGGAAGGTTGTCTTTCTATTCCGGAACAGCGCGCTTTGGTGCCACGTGCCGAAAAAGTGAAAATTCGCGCTTTGGATCGTGACGGTAATCCGTTCGAACTGGAAGCAGATGACCTGCTGGCAATTTGCATTCAGCATGAGATGGATCATCTGGTCGGTAAGCTGTTTATCGATTACCTCTCGCCGTTGAAACAGCAGCGTATTCGTCAAAAAGTAGAGAAACTGGATCGTTTGCGCTCTCGCGCATAACGTCCCCCCGGATACAAGGATCATCGTGTCTAAAACACTACGTATTATCTTCGCGGGAACCCCTGATTTTGCAGCGCGTCATCTTGACGCGCTGTTATCTTCTGGTCACCAGGTTGTCGGCGTCTTTACCCAGCCGGACCGTCCGGCTGGTCGCGGTAAAAAACTGATGCCGAGCCCGGTAAAGGTGCTGGCAGAAGAGCATGGGCTTCCTGTTTTCCAGCCCGCATCCTTACGCCCTCAGGAAAATCAGCAGCTGGTTGCTGACCTGAACGCCGACGTAATGGTCGTGGTGGCTTACGGTTTAATTCTGCCAAAAGCGGTGCTTGATATGCCTCGTCTGGGTTGTATCAACGTGCACGGCTCCTTGCTCCCGCGCTGGCGTGGTGCGGCACCTATCCAGCGCTCCCTGTGGGCGGGGGATGTTGAAACCGGTGTCACAATCATGAAGATGGACGTAGGTTTAGACACTGGCGACATGCTGCATAAACTGGCGTGCCCTATTACTGCAGACGATACCAGCGCTACGCTGTATGACAAACTTGCAGGCCTCGGTCCGCAAGGGCTTATCGAGACGCTGCAGCAGCTTGCTGACAATACGGCGAAACCGGAAGTTCAGGATGAGGCGCTGGTGACGTATGCTGAAAAACTGAGTAAAGAAGAAGCCCGGCTCGACTGGTCCTTGTCTGCCGCTCAACTTGAACGCTGCATCCGCGCTTTTAATCCGTGGCCGATGAGCTGGATGGAGATTGATGAGCAGCCAGTGAAAGTCTGGAAAGCGTCAGTCATTAATGGCAATACAGCTGCTGAACCCGGCACGATTATCGACGCCAGCAAGAACGGTATCCAGGTTGCGACAGCAGAAGGGATCCTGAATCTTGAATCGCTGCAACCGGCCGGTAAGAAAGCCATGAGCGCTCAGGATCTATTAAATTCCCGTCGCGAATGGTTTATACCGGGTAATCGTCTTGCCTAATCCAATATATGCTTAAAGCCCGGTGTTTCCGGGCATTTTTATTTTTATAGTTATGAAAAAACAAAATCTACGCAGTATGGCGGCCAAAGCCGTTGAGCAGGTTATCGAGCAGGGCCAGTCATTGAGTAACATCCTGCCTCCCCTGCAACAAAAGGTATCTGATAAAGACAAAGCTCTGCTCCAGGAACTCTGCTTTGGTGTCCTGCGCACCCTTTCTCAGCTTGAGTGGCTCATTAATAAGCTGATGTCGCGCCCAATGACAGGCAAACAGCGCACCGTACATTATTTGATTATGGTGGGGTTTTATCAGCTTCTTCATACACGCATTCCACCTCACGCCGCGCTGGCTGAAACGGTGGAAGGTGCCGTTGCGATTAAACGCCCTCAGTTGAAAGGGCTGATCAACGGCGTACTGCGTCAGTTCCAGCGTCAGCAGGATGAGCTACTGGCTGAATTTGCACAAAGCGAAACACGTTTTCTGCACCCGGACTGGCTGCTGAATCGCCTTAAAAAAGCGTATCCGCAGCAATGGCAAAACATTGCCGAAGCGAATAATCAACGCCCACCGATGTGGTTACGCGTCAACCGTAATCACCACACCCGTGACGCATGGCTGGCATTACTGGAAGAAACCGGAATGAGTGGATTCACGCATGCAGCCTATCCGGATGCCGTGCGTTTAGCCTCCCCTGCACCGGTACATGCTTTACCTGGTTTTGATGAAGGCTGGGTGACCGTACAGGATGCCTCGGCTCAGGGTTGCATGACCTGGCTTGAACCAGTAAACGGGGAACAGATCCTCGATCTTTGCGCCGCGCCTGGCGGAAAAACAACGCACATTCTTGAAGTGGCTCCGCAGGCCAGCGTAATGGCCGTGGATGTCGATGAGCAGCGCCTGTCACGCGTCTACGACAACCTCAAGCGTCTGGGCATGAAGGCTCAGGTTAAGCAGGGCGACGGACGCAAGCCCGCAGAATGGTGTGGTGAAACCCAGTTTGACCGCATTTTGCTGGATGCGCCCTGCTCTGCAACAGGCGTGATTCGTCGCCATCCGGATATCAAGTGGCTGCGCCGCGATCGCGATATCAAGGAACTTGCCCAACTGCAATCGGACATACTTGACGCAATCTGGCCACATCTTAAACCCGGCGGCACGCTGGTTTATGCAACCTGCTCCGTACTGCCAGAAGAAAACAGCCAGCAAATCGCGGCCTTCCTTAAACGTACCCCGGATGCAACGCTGCGCGATACGGGAACGCCTGAATGCCCGGGTCAGCAAAACCTGCCGGGCGCGGAAGAAGGCGATGGCTTCTTTTACGCTAAGCTAATCAAAGAGTGATGTTGAGAACAGGTCACGAGATATGAAAATTATCATTCTGGGCGCAGGACAAGTGGGCGGAACGCTGGCGGAAAACCTGGTTGGCGAAAACAACGACATCACAATCGTTGATACCAACGGGGATCGTCTGCGCGTTTTACAGGACAAATTTGACCTTCGCGTTGTGCAGGGCCATGGCTCACACCCGCGCGTGCTACGCGAGGCAGGTGCCGACGATGCAGACATGCTCGTTGCGGTGACCAGTTCTGACGAAACCAATATGGTGGCCTGTCAGGTGGCCTACTCGCTTTTCAACACCCCTAACCGAATCGCGCGCATCCGTTCTCCGGACTATGTCCGCGATGCTGAGAAGCTCTTTAATTCAGAAGCGGTTCCTATTGACCATCTCATCGCGCCAGAACAGCTGGTTATCGACAATATCTATCGTTTGATCGAATATCCAGGCGCACTGCAGGTGGTGAACTTTGCCGAAGGTAAGGTCAGTCTTGCCGTCGTTAAGGCCTATTACGGCGGCCCGTTGATCGGCAATGCGCTTTCCACAATGCGTGAGCACATGCCGCATATCGATACGCGCGTCGCCGCCATTTTCCGCCACGACAGACCTATTCGCCCTCAAGGCTCCACGATTGTCGAAGCGGGGGATGAGGTCTTCTTCATTGCGGCCTCTCAGCATATTCGTGCGGTGATGAGTGAGTTGCAGCGTCTCGAAAAGCCTTATAAACGCATTATGCTGGTCGGCGGTGGCAATATCGGCGCGGGCCTGGCGCGAAGGCTGGAAAAAGACTACAGCGTGAAATTGATCGAGCGCGATCAACAGCGTGCTTCTGAGCTGGCGGAAAAACTGCAAAATACGATCGTATTTTACGGCGACGCTTCGGATCAGGAATTATTGGCTGAAGAGCATATTGATCAAGTTGATCTCTTTATTGCCGTCACCAACGATGACGAGGCGAATATTATGTCCGCCATGCTCGCCAAACGTATGGGAGCAAAGAAGGTCATGGTGCTTATCCAGCGCAAGGCGTATGTCGACCTGGTTCAGGGCAGCGTTATTGATATTGCCATTTCACCGCAGCAGGCGACCATTTCCGCTCTGCTGAGCCATGTACGTAAAGCGGACATTGTCGGCGTTTCATCTCTGCGGCGCGGGGTGGCAGAAGCCATTGAAGCGGTAGCTCATGGAGATGAAACCACCTCTCGCGTTGTGGGCCGCGCCATCGACGAAATTAAGCTGCCGCCGGGCACTATTATCGGCGCTGTAGTGCGCGGGAATGATGTCATGATCGCCAATGATAATTTGCGTATTGAGCAAGGCGACCACGTAATTATGTTCCTTACCGATAAAAAATTTATTACCGACGTCGAACGTTTATTCCAGCCTAGTCCATTCTTCCTTTAATACGTCGGGGCTCTCAATAGAGCCCCGCACTTTACCCTCTTTATTTCTGTGCCTTTTATTTTCATAACGTTTAATTATCCCGCATGGCAATTGGCTAATCATTTGTTAAACTTATAGTCGTCAGCTGGCACAAGGAGAACATAATGAGTTTTATTAAAGAATTTCGCGAATTTGCGATGCGCGGGAACGTGGTTGATTTGGCAGTGGGTGTCATTATTGGTGCGGCATTCGGCAAGATTGTTTCATCATTAGTTGCGGACATCATCATGCCACCTTTAGGGCTGCTAATCGGGGGCATTGATTTCAAACAGTTCGCGTTCACGCTGCGTGAAGCCCAGGGTGATATCCCGGCAGTAGTAATGCACTACGGCGTGTTTATCCAGAACGTATTTGATTTCGTGATTGTGGCGTTTGCTATCTTTATGGCTATCAAGCTGATTAACCGGCTCAACCGTAAAAAAGAAGAGCCAGCAGCAGCGCCTGCACCAACGAAAGAAGAAGTGTTACTGAGTGAAATTCGCGATCTGTTAAAAGAGCAGAATAACCGCGTTTAATCAGCAGTTAAAAGCAGGAAGGCCAGTGGTAAATAAGCGATTCGCTTGCTTGCCACTGGCCTCCCAGTTACCCCGTTTTGCATGTTTGTCTTTACGCAGATAACTCCCCTTCCCTTTTTTATTCTTTTCAACGCGCTGTCGAAAAAGCGGGTCGTGAAGTAAAGCCTCGATGGCATTATCTTTAATTTGTCCCTTCGTGTGCTGATAGCGGCTCATAATTTCTCCTGAGCATGGTTTATGACGACGGAAGTCTAGACCCGAGTAGATTAAAAATCAACATCCCCGAGTTTCTCCACTGGCTCCCTGTTCAAGGGCTTCCAGAATTGAACAATAAATACTGCTATGAGCCGTTCCGCAGCAGGCATCATTCAACCTTTGCAAAGAGCGCTGCATGGTTTGCAGTTCCAGAATACGGGCTTCAACTTCATCAAGCCGGGCTTGTACGATGCTTTTGGATTCCTGACAAGTGTGATGCTCAGGATCGATGCGGATCGATAATAACTCGCGGATCGAATCAAGCGTGAAGCCAAGCTGTCGGGCGTAGCGTATGAATCTCAGACGTTGCAGATCGTTATCGGTATAAAGCCGAAAGCCGCCTTCCGTGCGTACCTCATGATCGATCATCTGCTGCTTTTCGTAATATCGGATAGTGTCCGGCGTTACGTTCGCGAGCTTTGCAAGTTCACCGATACGGTACATCGCTACTCCTCGTTTATCTTCTTCATCAATATTTCACCGTATTCCCCATGCAGGAATTCCGTGCTCATTCCTGCCTGGCGCAGCTTGAGCTCGATCAGGGCAAGCCTGCGGCTAAGTTCTTTATGTCGAGGATCATCCTGACGGATCCCTTTTAGCAGATCGACAAGTTCAACAGCCTCTCTGCGCTGCTCAAGCTCGGGCGGGAGGCAGCCAGCATTTTTTAGCAAACGGTATCCAGCCCGGAGTTCAGGCGCAATATGCGAATCATCTTCCAGTTCAAGAGGTTCGCCGCTCCCGGGAAGATTGTCGAAATCGCCTTTATTTTGGGCATCGCGAATATGGCGTTCTGCCCACTGGTCAAGCAACCACATCATCAACTCCAGGGGATGAACAAAATTGATACAGGTATTGTAGAGAAGTGGGGATAATGCGGATATAAAAAAACCCGCCGAGGCGGGTTTTTTTACGTTACTGCAGATTACTCTGCAGCAGCTTCTGCTTTCTCTGAACGATCAACCAGCTCGATGTAAGCCATCGGCGCGTTGTCGCCTGCACGGAAACCACACTTCAGAATGCGAGTGTAACCACCGGCACGGCTCGCGAAACGCGGGCCCAGTTCGTTAAACAGTTTTGCCACGATCTCGTTATCACGAGTACGGGCGAATGCCAGACGACGATTAGCAACGCTGTCAGTCTTGGCAAGAGTAATCAGCGGCTCAACTACGCGACGCAGCTCTTTCGCTTTAGGCAGGGTCGTCTTGATGATTTCATGACGAACCAGTGAACCTGCCATGTTGCGGAACATAGCCTGGCGATGGCTGCTGTTGCGGTTCAGTTGACGACCACTCTTACGATGGCGCATGACCTTATCCTTCTCAGTAAAACCTTAACCTGTGATCCGGTTACTCGTCAGCAATGCTTGCCGGTGGCCAGTTTTCCAGGCGCATGCCCAGAGACAGACCACGTGAAGCCAGCACGTCTTTAATCTCGGTAAGAGATTTTTTACCCAGGTTCGGCGTTTTCAGCAACTCAACCTCGGTACGCTGTACCAGATCACCGATATAGTGGATAGCTTCTGCCTTGAGGCAGTTAGCAGAGCGGACAGTCAATTCGAGATCGTCAACAGGGCGCAGCAGGATCGGATCGAATTCTGGTTTCTCTTCTTTCACTTCTGGCTGACGTACATCACGTAAGTCAACGAAAGCTTCCAGTTGTTCTGCCAGGATGGTTGCCGCACGACGAATCGCCTCTTCAGGATCGATTGTGCCGTTGGTTTCCATTTCGATGACCAGCTTGTCCAGGTCGGTACGCTGTTCTACACGCGCTGCTTCAACATTGTAGGCAATACGCTCTACAGGGCTGTAGCATGCGTCGACCAGCAGACGGCCGATTGGGCGCTCATCTTCTTCCGAATGAATTCGGGCAGAAGCCGGCACATAACCACGACCGCGCTGAACTTTGATACGCATGCTAATAGCTGCGTTCTCATCGGTCAGGTGGCAGATCACGTGCTGCGGCTTGACGATTTCAACATCACCGTCGTGGGTGATGTCGGCTGCAGTCACAGGGCCAATGCCAGATTTATTCAGAGTAAGAATAACTTCATCTTTACCCTGAACTCTCACCGCCAGCCCTTTCAGGTTGAGCAGGATTTCAAGGATATCTTCCTGAACGCCTTCTTTGGTGCTGTACTCATGAAGTACACCATCAATCTCAACCTCGGTCACCGCGCAACCCGGCATCGATGAGAGCAGAATACGGCGCAGTGCGTTACCCAGAGTATGGCCAAAGCCACGCTCTAAAGGCTCAAGGGTCACCTTGGCGTGCGTCGAACTCACTTGCTCGATATCTACCAGGCGCGGTTTTAGAAACTCTGTCACAGAACCCTGCATTGTGTCCTCTCTTTGGTACTAAGCTTTACTTGGAGTAAAGCTCGACGATCAGGTGTTCGTTAATGTCCGCAGACAGATCAGAACGCTCAGGCTGACGCTTGAACGTACCTTCCATCTTGCCAGCATCAACTTCCAGCCAGGTTGGCTTTTCACGCTGCTCAGCCAGCTCCAGAGCGGCCTTCACGCGAGATTGCTTTTTCGCTTTCTCACGAATGCTAACAACGTCATTCGCTTTAACCTGATAAGAAGCGATGTTAACAACACGACCGTTTACCATGATTGCTTTGTGGCTAACCAGCTGACGTGATTCAGCACGAGTAGCGCCGAAGCCCATACGGTATACAACGTTGTCCAGACGACCTTCCAGCAGAGCCAGCAGGTTTTCACCTGTGTTGCCTTTCAGACGTGCTGCTTCTTTATAGTAGTTACGGAACTGACGCTCCAGCACACCGTACATACGGCGAACTTTTTGCTTTTCACGCAACTGCACACCATAGTCAGACAGACGCGGTTTACGCGCACCGTGCTGGCCAGGAGCTTGTTCAATTTTACACTTGGTATCGATCGCGCGAACGCCAGACTTAAGGAATAAGTCGGTGCCCTCACGACGGCTCAGCTTGAGCTTAGGACCCAAATATCTTGCCATTTTCTATCTCCAACTAACCTAAAAAACGAGCGTTATACGCGACGTTTTTTCGGCGGACGACAACCGTTATGAGGGATCGGAGTCACATCAGTAATATTCGTGATGCGGAAACCAGCGGCGTTCAGAGCGCGAACAGTAGATTCACGACCCGGACCCGGACCTTTAACCATAACTTCCAGATTCTTGATGCCGTATTCTTTTACGGCTTCAGCGCAACGCTCTGCTGCAACCTGAGCTGCGAACGGAGTGGATTTGCGAGAACCACGGAAACCGGAACCACCGGCTGTTGCCCAACCCAATGCGTTACCCTGACGATCAGTAATAGTAACGATGGTGTTGTTGAAAGAAGCATGGATATGAGCCACGCCGTCAGAGACTTGTTTTCTTACACGTTTACGTGCACGAACTGGTGCCTTTGCCATTATTCAATCACCCCGATTATTTCTTGATCGGTTTGCGCGGACCCTTACGGGTACGTGCGTTGGTCTTAGTACGCTGACCGCGCACTGGCAGACCACGACGATGACGCAAACCGCGATAGCAACCAAGATCCATCAGGCGCTTGATGCTCATGCTGATTTCACGGCGCAGATCACCTTCAACGACAAATTTGGCAACTTCGTCACGCAGCGTGTCGATTTGTCCTTCAGACAGCTCACTGATCTTAACATCTTCAGCGATACCCGCTGCAGCCAGGATGGCTTTAGAACGGGTCTTGCCGATGCCGTAGATCGAAGTTAATGCGATCACAGCATGTTTCTGATCAGGAATGTTAATGCCTGCTATACGGGCCACTATGCACTCCTACTATTTAATATGTACGCACCATGCTGAAAAGCCCGTTTTCAGGATACTCAAATGGAAACGTACAGACATACAAAAGATTGGCTGGCTAATCTAGCCAGCTCAACCCAACTTTGCAAGAAAAATATGCGAAATAATCAGCCTTGGCGCTGTTTATGCTTCGGCTCGGCACTGCAAATCACACGGATGACACCATCACGCTTAACGATTTTGCAGTTACGGCATAATTTCTTGACGGAAGCACGAACTTTCATTTTTACTCTCCGTAACTTCTCAGGCGACCAATTAGCGGCCGTAGCCTTTCAGGTTCGCCTTCTTCAATGCAGACTCATACTGACTGGACATCATAAGAGTTTGCACTTGAGCCATAAAGTCCATAATCACGACAACAACGATAAGCAGTGAGGTCCCACCGAAGTAGAACGGAACTTTCATTGCATCACGCATGAACTCCGGGATCAGGCAGATAAAAGTAATATAAAGCGCACCAACCAAAGTCAGGCGGGTCATTACTTTATCGATATACTTCGCCGTTTGCTCTCCCGGACGAATTCCTGGTACAAATGCACCGGACTTCTTCAGGTTATCTGCTGTTTCACGCGGGTTGAAGACCAACGCCGTGTAGAAGAAACAGAAGAAGATGATCGCAGACGCATAGAGTAACACATAAAGTGGTTGCCCAGGCTGCAAATACAGCGAAATTGTTGTCAGCCAGTTCCAACCAGTACCGCCCCCGAACCATGACGCGATGGTTGCCGGGAACAGAATAATACTGGAAGCGAAGATAGCCGGGATAACCCCCGCCATATTCACTTTCAGCGGTAAATGTGTGCTCTGTGCAGCATAGACACGACGACCCTGCTGACGCTTAGCGTAGTTCACCACAATGCGGCGTTGACCACGTTCAACGAAGACAACAAAGAACGTCACTGCAAATACTAATACTGCAACCAACAGCAACAGGAGGAAGTGCAGGTCGCCTTGACGCGCTTGCTCGATAGTATGGGCGATGGCCGGCGGGAGTCCCGCAACGATACCGGCGAAGATAATGATTGAGATACCGTTACCGATACCACGCTCAGTAATCTGTTCGCCGAGCCACATCAGGAACATCGTCCCTGTGACCAGACTAACAACAGCGGTGAAATAGAATGCAAAGCCTGGGTTTAATACCAGGCCCTGCATACCAGGCATATTCGGCAGACCGGTAGCAATACCGATCGACTGGAATATTGCCAGCACCAGAGTACCGTAACGGGTGTACTGACTAATCTTACGACGTCCAGACTCCCCTTCTTTCTTCAGCTCTGCCAGGGCCGGATGAACGACCGTCAGCAGCTGGATAATAATCGATGCCGAAATGTACGGCATAATACCCAGAGCAAAGATAGAAGCACGGCTGAGAGCACCACCAGAGAACATGTTGAACATTTCAATGATGGTGCCTCGCTGTTGCTCAAGCAGTTTGGCAAGTACAGCGGCATCGATACCAGGGATCGGAATAAAAGAGCCAATACGGAACACAATCAGCGCGCCGATAACAAACAGCAGTCTGCGTTTCAGCTCGCCAAATCCACCTTTGGCACTTTGAAAATCTAATCCCGGTTGCTTAGCCATCTGCTACTTATTCCTCAATTTTACCGCCAGCAGCTTCGATAGCAGCACGAGCACCTTTAGTAACACGCAGGCCACGAACAGTTACCGGAGTAGAAACTTCACCAGACAGGATCACTTTCGCGAACTCAATCTGAATACCGATAATGTTAGCCGCTTTCAGCGTGTTCAGGTCTACAACGCCGCCTTCAACTTTCGCCAGGTCAGACAGACGGATTTCCGCTGTGATCGCTGCTTTGCGAGAGGTGAAGCCGAACTTCGGCAGACGACGGTACAGTGGCATCTGGCCACCCTCGAAACCGCGACGTACGCCACCGCCAGAACGAGAGTTCTGACCTTTGTGACCACGACCACCGGTTTTGCCGAGGCCAGAACCGATACCACGACCCAGGCGTTTACCCGCCTTTTTAGAGCCTTCGGCCGGAGACAGAGTATTTAAACGCATCTCTTACTCCTCAACTTTAACCATGAAGTAAACCGCGTTGACCATACCACGAACAGCAGGAGTATCCTCGCGCTCAACGGTATGACCAATACGACGCAGACCCAGGCCAAGCAGCGTTGCCTTGTGTTTCGGCAGACGACCGATTGCACTGCGGGTTTGAGTGATTTTAATAGTCTTTGCCATGGTCAATTACCCCAGAATTTCTTCAACGGATTTACCACGCTTGGCAGCGACCATTTCTGGAGAATTCATATTTTCCAGGCCATCAATAGTTGCACGAACCACGTTGATCGGGTTGGTGGAACCATATGCTTTAGCCAGAACGTTATGAACCCCAGCAACTTCCAGAACGGCGCGCATTGCACCACCGGCGATGATACCGGTACCTTCTGAAGCTGGCTGCATGAATACACGAGAACCCGTGTGAACACCTTTAACTGGGTGCTGCAGGGTGCCGTTGTTCAGCGCGACGTTAATCATATTGCGACGGGCTTTTTCCATCGCTTTCTGGATCGCTGCTGGAACTTCACGCGCTTTACCGTAACCAAAACCAACGCGACCGTTACCATCGCCTACTACAGTCAGAGCTGTGAAGGAGAAAATACGACCACCTTTAACGGTTTTAGATACGCGGTTTACCGCGATCAGCTTTTCCTGCAGTTCGCCAGCCTGTTTTTCGATGTGAGCCATCTTACACCTCTACCTTAGAACTGAAGGCCAGCTTCACGGGCAGCATCTGCCAGTGCCTGGACACGACCATGATATTGGAACCCGGAACGGTCAAAGGAAACATTGCTGATGCCTTTTTCCAGAGCGCGTTCTGCAACAGCTTTACCTACAGCTGCAGCGGCGTCTTTGTTACCGGTGTACTTCAATTGTTCTGAGATAGCTTTTTCTACAGTAGAAGCAGCTACCAGAACTTCAGAACCGTTCGGTGCAATTACCTGTGCGTAAATATGACGCGGGGTACGATGTACCACCAGGCGAGTTGCACCCAGCTCTTTGAGCTTGCGGCGTGCGCGGGTCGCACGACGGATACGAGCAGATTTCTTATCCATAGTGTTACCTTACTTCTTCTTAGCCTCTTTGGTACGCACGACTTCGTCGGCGTAACGAACACCCTTGCCTTTGTAAGGCTCAGGACGACGGTAGGCGCGCAGATCTGCTGCAACCTGACCGATCAGCTGTTTATCAGCGCCTTTCAGCACGATTTCAGTTTGAGTCGGACATTCTGCAGTGATACCGGCCGGCAGCGGATGCTCAACAGGGTGTGAGAAGCCCAGAGACAGGCCTACTGCATTCCCTTTGATAGCTGCACGATAACCTACACCAACCAGCTGAAGCTTTTTAGTGAAGCCTTCGGTAACACCAACAACCATTGAGTTCAGCAGGGCACGCGCGGTACCAGCCTGAGCCCATCCATCCACGAAACCATCACGTGGACCGAAGGTCAGAGCGTTATCTGCATGTTTAACTTCAACAGCTTTGTTGAGGGTACGAGTCAGCTCGCCGTTTTTACCTTTGATCGTAATAACCTGACCGTCGATTTTTACATCAACGCCGGCAGGAATAACGACCGGTGCTTTAGCAACACGAGACATTCTTTCCTCCGATTAGGCTACGTAGCAGATAATTTCGCCACCAAGACCAGCCTGGCGCGCTGCACGATCAGTCATAACACCTTTAGAGGTAGAAACAACTGCGATACCAAGGCCAGCCATAACTTTTGGCAGCTCATCTTTTTTCTTATAGATGCGCAGACCTGGGCGGCTGACACGCTGAATGCTTTCTACAACAGCTTTACCCTGGAAATACTTGAGAGTAAGTTCCAGTTCCGGCTTGGTGTCGCCTTCAACTTTAAAATCTTCGATAAAACCTTCTTCCTTCAGCACGTTGGCAATTGCCACTTTCAGCTTGGCGGAAGGCATGGTGACCGCAACTTTGTTCGCGGCCTGACCGTTACGGATACGGGTCAGCATATCCGCGATCGGATCTTGCATGCTCATCTGTCTTTACTCCCGTGATTCAATTGGTAATTACCAGCTAGCCTTTTTCAAGCCTGGCACTTCACCGCGCATGGCGGCTTCACGCAGTTTGATACGGCTCAACCCAAACTTGCCCACATAACCATGTGGACGACCTGTTTGACGACAGCGGTTACGCTGACGAGACGGGCTGGAATCACGCGGCAGAGACTGCAGCTTGAGAACCGCATTCCAACGATCTTCGTCGGAAGCGTTCACATCAGAAATGATCGCTTTCAGTTCAGCGCGTTTAGCGAAGAATTTATCAGCTAAAGCTACGCGCTTTACTTCGCGTGCTTTCATTGATTGCTTAGCCATTCAGTAACCCTACCTTACTTGCGGAACGGGAAGTCAAAGGCAGCCAGCAGAGCACGGCCTTCTTCGTCAGATTTCGCAGTAGTGGTAATGGTAATATCCAAACCACGCACGCGGTCGACTTTATCGTAGTCGATTTCTGGGAAGATGATCTGCTCACGGACACCCATGCTGTAGTTACCACGACCGTCGAAAGACTTCGCGGACAGGCCACGGAAGTCACGGATACGTGGAACAGCAATAGTGATCAGGCGCTCAAAGAACTCCCACATGCGTTCGCCACGCAGAGTTACTTTACAGCCGATCGGATAGCCCTGACGGATTTTGAAGCCTGCAACAGATTTGCGTGCTTTGGTGATCAGCGGTTTTTGACCGGAGATTGCTGTCAGGTCAGCTGCTGCGTTATCCAGCAGTTTCTTGTCAGCGATCGCTTCACCAACACCCATGTTCAGGGTGATCTTCTCGACCCGAGGGACTTGCATGACAGAATTGTAGTTAAACTCGGTCATGAGTTTCTTAACTACTTCGTCTTTGTAGTAATCATGCAGTTTCGCCATCGTACTACTCCAAATTACTTGATAGTTTCGCTGTTAGACTTGAAGAAACGGACTTTTTTGCCGTCTTCGAATCTAAAGCCTACACGGTCAGCCTTACCGGTAGCCGCATTGAAGATTGCAACGTTAGAAACCTGAATAGCAGCTTCTTTTTCAACGATGCCGCCTGGTTGGTTCAGGGCCGGAACCGGCTTCTGATGTTTCTTAACCAGGTTGATACCTTCAACGACAAGTTTGCCGGAAGACAGAACATTTTTTACTTTACCGCGTTTACCTTTATCTTTACCGGTTAACACGATAACTTCGTCATCACGACGGATTTTCGCTGCCATGATTCGCTCCTTAGAGTACTTCTGGTGCCAGAGAGATAATTTTCATGAACTTCTCAGTACGAAGTTCACGAGTTACCGGCCCAAAGATACGCGTGCCGATAGGCTGCTCGCTGTTATTGTTTAAAATAACGCATGCATTACCATCGAAGCGAATGACAGAACCGTCAGGGCGACGAACACCCTTCTTGGTGCGCACCACTACCGCCTTCAGCACATCACCTTTTTTGACCTTACCACGTGGAATTGCTTCCTTGATGGTGATCTTGATGATGTCGCCTACGCCTGCGTAGCGACGGTGCGAGCCACCCAGAACCTTGATACACATTACGCGACGTGCACCGGAGTTGTCGGCGACGTTCAGCATAGTCTGTTCTTGGATCATTTTAGTGCTCCGCTAATGTCAACTACTACCTGAGACTCTAAAATCAGAGCCGTTAAAAAGCCCCATATCGAGGGCGCGGCATTATAACACCGCTTCTGCAATATGGGTAGAAAAAATAAACGGCTCATCGCTGAGCCGTTTATTCGTATTGAGAAGGCGTACTGTATTACAGAACCGCTTTCTCTACAACGCGAACCAGCGTCCAGGACTTAGTCTTGGACAGTGGACGGCATTCACGGATTTCAACCTTGTCGCCGATACCACATTCGTTGTTCTCGTCATGTACGTGCAGTTTGGTCGTACGCTTGATGAATTTACCGTAGATCGGGTGTTTCACAATACGTTCGATAGCTACAACAATGGATTTCTCCATTTTGTCGCTAACAACACGACCTTGCAGAGTACGGATTTTATCGGTCATTACGCACCCGCCTTCTGAGTCAGTAAAGTCTTAACGCGTGCAACATTGCGACGCACTTGCTTCAGCAGGTGAGTCTGTTGCAGCTGGCCACTTGCAGCCTGCATGCGCAGGTTGAACTGCTCACGCAGCAGGTTCAGCAGCTCAGCGTTCAGCTCTTCAACGCTTTTTTCACGCAGCTCTTTTGCTTTCATTACATCACCGTCTTAGTTACAAAGGTGGTTTTGATAGGCAGTTTCGCTGCTGCCAGGCCGAAGGCTTCACGGGCCAGCTCTTCCGGAACACCGTCCATTTCATAAAGGACTTTGCCCGGTTGGATCAAGGCAACCCAGTACTCCACGTTACCTTTACCTTTACCCATACGAACTTCCAGTGGCTTCTCGGTGATCGGTTTGTCCGGGAATACACGGATCCAGATCTTACCTTGACGCTTAACTGCACGGGTCATTGCACGACGTGCTGCTTCGATCTGACGTGCAGTCAGACGACCACGGCCAACAGCTTTCAGACCGAAAGTGCCGAAGCTAACATCCGTACCCTGCGCCAGACCACGGTTGCGGCCTTTGTGCACTTTACGGAATTTTGTACGCTTTGGTTGTAACATCAGCGACGCTCCTTATTTACGGCCTTTACGCTGCTGCTTTTTAGGTTGAGCAGCCGGTTTTTCCGGTTGTTCAACAGCAGCCATACCACCCAGGATCTCACCTTTGAAGATCCATACCTTAACGCCGATTACACCGTAAGTGGTGTGCGCTTCAGAGGTGTTGTAGTCGATGTCAGCACGCAGAGTGTGCAGCGGTACGCGACCTTCACGGTACCATTCGGTACGTGCGATTTCCGCGCCGCCCAGACGGCCGCTAACTTCAACTTTGATACCTTTAGCGCCCAGACGCATTGCGTTCTGTACAGCACGCTTCATAGCACGACGGAACATAACACGACGTTCCAGCTGAGAAGTGATGCTGTCAGCAACCAATTTAGCGTCCAGTTCAGGCTTACGAACTTCAGCGATATTGATCTGTGCAGGAACGCCAGCGATATCCGCTACGACCTTGCGCAGTTTTTCTACGTCTTCGCCTTTCTTACCGATAACGATGCCAGGACGAGCAGTGTGAATAGTCACACGGATGCTCTTCGCTGGACGCTCGATAACGATACGAGATACAGACGCTTTAGCCAGTTCCTTAGTCAGGTACTGACGTACTTTAAAATCGCTGTCCAGGTTGTCAGCGAATTCTTTGGTGTTCGCAAACCAGGTAGAGTTCCATGGTTTTACAATACCCAGGCGAATACCATTAGGATGTACTTTCTGACCCATTGCTAGTCTCCAGAGTCTCAGCGATCGGACACAACCACAGTAATGTGGCTGGTGCGCTTCAGGATGCGATCTGCACGACCTTTCGCACGCGGCATAATGCGCTTCATGCTTGGGCCTTCATCTACGAAAATTTTCGCGACTTTCAGATCGTCGATGTCAGCGCCATCGTTGTGTTCAGCGTTAGCAATGGCAGATTCCAGTACTTTCTTGACCAATACCGCAGCTTTCTTGTTGGTATAGGTCAGGATGTCCAGGGCCTGCGACACTTTCTTACCGCGAATCAGGTCAGCAACAAGGCGAACCTTCTGTGCAGAAGAACGAGCATGGCGATGTTGAGCTAAAGTTTCCATCTCTTCCTCCTACCTTATTTCTTCTTCGCTTTTTTATCAGCAGCGTGGCCGCGATAAGTACGAGTCGGTGCGAATTCACCCAGTTTGTGACCAACCATTTCGTCGGTAACAAAGACTGGAACGTGCTGACGACCATTATGGACAGCGATGGTCAAACCGATCATGTTAGGAAAGATCGTTGAACGACGGGACCAAGTGCGCAGGGGCTTCTTGTCTCCGCTTTCCACCGCTTTCTCTACCTTCTTCAGCAAGTGCAGGTCAATAAAAGGACCTTTCTTGAGAGAACGTGGCATGGCTTATCCTCTAAAATTATTTGCTACGGCGACGTACGATAAATTTATCAGTACGCTTGTTGCTGCGGGTCTTCTTACCTTTGGTCTGAACGCCCCACGGAGTTACCGGGTGCTTACCAAAGTTACGACCTTCACCACCACCATGTGGGTGGTCGACTGGGTTCATCGCAGTACCGCGAACGGTAGGACGAACACCACGCCAGCGTGCAGCACCAGCTTTACCCAGAACGCGCAGCATATGCTCAGCATTGCCAACTTCGCCCAGAGTAGCGCGGCAGTCTGCTTCGACTTTACGCATTTCACCAGAACGCAGACGCAGGGTGACATAAGCACCGTCACGCGCAACGATCTGAACGTAAGTACCAGCGGAACGTGCCAGCTGACCGCCTTTACCTGGTTTCATTTCTACGTTATGAACGGTAGAACCAACCGGGATATTGCGCATCGGCAGGGTGTTGCCTGCTTTGATTGCAGCATCAACGCCAGACTGAATCTGGTCGCCAGCTTTCAGGCCTTTAGGGGCCAGGATGTAACGGCGTTCGCCGTCTTTGTACAGAACCAGCGCGATGTTCGCGGAACGGTTCGGATCGTACTCAAGACGTTCAACAACTGCTGGGATACCGTCTTTGTTGCGTTTGAAGTCAACAATACGATAAGCCTGCTTGTGGCCACCACCGATGTGACGAGTGGTGATACGGCCATTGTTGTTACGACCACCGGATTTGCTGTTTTTTTCCAGCAACGGAGCAAAAGGTTTGCCCTTGTGCAGCTCAGGGTTAACCACTTTAACTACGTGGCGACGACCCGGAGATGTCGGTTTACATTTAACAACTGCCATTGTATTACTCCTCCGACTTACTCAGCGCCGCCAACGAAGTCCAGATTCTGGCCTTCTTTCAGGGTGACGTAAGCTTTTTTCCAGTCGCTACGACGACCGATACGCTGTCCGTGACGTTTAACTTTCCCTTTAACTACCAGGGTGTTAACGACTTCGACTTCGACTTCAAACAGTTTCTGCACAGCAGCTTTGATCTCTGCTTTGGTCGCGTCTTTAGCAACTTTGAGAACGATGGTGTTTGTTTTTTCCATCGCAGTAGACGCTTTTTCAGAAACGTGCGGTGCGCGAAGCACCTTCAGCAGACGTTCTTCACGAATCATGCCAGCATCTCCTCAACTTGCTTAACAGCATCAGCAGTCATTACGACTTTGTCGAAGGCGATCAGGCTAACCGGGTCGATACCAGTCGCATCGCGTACGTCAACCTTGTGCAGGTTACGTGCGGCCAGGAACAGGTTCTCGTCCAGCTCACCGGTGATGATCAGCACATCTTCCAGAGCCATGTCTTTCAGTTTCTGTGCCAGCAGCTTAGTTTTAGGCGCTTCAACAGAGAACTTCTCGACAACGATCAGACGATCCTGACGTACCAGTTCGGACAGGATGCTTTTCAGCGCGCCGCGGTACATCTTTTTGTTAACTTTTTGACTGTGGTCCTGTGGACGCGCAGCGAAGGTCACGCCACCTGAACGCCAGATCGGGCTCTTGATAGAACCTGAACGCGCACGGCCGGTACCTTTCTGGCGCCATGGCTTTTTGCCAGAACCAGTTACTTCAGCACGAGTCTTCTGAGCACGAGTACCCTGACGAGCACCAGCTGCATAAGCAACAACAACCTGGTGAACCAGCGCTTCGTTGAAATCACGACCGAAGGTAGTTTCGGAAACAGTCAGCGCGCTCTGCGCGTCTTTCAATACTAATTCCATTGCTATCCCCTTACGCCTTCACAGCTGGTTTAACGATCAGGTCGCTACCGGTTGCACCCGGGACCGCACCTTTAACCAGCAGCAGGTTGCGCTCAGCGTCAACACGTACTACGTCCAGGCTCTGAACGGTTACACGTTCGTTACCCAGCTGACCTGCCATTTTCTTGCCTTTGAACACTTTGCCCGGAGTCTGGTTCTGACCGATAGAACCCGGAACGCGGTGAGACAAGGAGTTACCGTGAGTAGCGTCCTGGGTACGGAAGTTCCAGCGCTTAACGGTACCAGCAAAACCTTTACCTTTAGAGGTACCGGTTACGTCAACTTTTTTAACGTCAGCAAACAGCTCAACGCTAATGTCCTGACCTACGGTGAACTCTTCGCCTTCAGCAAGACGGAATTCCCACAGACCACGGCCAGCTTCTACGCCAGCTTTAGCGAAGTGACCCGCTTCTGGTTTGGTTACACGGTTAGCTTTTTTAGCACCAGTGGTAACCTGAATAGCGCGGTAGCCATCGTTAGCCAGATCTTTAACCTGAGTAACGCGGTTTGCTTCAACTTCGATTACGGTTACTGGGATAGAAACGCCATCTTCAGTGAAGATGCGGGTCATACCCACTTTTTTACCGACTAAACCAATCATTGTTTCAACCTCTCAATCGCTCGATGACCTGATTAACCCAGGCTGATCTGCACGTCTACACCGGCAGCCAGATCCAGACGCATCAGAGCATCAACGGTTTTCTCAGTTGGCTCAACGATGTCAACCAGACGCTTGTGAGTGCGGATTTCGTACTGATCGCGCGCGTCTTTGTTGACGTGCGGGGAGATCAGAACGGTGAAGCGCTCTTTGCGGGTCGGCAGCGGGATCGGACCACGGACTTGCGCACCAGTGCGCTTAGCAGTCTCGACGATTTCCGCGGTTGATTGATCGATCAGACGATGATCAAACGCTTTAAGGCGGATACGGATTCTTTGGTTCTGCATGAGACCAGAGCTCCAATTATTTTATAAACGAAAATGATTACTCCTCAAACCCATTACGATTGATGGGAGAGTGTAACCGTTCTTACGTAGCCCCCCAATTGGGAGCATTGTTGAGTAACAAAATGAGCTACTCTGGTTCTGATTGAACCCGCCGTCAATTACGACAAGCCCGCGCATTATACGTAAATCAGAGAAAGACGCAAGTGCCGTTTAGAAATTAAGCGTCAAAGGCTCAGTATGCGTAGGACTGCGCAACTTTTTACGCAGTATATCCTTTCTGAATTTTTTTATTTGAAGCCGCTACGCAATTGCTGTTTTTGTGCGTTGCCGGACAGGCAGATTGTAACGAGTATGCGCTCAAAACCTTTTGAGGCCTTTTCCATGCTAACCACCCTCCCCTTCCTGATGATCTATTTTTCTCTGACGGCCTTACTCGTACGCGCTGATATTCGCGACGGTTTGCTGCCCGATAAATTTCTCTGCCCGCTGCTCTGGACGGGCCTGGTCTACCAGGTCTTTATCCATCCTGATTTTCTGCCGAGTGCCGTAATGGGGGCGGTGGCTGGATATCTTGGTTTTGCCACGATTTACTGGGGCTATCGGCTTATCTGCCGGCGGGAAGGAATGGGATATGGCGATGTGAAGTATCTGGCAGCACTTGGTGCGTGGCATGGCTGGTGCATACTGCCTACGCTGGCGTTACTCGCCGCGCTTATGGCGCTGCTTTGCATTCTTGTTTTTTCGTTTCTCACCTCAGATAAAGGAGCATTAAAAAACCCACTGCCTTTTGGACCATTTCTGGCAGCAGCGGGTTTATGCGTTGGATGGGAAAATCTGATTAATTTTCCACTTTGATCTGAGACTGTAGGTAGTTCTGAAGGCCAATTTTGCTAATGAGATCCAGTTCGGTTTCAAGCCAGTCAATGTGGCCTTCTTCATCGGCAAGGATCTGAATCATCATATCGCGGCTCACATAGTCATGGACGCTGTCAGCATAAGCAATGGCTTCGCGCAGATCTTTCGCACCTTCCAGCTCCAGCCGGAGGTCAGAACGCAGCATCTCTTCGACATCCTCACCGATGCCCAGCTTGCCGAGATCCTGCAGGTTTGGGATGCCTTCAAGGAATAAGATACGCTCGATGTATTTATCGGCGTGTTTCATCTCATCTATAGATTCATGGTACTCAACGTCATTCAGACGTGTCAGACCCCAGTTTTTAAACATTCTCGCGTGAAGAAAGTACTGGTTGATTGCGACAAGCTCATTTCCCAATAATTTATTGAGATAACTTATGATTTTAACATCACCTTTCATTATATAGTCCCTCCGCTTCCACTCATTGAAGCGTAGAACGGGCTACGGGGATGTCAAAAAAAAGATAGAGGCTTACGCGATCTCTTTGAATTCCGGGATCTGCATCAGTTCGTCCTGCATGATCTCACGCGCTGCGCGAACGCATTTACCGCATTGATTCCCCACCGGAACAAATTTGCGAAGCTGCTGGAAAGATTGTGGCTGAAACTGGCGAACGGCCTGACGAATTTTCTTGTCGCTTACACCATTACATAAACAAACGTACATAGAGACTCCCGTTCAAAATATGCGCAAAGTGTAAGTGAGAATGGTTATGATTACAATAGCACATGCGCCAGGATACGGGCCGGGAGCGGTTAAAAAATGCGAAATTTTGTGACAAGGAAAGGTACAGAAAACAAAAAAGGACGCCGAAGCGTCCTTTTTTATTCAGGGATAATTAATTAGCCCAGAACTTTAGCAACAACGCCCGCGCCAACGGTACGGCCGCCTTCACGGATTGCGAAACGCAGACCGTCGTCCATCGCGATTGGGTGGATCAGAGTCACAACCATCTTGATGTTGTCGCCTGGCATTACCATCTCTACGCCTTCTGGCAGTTCGATGGTACCGGTCACGTCAGTTGTACGGAAGTAGAACTGTGGACGGTAGCCTTTGAAGAACGGAGTATGACGGCCGCCTTCGTCTTTGGACAGGATGTACACTTCAGATTCGAACTTGGTGTGTGGCTTGATTGAGCCTGGCTTCGCCAGAACCTGACCACGTTCGATTTCTTCACGTTTGATACCACGCAGCAGAACACCAACGTTCTCACCAGCACGGCCTTCGTCCAGCAGTTTGCGGAACATTTCAACGCCAGTACAGGTAGACTTCGCAGTCTCTTTGATACCAACGATTTCAACTTCTTCACCAACTTTGATGATACCGCGCTCTACACGACCGGTAACAACGGTACCACGACCGGAGATGGAGAATACGTCTTCGATTGGCAGCAGGAATGGCTTGTCAATCGCACGCTCTGGTTCTGGGATGTAAGAATCCAGGAAGCCAGCCAGTTCGATGATTTTCGCTTCCCACTCTGCTTCGCCTTCCAGCGCTTTCAGCGCGGAACCGCGAACGATTGGAGTGTCGTCGCCCGGGAAATCGTACTGAGACAGCAGTTCACGAACTTCCATCTCTACCAGTTCCAGCAGCTCTTCGTCATCAACCATGTCGCATTTGTTCAGGAACACGATGATGAAAGGAACGCCTACCTGACGACCCAGCAGGATGTGCTCACGAGTCTGAGGCATTGGGCCGTCAGTCGCAGCAACAACCAGGATCGCGCCGTCCATCTGCGCAGCACCGGTGATCATGTTTTTAACATAGTCGGCGTGGCCTGGGCAGTCTACGTGTGCGTAGTGGCGAGTCGGGGTGTCGTACTCAACGTGAGAGGTGTTGATGGTGATACCACGAGCTTTTTCTTCTGGCGCGTTATCGATCTGGTCGAATGCACGAGCAGAACCACCGTAGGTTTTAGCCAGAACGGTAGTGATTGCAGCGGTCAGGGTAGTTTTACCATGGTCAACGTGGCCGATAGTACCAACGTTGACGTGCGGTTTTGTACGTTCAAATTTTTCTTTAGACACGGCTATATTCCTTACTATAGTGCTCTCCCCTCTGGAGAGAGCACGGGACTTAGGTTTTAATCCTGTGGATTACTTACCACGGGCTTCAATAACGGCCTGAGCAACGTTGTTAGGCGCATCATCATACTTCAGGAATTCCATGGTGTATGATGCACGACCTTTGGTCAGAGAACGCAGCTGAGTTGCATATCCGAACATTTCAGACAGCGGAACTTCAGCGTGGATCTTAACGCCAGTTACTTCGGATTCCTGACCACGCAGCATACCGCGACGACGGCTCAAGTCACCGATAACGTCACCGGTGTTCTCTTCAGGAGTTTCTACTTCAACCTTCATGATTGGCTCAAGCAGAACTGGTTTTGCTTTCTTAAAGCCTTCTTTAAAGGCAATAGACGCAGCCAGTTTAAACGCCAGTTCAGAGGAGTCAACGTCGTGGTAAGAACCGAAGTGCAGACGGATACCCATGTCAACAACCGGATAGCCAGCCAGAGGGCCCGCTTTCAGCTGTTCCTGGATGCCTTTATCAACGGCTGGGATGTATTCGCCAGGAATTACACCACCTTTGATGTCGTTGATGAACTCGTAACCTTTCGGGTTAGAGCCCGGCTCCAGTGGGTACATGTCGATCACAACGTGACCGTACTGACCGCGACCACCAGACTGCTTAGCGTGTTTACCTTCAACATCGGTAACTTTCGCGCGAATCGCTTCGCGGTAAGCAACCTGAGGTTTACCCACGTTCGCTTCAACGTTGAATTCACGCTTCATACGGTCAACGATGATGTCCAGGTGCAGTTCACCCATACCAGCGATGATGGTCTGGTTAGATTCTTCATCAGTCCATACGCGGAATGATGGGTCTTCTTTCGCCAGACGGCCCAGAGCCAGACCCATTTTTTCCTGGTCAGCTTTGGTTTTTGGTTCAACTGCGATGGAGATTACCGGCTCAGGGAATTCCATACGCTCCAGAATGATCGGGTGATCCGGGTCACACAGGGTGTCACCAGTGGTCACGTCTTTCAGACCGATAGCTGCAGCGATGTCGCCCGCACGAACTTCTTTGATCTCTTCACGTTTGTTAGCGTGCATCTGTACGATACGGCCAAAACGTTCACGCGCCGCTTTCACGGAGTTCAGGATGGTATCACCAGAGTTAACCACACCAGAGTAAACGCGGAAGAAGGTCAGGTTACCCACGAATGGGTCGGTAGCAATTTTGAACGCCAGTGCAGAGAACGGCTCGTCATCACTTGCGTGACGCTCAGCCGGAGTATCTTTACCGTCGTCCAGGATGCCGTTGATCGCAGGAACGTCAACCGGGGATGGCAGGTAGTCAACTACCGCATCCAGCATCGCCTGAACACCTTTGTTCTTGAACGCAGAACCACAGGTTACCAGGATGATTTCGTTGTTCAGAACGCGCTGACGCAGAGCTTTTTTGATCTCTTCTTCAGACAGTTCTTCACCACCCAGGTATTTCTCCATCAGCTCTTCAGAAGCTTCAGCAGCGGATTCGATCAGGTTCTGGTGCCATTCGTCAGCCAGGTCCTGCATCTCAGCCGGGATATCTTCGTATTCGAAGGTAACGCCCTGGTCTGCATCGTTCCAGTTGATGGCTTTCATTTTCACCAGGTCGATAACGCCGGTGAAGCCTTCTTCAGCACCAATTGCCAGCTGCAGCGGAACAGGGTTCGCGCCCAGACGGGTTTTGATCTGGCCAACAACTTTCAGGAAGTTAGCACCCATACGGTCCATTTTGTTAACGAACGCGATGCGTGGAACTTTATATTTGTTCGCCTGACGCCATACGGTCTCAGACTGTGGCTGAACACCACCAACTGCGCAATAAACCATTACCGCGCCGTCAAGAACACGCATGGAACGTTCTACTTCGATGGTGAAGTCAACGTGGCCCGGGGTGTCGATGATGTTTACGCGATGCGGTTCGTACTGCTTAGCCATACCTGACCAGAATGCAGTAGTCGCTGCGGAGGTGATGGTAATACCACGCTCCTGCTCCTGTTCCATCCAGTCCATGGTGGCTGCGCCGTCATGAACTTCACCGATTTTATGGTTTACACCGGTGTAGAACAGAATACGTTCGGTAGTAGTGGTCTTACCGGCGTCGATGTGCGCACTGATACCGATGTTACGGTAGCGTGCGATGGGTGTTGTACGAGCCATTTGATTCCTCGTTTGTTTCTTTAGGCGTTCAGTTAAGTTACCCAGAGCGGGCAGCTTCTCTGAAGCGCCCGCCTGGTGACTAATACTCCGAAGGGATTACCAACGGTAGTGTGCGAACGCCTTGTTGGCTTCTGCCATACGGTGAACGTCTTCACGTTTCTTAACTGCAGTACCTTTGTTTTCTGCAGCATCAGAAAGTTCGTTCGCCAGACGCAGAGCCATGGATTTATCACCGCGTTTACGAGCAGCTTCAACGATCCAACGCATTGCCAGGGCATTACGACGAACCGGACGAACTTCAACTGGAACCTGATAAGTAGAACCACCAACGCGGCGGGACTTAACTTCTACAGTTGGGCGAACGTTGTCGAGAGCGACTTCGAAAGCTTCCAGTTCATTTTTACCAGAACGCTGAGCCAGGGTCTCCAGCGCGCTGTATACGATTGCTTCTGCAGTAGATTTTTTACCATCTACCATCAGGATATTTACAAATTTTGCCAGCAGTTCTGATCCGAACTTCGGATCTGGAAGAATTTTACGCTGACCAATGACGCGACGACGTGGCATGGGAATACTCCGTTGTTAATTCAGGATTGTCCAAAACTCTACGAGTTTAGTTTGACATTAAGATAAATCAGTTTGGCCTTACTTAACGGAGAACCATTAAGCCTTAGGACGCTTCACGCCGTACTTGGAGCGAGCCTGCTTACGGTCTTTAACACCTGAGCAGTCCAGCGCACCACGAACGGTGTGGTAACGAACACCCGGAAGGTCTTTAACACGACCGCCACGGATCAGGATCACGGAGTGCTCCTGCAGGTTGTGACCTTCACCACCGATGTAGGAAGTCACTTCGAAACCGTTAGTCAAACGCACACGGCATACTTTACGCAGTGCGGAGTTTGGTTTTTTAGGAGTGGTGGTATATACACGAGTACATACGCCACGTTTCTGCGGGCAGGCTTCCAGCGCAGGCACGTTGCTTTTTGCAACTTTGCGTGCACGTGGTTTGCGTACCAGCTGGTTAACTGTTGCCATTAAATAGCTCCTGGTTTTAGCTTTTGCTTCGTAAACACGTAATAAAACGACCTCATACAATATGAGGACGCGAAATTTTAGGGCTACGTCGAAAAGGTGTCAAGAAATATACAGCGATCTCAAATCACCAGTTCATTTGACTGGCGTGCGTCACAGTAAGATTGACGAAATCAGTATAGCCAACCACGTCAATTTTGGCTGAAATTTGACCAGAAAGACCCCGCGCATCCAGATCGTCCTTCAGCGCTGAGACCGTTATGGGGGCATTCGTGAGAATTTCAACGAAACGGCCGCCTTCAAGCGCAGCGAGCACGCCATCCTGAATCAGCAGCAGATCGTCACCTTCGCGTAGCATGCTCAACAGCGTGTCGATATCACATTGCCATGGTGAATGGCTGAGAATATGGAGCATGGAAGCCTCAGAAAGTCAGAATGGTGTCGTAGTGGGAGAGTTGTTCACGGAGTGCTGCGGCAGGTAAGGTCGTCACATCCAGCACAAAAGGCGTCTTATCGCTTAAACCGCGCGCCGTTAAAGAGTCGGCACAGACATAGCAGGTTTCGATATCGTAAAGCGGCAGCACTTTAAAGGTGGCGATGTAGTCGCGCGCCAGAATGGCCTGCGGCTGTTGGCCCGCCAGAAGCTGAAGCACGCCGTCCCCCAGAAAGAAGACACCGATATCTTCTGTTAACGCCGATGTCGCAAGCAGCGCATCCAGGCCTTCGCGGCCAGAGGTGCTGCCGTGCGGCGCAGAAGAAAAAACAAATGCCACACGCTTCATCAGAATTGCACCACTCTGTCGCAGGTTAACGCCGCCTGAGCCAATGCGCCCAGACCACTCAACGAAAAACCAGGCTGCAGGTTAGCGCCTGATAATCCCAGGCGCTCGGCTTCGGCTGCATCCGTCACGCCGCGACGCAGCGCCGCCGCCACGCAGATATGCAGCTCAACGCCCTGCTTTTCATTTAACGCCTGCCAGGCGCGGACCAGATCAAACTCGTCGCTCGCCGGCGACGTAAACTGGTTCGCGTTATACACCCCTTCCCGATAGAAGAAGACGCTCGCCAGTTCGTGTCCGGCCGCCAGCAGCGCATGCGCAAACTGCAGCGCGCTGCTGGCCTGTTGAGTCCCATACGCCGGGCCCGTCACCATTAATGCAAAACGCATTACTTATCTTGCCCCACGAAATCGCCGCTTTTGAACTGACGGATGTAGAGGTAAACCGTATGCTTGGAGATGTTCAGACGATCGGCCACCTGGTTGATGGCATCTTTAATGTCGAAAATCCCTTTCTCGTAGAGATTGAGTACGATCTGGCGATTCTTGGCGTTGTTCGATACGTTGCGGTCAGCATTGACCTCTTCAATGGTGAACTCAAGCGTCTGCGTGACGAGATCTTCAACGGAGGAGGCAAAGTTAACAGAAGAGCCAACGTCTGGCGTTTCTGGCGGAATAAAGGTGCTCATGATCTGCGAGAATGGCACATCAAGGTTCATGTTGATGCACAGCAGCCCAATCACACGATGCTCGCGATTTCGAATCGCGATGGTTTCTGATTTCATCAGCACGCCGCTTTTGGCGCGGGTGAAATAACATTTTGAGACGCTGCTGTCCGCGCCGGTCATGTCATGCAACATACGCAATGCAAGGTCGGTAATTGGCGAACCAATTTTACGGCCGGTATGCTCACCATTAGCAATGCGGATGGCGGAACACTTCAGATCTTGCAGGGAGTGCAATACGATTTCGCAGTGGGAACCAATGAGCATCGCTAACCCGTCCACTACCGCTTCATAGGATTTCAGAATATCGAAGTCGGTCTGGTCAAAAGGACGTTGATCCAGCAAATCAAGTTCACTGGTTTCGTTGGTTAAAAGCGACCTGGACATGAAAAAAACACTCCTTTTCAGGAGCCTGTCGTTAGGTTTTCAGGGCAGGCTCATTATCTACACGGACAACTAAATTAATACAGCGTGCCTAACGCTTTCCAGTGTTAATTATATCTGCCCCACAATAAAAAACCGCCGCCTTAAAAGGCGGCGGTTTGCATCACATTACTTCTTAGCGTCTGTCGCAGCTTTCTGATCTGCCTGCGCTTCCGGTTTCGCATCCGCTTTCGGCGCTGGTTTGATGTCCAGCAGCTCTACGTCGAAGACCAGCGTGGAGTTAGCCGGGATACCCGGAACGCCAGTTTTGCCATAGGCCAGATCCGGTGGGATAACCAGCTTGATTTTGCCGCCTTTTTTGATGTTTTTCAGGCCTTCAGTCCAGCCTGGGATCACACCGTCAAGACGGAAGGAAAGAGGTTCACCACGGGTGTAAGAGTTGTCGAACTCTTTACCGTCGATCAGCGTACCTTTGTAGTTCACCACAACGGTGTCGCTGTCTTTAGGCGCATCACCGGTACCTTCTTTCTCAACTTTGTACACCAGACCAGTAGAAGAGGTTTTCACACCCTTCTCTTTAGCAAAGGTGTCACGGTAGGCTTTGCCTTTCGCTTCGTTGTCTTTAGCGTCCGCTTCCATCTTGGTCTGAGCGGCACCCTTCACGCGCGCTTCGAACGCCTGCAGAGTCTGTTCGATTTCCTGGTCAGACAGTTTGCTCTTATCAGCAAAGGCGTCCTGAACACCCGCGATCAGCTGGGCTTTGTCCAGTTTGATGCCCAGTTTCTCTTGTTCTTTCAGAGAGTTTTCCATGTAGCGGCCCAGAGATGCGCCCAGTGCGTAGGCGGATTTCTGGTCGTCATTTTTGAACGCCGCTTTGCTGTCTGCAGTGGCAGCAGGCTTCGCAGCAGTATCAGCAGCGAATGACAGCGGCGCGTTCAGTGCAACAGCCATCGTCGTCGCCAGCAGCGTTACTTTAAACAGTGATTTCATCCATATCTCCAGGGCCTGGGGACTCTCACCCCAGCGTTAAACGTAAATGAGTGACGTACTATAAAACGTTGCGGAAGAAATCTACAGACAGACACTTCCAATTCTCGCCACTTTTCAGACTATTTTTGTTTAAATAAGTTTCTTGCCAACGGGATAGAGACTGCACTTAAGGATAAACTCAGTTAAACTGCGCCGCCGCTGGGCCAATATGGCGTATCAGATATAAACGAGGTGAATGATGAAGGACACAATGATAGAAGCGAGAATGGCTGAGCTGGAAAGCCGCCTGGCTTTTCAGGACATCACCATCGAAGAGCTTAACCAGACCGTGACCGCGCACGAACTCGAAATGGCGAAACTGCGGGATCATATGCGCCTGCTGACGGAAAAGCTGAAGGCGACGCAGCCGTCAAATATTGCCTCTCAGTCGGAAGAGACGCCACCACCTCATTATTGAGGCGTAAAAAAAGCGGGATTATCCCGCTTTTTTATTTTCCGCATGACGGAATTAGTGGCAACCGCAGCCGCCGTTGCCGCAACCACCTTTACCGTGGCCGTGGTCATGACCATGGTCGTGGCCGTGACCACCGCAGCAGCCGTCGTGGCCGTGATCGTGATCATGGTCGTGACCATGAGCACCGTGAACGTGGCCATGAGCCAGCTCTTCTTCGGTCGCTTCACGGATCGCAACAACTTCTACGTTGAACTTCAGGTTCTGGCCAGCCAGCATGTGGTTGCCGTCAACCACAACGTGGTCGTCTTCAACTTCAGTGATTTCAACAGGAACCGGACCCTGGTCAGTTTCAGCCAGGAAGCGCATGCCAACCTGCAGCTCGTCAACGCCCATGAACACGTCTTTAGGAACGCGCTGAACCAGGTTGTCGTCATACTGACCGTAAGCGTCGTTCGCGCCTACAGCAACGTCGAATTTATCGCCAACTTCATGACCTTCCAGCGCAGTTTCCAGGCCGGAAATCAGGGAACCGTGACCATGCAGGTAGTCCAGCGGCGCACTCACCGGAGACTCATCAACCAACACACCGTCTTCTGTACGTACCTGATAGGCCAGGCTGACCACCAGGTCTTTTGCTACTTTCATGATATCTCCTGAGCGTGGGAAAATTGCTGGCGCAGATTGTAGCGGAAATCTGCACCCGTGTACCCTTAAGCTTAAAAAAACTCAGAGCATATCGCTAGTCTGGATGAAAAATGCCGATCACTTGCTCTTCTTTGCGAACGTGATCGCGTGCTTCTTTGTCGGCCTCACGCATCTGGTGACCGCACTTAACGCACTCAACTATATCAATATTATTTTCGCGCCACATGGCCAGCGTATCTTGAGCCTGGCAAGACGGGCACTTTGCACCCGCGATAAAGCGTTTACGTACAGCCATCTTTCGTTACCCTTTATTCAAATTCATCCCAGCCGTCGAGCTGGCGTCGTTCCTGCTGCATCTCTCGCTGAAAGATCTCCTCCAGCTCGCGCCGCGCTTCCCGCACGCGGGAGATCTGCGCCGTATCGCTATGCACAGGCATTAATTCGCGCAGCATGCGCATATCCAGCCGGCGGAAGTGCATCTGGGCGCGCTGCGCCTGGTGAGGATGCATCCCCAGGGAGATTAACGCCTTGCGCCCCAGTTCCAGCGCACTGGAGAACGTCTCACGGGAGAAGTGTTTCACACCTGCCTGCAACAATTCGTGAGCTTCAACACGCCCCCGGGCACGCGCCAGAATATTCAGGTGCGGGAAGTGCTGCTGACATAGCTCCACCAGCTTCATCGTATCTTCCGGATCGTTGCAGGTGATGACGATAGACTCCGCGGCTTCCGCCCCGGCCGAGCGCAGAAGCTCAAGCTGGGTGGCATCGCCGTAATAGACCTTGTAGCCATATTTGCGCATCAGGTTGACCGCGCTGATATCGCGCTCCAGCACCGTAATGCGCATTTTGTTCGCCATCAACAGGCGGCCAATCACCTGCCCGAAGCGGCCGAAGCCCACGACGATCACCTGCGGCTTATCGTCTTCTACCCACGGCGCTTCATCTTCATCGTCTGCCGGATTCAGGCGGCGCGACAGGAGTTTATCCACCATCTTCATCAGCAGAGGCGTGGTCATCATCGACAGCGTTACCGTCACCAGCAGCAGCGCCATCTGGTCATCTTTAAACAGCTTCTGGGAGGAGGCGGTGGAGAACAGCACAAACGCAAACTCACCACCCTGGCTCAACACGCTGGCAAACTGCATGCGTTCAGAACTGCGCAACCCGTAGATACGTGCCATGACGTACAGCACCAGCATTTTCACCGCCACCAGGATCGCAACACTCACCGCAACCCAGAGCAGATGGGTATAAAGCACGCCAAGATTGAGCGCCATTCCCACCGAAATAAAGAACAGGCCTAACAGCAGCCCTTTGAAGGGATCGATGGCAATTTCCAGTTCGTGCCGATATTCACTCTCCGCCAGCAGCACGCCGGCAATAAAGGTGCCCAGCGCCATCGACAGCCCCAGCGCGTCCATAAACAGCGCCGAGCCAAGCACCAGCAGCAGCGTCGCGGCGGTAAACACCTCACGCACGCCCGAGGCGGCAATAAAGCGGAACACCGGACGTAACAGGAAACGTCCGCCAATCAGCATGCCCGCAAAGGCCAGCACCTTCATGGAAATTTTTGCCCAGTCGAAGTGATCGTCGCCCGAGCCCGCCAGCAGCGGCACCAGTGCCAGCGCCGGGATCACCGCTAAATCCTGGAACAGCAGCACCGAAAAGCCCAGCTGTCCGGCCTCATTGCGGTTCATCCCCTTGTCGCGCATCAGCTGCAGCGCCATCGCCGTCGACGACATTGCGAGACCAATCCCGCCAATCACCGCCGCCTGCCAGGAAAAGTTGGTCAGCATTAACAGGCCAGCCAGAATCGCGGCGCTAAACAGCACCTGCGCGGCGCCCACGCCAAAGATAGAGCGTCGAAGCTGCCACAGCTTCGAAGGGTTCAGTTCGAGGCCGATGATGAACATCAGGAACACCACGCCGAGCTCCGAGAAGTGGAGAATTTCATCCACGTCGCTGATGAAACCCAGTCCCCATGGGCCAATGGCGATCCCTGCGAGCAAATACCCCAGCACCGCCCCGATGCCGATACGGGCGGCAAGCGGCACCGCGACGACGGCGGCAAATAAAAATAGCACCCCGGCGAGGAGTAAATTCGATCCTTCCATTAACGACCTCCTGCCGGAATCGGTGATGCCAGCCATTCGCCGTAGGCTCTGGCGTGGCTTGCGAGCGCTTTCGGATCCTGACGCCGCGCCCAGTAAACAATAATCGGGCTCATCCAGTGCATGCGGCACATGGCCGCCGTCAGCTCGAACGGCCTCAGGATGTCGCTCATGGGATAGCGGTTCAGCCCGTCGTGACGGTAGGCGCTTTCGGGTTCACCGGTGGTAATGACGCTCCGCCAATACTTTCCCGCCAGCTGGTTGCCCCCCACCCCGCTGGAGAAGCCCCGGCTCAGCACGCGGTCCAGCCACTCTTTCAGCAGCGCCGGACAGCTGTAGGTATAGAGCGGATGCTGAAATACAATCACGTCATGCTGACGCAGCAGTTCCTGCTCGTAAGGAATATCGATAAAGAAATCAGGATAGTGCGCGTAGAGATCGTGCACCGTGACGTTACTGAGCTGTGTGGCCGGCTTAAGCAGCACCCGGTTCGCCACCGAGTCCTGAGATTCCGGATGGGCATACAGCAGCAGCACTTTCGCTGTCTGAGACATCACTCCCCTCCCGGTTCTGTTTTTGTGTATTGTTGTCGTTTTGGGCTACCATGGCGGCCCGGTGGGGAAAATGGCCCACACCTTACATTATCATAATGACAAATTAACATAGTCGGAACATACGGCGCTTCTATGATTGTTTTCTCCTCGTTACAAATTCGTCGCGGCGTGCGCGTCCTGCTGGATAACGCCACTGCTACCATCAACCCGGGCCAGAAAGTGGGTCTGGTCGGCAAAAACGGCTGCGGTAAATCCACCCTGCTGGCGCTGCTGAAAAACGAGATTAGCGCGGATGGCGGTAACTTTACCTTCCCGGGGAACTGGCAGCTCGCGTGGGTAAACCAGGAGACGCCAGCCCTGAGCGAACCGGCACTCGACTATGTTATCGACGGCGATCGCGAATACCGTAAGCTCGAAGCGGAACTCAACGCGGCCAACGAGCGCAACGACGGTCACGCCATCGCTACCGTTCACGGCAAGCTGGACGCCATCGACGCGTGGACCATTCGCTCCCGCGCCTCCAGCCTGCTGCACGGCCTGGGCTTCAGCAATGAACAGCTTGAACGCCCGGTAAGCGACTTCTCCGGCGGCTGGCGCATGCGCCTCAACCTGGCGCAGGCGCTGATCTGCCGCTCAGACCTGCTCCTGCTCGATGAACCGACCAACCACCTCGATCTCGATGCGGTTATTTGGCTCGAGAAGTGGCTCAAGAGCTATCAGGGCACTCTGATTCTCATCTCCCACGACCGCGACTTCCTCGATCCGGTGGTGGATAAAATCATTCATATCGAACAGCAAACCATGTTCGAGTACACCGGCAACTACAGCTCCTTCGAGCGCCAGCGCGCGACGCGCCTTGCTCAGCAGCAGTCGATGTATGAAAGCCAACAGCAACGCGTGGCGCACCTGCAGAGCTTCGTGGATCGCTTCAAAGCTAAAGCGTCAAAAGCCAAGCAGGCCCAGAGCCGCATTAAAATGCTGGAACGCATGGAGATGATCGCCCCGGCACACGTGGATAACCCGTTCCACTTCAGCTTCCGCGCGCCGGAAAGCCTGCCGAACCCGCTTCTGAAGATGGAAAAGGTCAGCGCTGGTTATGGGGATCGCATCATCCTCGACTCTATCAAGCTTAACCTGGTGCCGGGTTCGCGCATTGGCCTGCTGGGGCGCAACGGCGCCGGTAAATCAACGTTAATTAAGCTGCTCGCGGGCGAGCTTAACCCAACCAGCGGTGAAATCGGCCTGGCGAAGGGCATTAAGCTTGGCTATTTCGCCCAGCATCAGCTGGAATTTTTACGCGCGGATGAATCCCCGATTCAGCATCTGGCGCGTCTTGCGCCGCAGGAAATGGAGCAGAAACTGCGCGACTACCTCGGCGGCTTCGGCTTCCAGGGCGATAAGGTGACCGAAAACACCGAGCGTTTCTCGGGCGGCGAAAAAGCCCGTCTGGTGCTGGCGCTGATCGTCTGGCAGAGACCCAACCTGCTGCTGCTCGATGAACCGACCAACCACCTGGATCTCGACATGCGTCAGGCGCTGACCGAAGCGCTGATTGAGTTCGAAGGCGCACTGGTTGTCGTGTCGCACGATCGCCACCTGATCCGCTCCACCACCGACGATCTCTACCTGGTACACGGCGGCAAAGTCGAACCGTTCGACGGCGATCTTGAAGATTACCAGCAGTGGCTGACGGACGTACAAAAGCAGGAAAACCAGCCGGAAGAGTCAGCGAAAGACAACGTCAACAGCGCACAGTCGCGTAAAGACCAGAAGCGCCGCGAAGCGGAACTGCGCACCCAGACCCAGCCGCTGCGTAAAGAGATTGCCCGTCTTGAAAAAGAGATGGAAAAGCTCAACGCCACGCTTGCCGCCGTCGAAGAGAAGCTGGGCGACAGCGACCTGTACGATCAGAGCCGTAAAGCGGAGCTAACGGATTGTCTGCAAACGCAGGCGAAAGCCAAATCCAGCCTCGAAGAGTGCGAAATGGCATGGCTGGATGCCCAGGAACAGCTGGAAGCGATGCTGCAGGCAGACTGAATTTTTACCCCGTTGTGAGAACGGAATCTATCTCTGGTTCGGAAATCCAGGCTAAACGGGGTACAATTCGGAAAGTATAGTGAATTTCTGACAAGAATCAGCATCGTCCTTATGACCCAAATCATTCCATCAGACTTCGACATTACAGCCGAAGACAGCACCGAGTTCGTGCCCATGCGCGGCGTGACCAACTGCCATTTGCAGACCATGCTGCCGCGGCTGATCCGCCGCAAGGTCCAGTTCACTCCGCACTGGCAACGGCTCGATCTGCCGGACGGTGATTTTCTGGATCTCGCCTGGAGCGAAGCGCCGGAACAGGCTCTTCATAAGCCGCGTCTGGTGGTTTTTCACGGTTTAGAAGGCAGCCTGCACAGTCCGTATGCGCATGGGTTAATTGAGGCCGCCAAAGCGCGCGGCTGGCTCGGCGTGGTGATGCATTTTCGCGGCTGTAGCGGCGAGCCGAATCGTCAGAAACGCATTTATCACTCGGGTGAAACCGAAGATGGCACGTGGTTTCTGCACTGGCTGCGGGAAAATTATGGCGCCGCGCCAACGGCCGCCGTGGGCTACTCGCTGGGCGGTAATATGCTCGCCTGTCTGCTGGCCAAAGAGGGCGACAGCGTACCGCTGAATGCAGCAGTGATTGTCTCCGCACCGTTTATGCTGGAGCAGTGCAGCTACCACATGGAAAAAGGCTTTTCCCGCGTCTATCAGCGCTATCTGCTCAACCTGCTGAAAGCCAACGCGGCGCGAAAGCTGAAGGCCTATCCGGATACCCTGCCGGTAAGCCTGCGCCAGCTGAAAAAGGTACGCTGCATCCGCGAATTCGACGATCTGATCACCGCCAAAATTCACGGCTTCGCCGATGCTATCGACTATTACCGACAGTGCAGCGCCATGCCGCTGCTCAGCAAAATCACGCAGCCGACGCTGATTATTCACGCCAAAGATGACCCGTTCATGGATCATCACTCTATTCCCGCGCAGGAATTCCTGCCTGACAACGTTCACTACCAGCTGACCGAACATGGTGGCCACGTGGGGTTCATCGGCGGCACGCTGCGCAGGCCGAAAATGTGGCTGGAAGCGCGCATTCCTGACTGGCTGACTCCTTATCTGGATGGTGCAAAATGATCATTCCCTGGCAGGATCTGGCTCCCGAAACGCTCGATAATCTGATTGAAAGCTTTGTATTACGCGAAGGCACCGATTATGGTGAACATGAGCGTTCGCTTGAGCAAAAGGTCAACGATGTAAAACGCCAGCTGAAAAGCGGCGACGTGGTGCTGGTGTGGTCAGAACTGCATGAGACGGTCAATATCATGCCCCGCAACGCGTTTCACGGCTGATCTTCCAACCTTTTCCGTCAGGGAGTTGCTATGTCTGCCAGACATCCCATTATTGCCGTTACGGGGTCGAGTGGTGCGGGAACCACCACCACCAGCCTCGCTTTTCGCAAGATTTTCGCCCAGCTGAATCTCCGTTCGGCGGAGGTCGAAGGCGACAGCTTTCACCGCTATACGCGGCCTGAGATGGACATGGCGATCCGCAAGGCGCGCGATCTGGGTAAACACATCAGCTACTTTGGCCCCGAAGCCAATGATTTCGGCCTGCTGGAGCAAACCTTCCGCGAATACGGTCAGAGCGGTACCGGGCAGTCCCGTAAGTATCTGCACACCTACGACGAAGCCGTACCCTGGAACCAGGTGCCGGGCACCTTTACCCCCTGGCAACCGCTGCCGGAACCCACCGACGTGCTGTTTTATGAAGGATTGCACGGCGGCGTTGTTACGCCTCAGCACGACGTGGCGCGCCATGTGGATCTGCTGGTCGGGGTGGTGCCGATCGTTAACCTGGAGTGGATCCAGAAGCTGACGCGCGACATGAGCGAGCGCGGCCATTCGCGCGAGGCGGTAATGGACTCGGTGGTGCGCTCCATGGAAGATTACATCAACTATCTCACGCCGCAGTTCTCCCGCACGCACATTAACTTCCAGCGCGTGCCGACCGTGGACACTTCCAATCCGTTCGCGGCGAAAAGCATCCCGTCGCTGGATGAGAGCTTTGTGGTGATCCACTTCCGCAATCTTGAAGGCATTGATTACCCCTGGCTGCTGGCGATGCTGCAGGGCTCGTTTATTTCCCACATGAATACGTTAGTGGTTCCCGGTGGAAAAATGGGGCTGGCAATGGAGCTGATCATGACGCCGCTGGTGGAGCGACTGATGGAAGGGAAGCAGATCGCGTGAACATGTTCCCTCTCCCCGTGGGAGAGGGTTAGGGTGAGGGCATCAACACGCACGATGCCCCAATAATTAAGCCTCGATCACTTCATACGAATGGGTGATTTTTACCGCTTTCTCCAGCATTAACGCCACAGAGCAGTATTTCTCCGCAGAGAGATCCACCGCGCGTGAGACCGCCGCGTCTTTCAGTTCTTTCCCGGTGACAACAAAGTGCAGATTAATGTGGGTGAACAGGCGTGGCGCCTCTTCGCGACGCTCTGAGGTGAGTTTAACCTCGCAATCCGTCACGTCATGACGGCCTTTTTGCAGAATCGACACCACGTCGATCGCGCTGCATCCGCCTGCCGCCATCAGCACCATTTCCATTGGGCTTGGAGCTTTATCGCCGGAGTTACCATCCATCAAAATCTGGTGTCCTGATGCGGACTCGCCCAGGAACGTTAAACCTTCAACCCACTTCACGCGCGCTTGCATATTCATTAACTCCAACGTTGCATTTTTGGTGACAGATTACGCGTGCGTTACATTTCTCGCAATGGAAGGCGACCTGCATCATGCTGAAGCGAGACACCAGGAGACACGCGGCAAAAGCTATGCTAAAACACTCAGGATGCTACAGTAATACATTGACGTTACACATGTATGCAGAGGACATCAAACTTTACTGGCTGCGAAACGTTACGACAGCCGACTTCCCAGGGTATGGGTAAGAATTCGATTGCAACCCCAGAGTCCGGATGCATCTGATGACTCTGGTGACAGCTTATAACAGAGGATAACAGCGCATGGTGCTTGGCAAACCGCAAACAGACCCGACTCTCGAATGGTTCTTGTCTCATTGCCACATTCATAAGTACCCATCGAAGAGCACGCTGATTCACCAGGGTGAAAAAGCGGAAACGTTGTATTACATCGTCAAAGGCTCGGTGGCAGTGCTGATCAAAGATGAGGAAGGCAAAGAGATGATCCTTTCCTATCTGAACCAGGGCGATTTTATCGGTGAACTGGGCCTGTTTGAAGAAGGCCAGGAACGTAGCGCCTGGGTTCGCGCAAAGACAGCATGTGAAGTGGCTGAAATTTCTTATAAGAAATTCCGTCAGTTGATTCAGGTAAACCCTGACATCCTGATGCGTCTTTCTTCCCAGATGGCGCGCCGTCTGCAGGTGACGTCAGAGAAAGTGGGTAACCTCGCCTTCCTGGACGTGACTGGCCGTATCGCGCAGACTCTGCTGAACCTGGCGAAACAGCCAGACGCGATGACCCACCCGGACGGCATGCAAATTAAAATTACCCGTCAGGAAATCGGTCAGATCGTCGGTTGCTCCCGCGAAACGGTGGGCCGTATTCTGAAAATGCTGGAAGATCAAAACCTGATCTCCGCCCACGGTAAAACCATCGTGGTTTACGGAACCCGTTAATCCTGCCTAAACGGCGTGCCATCGCAAGGTGTCACGCCGTTTTTGTCTCTATTCCCCATGTGGCGCAGGCTGATCTATCACCCGGAAGTTAACTACGCACTACGACAAACGCTGGTGCTATGTCTTCCCGTGGCCGTGGGCCTGATCCTGGGACATCTTCAGCAGGGCCTGCTGTTTTCTCTCGTCCCCGCCTGCTGCAACATTGCCGGTCTGGACACGCCCCATAAACGCTTTTTCAAACGTCTGATAATTGGCGGCTCGCTGTTTGCTGGCTGTAGCCTCGCGGTGCAGCTTCTGCTGGCTCGCGATATTCCCCTGCCGCTGATCCTGACCGTGCTGGCGATGACCCTCGGCGTCACCGCCGAAATCAGCTCGCTCCATGCCCGTCTGCTTCCCGCGTCACTCATTGCGGCCATCTTCACCCTGAGCCTCGCCGGTAATATGCCCGTGTGGGAGCCGCTGCTGATCTACGCCCTCGGCACGCTGTGGTACGGGCTGTTTAACTGGTTCTGGTTCTGGCTGTGGCGGGAGCAGCCGCTGCGCGAATCTCTGAGCCTGCTCTACGTGCAGCTTGCGGATTACTGTGAAGCCAAATACACTCTGCTCACCCAGCATACGGATCCGGAAAAATCCTTACCGCCGTTGCTGACGCGCCAGCAAAAGGTGGTAGACCTGATAAGCCAATGCTATCAGCAGCTGCATATGCTCGCCGCCAACAAGAACCACGAATATAAACGGCTGTTGCGCACCTTTCAGGTGGGGCTGGATCTTCAGGAGCATATCTCCGTTAGCCTTCACCACCCGCAGGAGGTGCAAAAGCTGGTTGAGCGCAGCCATGCCGAAGCGGTGATCCGCTGGAACGCACAAACCGTCTCCGCGCGCCTGCGGGTGCTGGCCGATGATATTCTCTACCACCGCTACCCCACGCGCTTTAACATGGACAAACAGCTCGGCGCGCTGGAGAAAATCGCCCGTCAGCACCCGGATAACCCGGTCGGCCAGTTTGCCGCCTGGCACTTCAGCCGCATCGCCCGCGTGCTGCGCACCCAGCGCCCGCTTTATTCCCGTGACCTGATGGCGGATAAACAGAAACGTCTGCCGCTGCTGCCGGCGCTGAGAAGCTACCTGTCTCTGAAATCTTCCGCTCTGCGCAACGCTGCAAGGATTAGCGTCATGCTCAGTATCGCCAGCCTGATGGGCATGGCGCTCCACCTGCCGAAACCGTACTGGATCTTAATGACCGTGCTGTTTGTTACCCAGAACGGCTATGGCGCCACGCGGGTGCGCATTCTGCACCGGGCAGGCGGCACGATGGCGGGGCTGATTATTGCGGGCGTGACGCTGCATTTTCACGTGCCCGAGGGCTATACCCTGGCAGGGATGCTGGTGGTCACCCTGGTAAGCTATCTAATCATTCGCAAAAACTACGGCTGGGCGATGGTGGGCTTTACGGTGACGGCGGTATATACCCTGCAGCTGCTGACGCTTAACGGCGAACAGTTCATCGTTGCCCGCCTGATCGACACGCTGATCGGCTGCCTGATCGCCTTTGGGGGCATGGTCTGGCTGTGGCCGCAGTGGCAGAGCGGGCTGCTGAGGCAGAACGCCCACGACGCGCTGGAGGCCGATCAGCAGGCCATTCGTCTGATCCTGAGCGACGATCCGCAGCCTTCCCCGCTGGCGTATCAGCGGATGAAGGTCAACCAGGCGCACAACGCCCTGTTTAACTCGCTCAACCAGGCGATGCAGGAGCCGGGCTTTAACTCACACTATCTTGCCGATATGAAGCTGTGGGTCACGCACAGCCAGTTTATCGTCGAGCACATTAACGCCATGACCACGCTGGCGCGCGAACACACAATGCTGACGCCGGATCTGGCGCAGCGCTATTTGCAGTCCTGTGAAATTGCGTTGCAGCGGTGTCAGCAGCGTCTGGAGTATGACGCGCCGGGCGAGTCGGGGGATTCGAACATTCTGGAGGCACCGGAGACGCTGACCCACGGCCCGATGAGCACCCTGGAGCAGCATTTGCAGCGCGTGCTGGGACATCTGAACACCATGCACACCATTTCGTCGGTGGCATGGCGTCAGCGCCCGCATCACGGCATTTGGTTAACCCGGCGGTTAAAGCGAACCGAGTATTAGCCTTTTACGATCTTCTCGACCGCCGCGGCAAAGCGGGTTAACCCGTCTTCAATATCTTTCTCTTCCACCACCAGCGACGGCGCAAAGCGCATCACGTCAGGCCCAGCGTTTAGCACCATGACGCCTTCGTGGGCGGCTGCGTGCAGGAAATCGCGCGCGCGGCCTTTGTACTGCGGCTTAAGCTCCGCACCAATCAGCAGCCCCATGCCGCGGATCTCGCTGAATACGTCGTACTTATTGTTAATCTGCTGGAGATGCTGCACAAACAGCTCGCGTTTCGCGCTAACGCCGTTTAGCACCTCTGGCGTGTTGATGATGTCGAACGCGGCGCCCGCCACGGCGCTCGCCAGCGGGTTACCGCCGTAGGTCGAGCCGTGAGACCCGACGTGGAACGCAGAGGCAATCTCCTGCGTCGTCAGTACCGCACTCACCGGAAAACCGCCGCCGAGCGCTTTGGCGCTGGTCAGAATATCCGGCGTCACGCCGTAGTGCATATAGGCAAACAGCTCTCCGGTACGCCCCATCCCGCACTGCACTTCATCAAACACCAGCAGCGCCTGATGTTCGTCGCACAGTTCGCGCAGCCCTTTCAGGAATTCCGGGGTTGCCGCGGTCACGCCGCCTTCGCCCTGAATCGGCTCCACCACCACCGCGCAGGTGTGGTCGTCCATCACCGCTTTCACCGCGTGCAGATCGTTAAACGGCACGTGGATAATGTCGGCTGGTTTCGGACCGAAGCCGTCGGAATACTTCGGCTGGCCGCCAACGGAGACGGTAAAGAAGGAGCGCCCGTGGAAGGCGTTATGGAAGGCGATGATTTTAGTTTTGTACGGGCTGTGGCGCGTAGTTGCGTAGTAGCGCGCCAGCTTAAAGGCGGTTTCGTTGGCTTCGGTGCCGGAGTTCATAAACAGCACGCGCTCGGCAAACGTGGCATCAATGATCTTGCGGCCCAGGCGCAGCGCAGGTTCGTTGGTGAACACGTTGCTGGTGTGCCACAGGGTTTCACCCTGGGTTTTCAGCGCGTCCACCAGCGCAGGATGGCAGTGGCCCAGCGCCGTGACCGCAATACCGCCCGCGAAATCCACATACTCCTTGCCCTGCTGATCCCAGACGCGGCTGCCTTTCCCCTTCACCGGGATAAACTCAGCCGGTGCATAAATCGGCAGAATCACTTCATCGAATGTCGCGCGGGTAATTGCTGGTTGTTCAGTTGCCATGTCATGCCCATCCATTTTATGTCACATTCATTGTGAAAATATAATCACAAAATATGCATAAAAACTCACAGCAAGGCAACAGATATTCAGCGATTGAGGAAATTTGCCAGCAGTGCGTGCCCCTGCTCGCTGAGGATACTTTCAGGGTGGAACTGGACGCCTTCGAGATCCCACTCGCGGTGGCGAATCCCCATGATCTCCTGCGTATCGCTCCAGGCGGTCACGTCAAAGCAGTCGGGCAGCGTCGGTGGGTCAATCACCAGCGAATGGTAGCGCGTCACGGTTAACAGGTTATTGAGCCCTGTGAATACGCCCGTGCCGGTGTGGGTGACCGGCGAGGTTTTGCCGTGCATCACTTTCGCGGCACGCACGATGGTAGCCCCAAATGCCTGGGCAATCGCCTGATGACCGAGACAGACGCCCAGGATCGGCAGCCTGCCGGCATAGTGGTGAATAACCTCCAGAGAAATGCCCGATTCCGATGGCGTACACGGCCCCGGCGAAATGACGATTTTCTGCGGAGCCAGCGTCTCAATATCAGACAGGCTGAGTTCGTCGTTGCGGCGGACAACCACCTCTGCACCCAGTTCACAAAAATACTGGTAAAGGTTCCAGGTGAAGGAATCGTAGTTATCAATCAGCAGAATCATGGCGGCTCCCGAAAAAAATGCCGCCCTATTCTACTCAGATTCCCGCGCTTCGCTCACTACTTTGGCAAAGATAGCGCTCAGCGCGGTCAAATCGCCCGTGGCACCGCTTCGGTTCGCCGCCACCCACTGCTCGGGATCAATATCCCGCCAGTCCAGCGCGTAATTCGCGTGGATGGCCAGCTGCTCAAAGAAGACGCGCTGAGCAATGCCATTACCGCGCATAAAGGGATGCAGCATATTGATTTCACAGTAGTAATGGCTCACTTTTTCAACAAACGCCGCTTTTTCAAGACCCACAAGATACTTATCACTTTCCAGCGCCGCCATCAGTTCGTTACCCATCGTCTCGATGTACTCAAAATGGCAGAAGGGAATGTCACCCTTAAAAATATCGTCGGTACGGAATTCGCCTGCCTGCTTCATCTCTCTGTGATACAGATGGCGATGAATGAGGCACAGATGCGGTAGCCCGGGCGCTGAAGGCCCAAGCTCCAGCGTCTCAATGCCGGGCTCTGAAGGACCATTACCTTTTTCAAGGAGACAACTGGCCTGAAAATTGACGTTACGCTGTTGCTCCCAGAGACGGGATTTTTGCTTATCGGTGAGTTTTTTCACTTAACGCCTCCCTGAATAGTCCGTTTGCCACAAGTATAAGCAGCAAAACGCGCTTTCGCAGGGAGGGCTGAAAGACACGGGCAGGATATGCCCGTGTGGGAGAACGATTACGGCAGCACTTTCGCGGAGAGAATCACCACTGGCTTAGACGGCACATTCTGGTATGGACCGACATCGTGTGTCTGAACCTGAGAGATTTTGTCCGCCACGTCCATCCCTTTCACAATTTTACCGAAGACCGCATAGCCGAAGTCGCGCTGGCCGTGGTCGAGGAAAGCGTTATCCGCCACGTTGAGGAAGAACTGGCTGGTGGCGCTGTCTTTATCCGCCGTGCGCGCCATGGAGATGGTGCCGCGCTTGTTCAGCAGGCCGTTGTCCGCTTCGTTTTTGATGGGTGGGTTAGGCTGTTTCTGCTGCATCTGCTCGTTGAAGCCGCCGCCCTGAATCATGAAGCCAGGGATCACGCGGTGGAAGGTGGTGTTGTTATAGAAACCACTGTTCACATAGTCGAGGAAGTTTTTCACAGAAACCGGAGCTTTCTGGCTATTTAGTTCCAGCTCAATGTTCCCGGCAGAGGTGGTCAGCAGAACGTGAGGGTCCCCTTTGGCTGCCAGCGCAGCAGGGGAAACGGCAGAAAGAGCAAACACAGCTGCGACAGCCGCCAGTGTTGATTTGAGCATGAGAATTCCTTAACAAAGCGCAGTATAAAAAGCGAATGGCTTGATTCTAAAGAGCAGTATGAACCGAGACCAGCCTTTTACCTAATTTTACGAAATTGAAACAATTATTACTGCGCAAACGATTGGTTATACCGCCATTTAGTGTGACTTAGATCACACTAAAACCTGCAATGGCATATTCATTTCCCTTAAAAGATAGGAATAGATCACTTTAGCGACTAAAATCTGCCCGCTCTCAGCGCCCTTCCGGCGCTTTTCTTTTTCTGAACAGGCCAGACATGACTAACAGCAATCGCATCAAGCTCACATGGATAAGCTTCTTCTCCTACGCCCTGACCGGCGCGTTGGTGATCGTCACCGGGATGGTGATGGGAAATATCGCAGACTACTTCCAGCTGCCCGTTTCCAGCATGAGTAACACCTTCACCTTCCTCAACGCGGGGATCCTGATCTCAATTTTCCTGAATGCCTGGCTGATGGAAATCGTCCCGCTGAAAACCCAGCTGCGCTTCGGCTTCGTGCTGATGGTTGCCGCCGTGGCGGGCCTGATGTTGAGCCACAGCATCGCCCTGTTCTCCGCCGCCATGTTCGTGCTGGGCCTTGTCAGCGGGATCACGATGTCGATCGGTACGTTCCTTATTACGCACATGTATGAAGGCCGCCAGCGCGGCGCGCGCCTGCTGTTTACCGACTCCTTCTTCAGCATGGCCGGGATGATTTTCCCGATGGTCGCCGCGTATCTGCTCGCGCGCAGCATTGAATGGTACTGGGTATACGCCTGTATCGGTCTGGTCTATGTCGCGATCTTCATTCTTACCTTCGGCTGTGACTTCCCGGTGCTGGGCAAAAAAGCGCAGACCACCTCAGAGCCGGTGGCGAAGGAAAAATGGGGTATCGGCGTGCTGTTCCTCTCCATTGCCGCCCTGTGCTACATCCTCGGTCAGTTGGGCTTTATCTCGTGGGTACCTGAATACGCCAAAGGTCTGGGCATGAGCCTGAACGACGCGGGCAAACTGGTGAGCGATTTCTGGATGTCTTACATGTTCGGCATGTGGGCCTTTAGCTTCATCCTGCGCTTCTTCGACCTGCAACGTATTCTGACCGTCCTGGCGGGTCTGGCGACCGTGCTGATGTATCTGTTCATCAACGGTGCCCCGGAGCATATGCCATGGTTCATCCTGACCCTGGGCTTCTTCTCCAGCGCGATTTACACCTCAATCATCACCCTGGGCTCCCTGCAGACCAAAGTAGCTTCACCAAAGCTGGTGAACTTCGTGCTGACCTGCGGCACCATCGGCACCATGCTGACCTTCGTGGTCACGGGCCCGATTGTGGCGCACAGCGGCCCGCTGGCCGCGCTGCACACCGCTAACGGTCTGTATGCCGTGGTGTTTATCATGTGTTTCATTCTGGGCTTCGTGACCCGTCACCGTCAGCACAATACGGCAACGGCTACCCACTAATCGTCAAAACCCCTTTGCGTTCTGCAAAGGGGTTTTACTCTGCTTACCCGCTCTGACTGCCGATTCGTAAAAAACCCCGTCAAATTTGTGCGAAAAACAAGCAAGCACAAAAATCAAACAATATCCGTTACTTATAAAAAACCTGACAAATCATAGATATACCCACTAAGGAGTAGGTGAAGGCGTATTTGATTTGCATCAATAAGTGCCCCTGCTGAATCGTTAAGGTAGGCAGTAATAGAAAAGAAATCGAGGCAAAAATGAGCAAAGTCAGACTCGCTATCATCGGTAACGGCATGGTCGGCCACCGCTTTATTGAGGATCTTCTCGATAAAGCCGATGCTGACCAGTTCGATATTACCGTGTTCTGTGAAGAACCCCGCAAGGCGTACGACCGTGTGCACTTGTCTTCCTACTTCTCTCACCATACCGCCGAAGAGCTCTCTCTGGTGCGCGAAGGGTTCTACGAGAAGCATGGCGTAAAAGTGCTGGTGGGCGAACGCGCTATCACCATCAACCGTCAGGAGAAAGTGATCCACTCCAGCGCCGGGCGTACGGTTTTTTACGATAAGCTGATCATGGCGACTGGCTCGTATCCGTGGATCCCGCCGATTAAAGGGTCGGAAACCCAGGATTGCTTCGTTTACCGTACCATTGAAGACCTCAACGCCATTGAATCCTGCGCTCGTCGAAGCAAACGCGGTGCGGTTGTTGGCGGTGGCCTGCTGGGCCTGGAAGCGGCAGGCGCGCTGAAAAACCTCGGCGTTGAAACCCACGTTATCGAATTTGCCCCGATGCTGATGGCGGAACAGCTGGACCACATGGGCGGCGACCAGCTGCGTCGTAAAATCGAAAGCATGGGTGTGAAGGTTCACACCAGCAAGAACACCAAAGAGATCGTGCAGGAAGGCACAGAGGCGCGTAAAACCATGCGCTTTGCCGACGGTAGCGAGCTGGAAGTGGACTTCATCGTCTTCTCCACCGGTATTCGTCCGCGCGACAAGCTCGCCACGCAGTGCGGCCTGGCCGTAGCCCAGCGCGGCGGGATCATGATTAACGATACCTGCCAGACCTCCGATCCGGATATCTACGCCATCGGCGAGTGCGCCAGCTGGAATAACCGGGTATACGGTCTGGTGGCGCCAGGATACAAAATGGCGCAGGTCGCCGTGGACCATATCCTCGGCAGCGAAAACGCCTTCACCGGCGCAGACATGAGCGCCAAGCTGAAGCTGCTGGGCGTGGACGTAGGCGGTATCGGCGATGCGCATGGCCGCACCCCGAACTCCCGCAGCTATGTCTATCTGGACGAAAGCAAAGAGGTCTACAAACGCCTTATCGTCAGCCAGGACAACAAAACCCTGCTCGGTGCGGTGCTGGTGGGCGATACCAGCGACTTCGGTAACCTGCTCCAGCTGGTGCTGAACGCCATTGAGCTGCCGGAAAACCCGGACGCGCTGATCCTGCCGGCGCACGCCTCCAGCGGTAAACCATCTATCGGCGTGGATAAACTGCCGGACAGCGCGCAGATTTGCTCCTGCTTCGACGTCACCAAAGGCATGCTGATCTCCGCCATCAACAAAGGCTGCCACACCGTTGCGGCGCTGAAGGCCGAAACCAAAGCCGGTACCGGCTGCGGCGGCTGTATTCCACTGGTGACTCAGGTGCTGAACGCTGAACTGGCGAAACAGGGCATCGAAGTGAACAACAACCTGTGCGAGCACTTCGCCTACTCTCGCCAGGAGCTGTACCACCTGATCCGCGTGGAAGGCATCAAGTCCTTCGACGAACTGCTGGAGAAACACGGCCAGGGTTACGGCTGTGAAGTGTGTAAACCGACCGTCGGCTCCCTGCTGGCGTCCTGCTGGAATGAGTACGTGCTCAAACCAGAACACACGCCGCTGCAGGACACCAACGATAACTTCCTGGCGAACATCCAGAAAGACGGTACTTACTCCGTCATTCCGCGTTCCGCCGGTGGCGAAATCACCCCGGAAGGGCTGGTCGCCGTGGGCCGTATCGCCCGTGAATTTAATCTGTACACCAAAATCACCGGTTCCCAGCGTATCGGCCTGTTTGGCGCGCAGAAGGATGACCTGCCGGAAATCTGGCGTCAGTTGATTGAAGCGGGCTTCGAAACCGGTCACGCGTATGCCAAAGCGCTGCGTATGGCGAAAACCTGCGTGGGCAGCACCTGGTGCCGCTACGGCGTGGGCGACAGCGTGGGATTCGGCGTCGAGCTGGAAAACCGCTACAAAGGCATCCGTACCCCGCACAAAATGAAGTTCGGCGTCTCCGGCTGTACCCGTGAATGTGCGGAAGCGCAGGGTAAAGACGTAGGGATCATCGCCACCGAGAAAGGCTGGAACCTGTACGTGTGCGGCAATGGCGGGATGAAACCACGCCACGCGGACCTGCTGGCGGCGGATCTCGATCGCGACACGCTGATCCAGTATCTCGACCGCTTCATGATGTTCTACATCCGTACCGCCGATAAGCTGACCCGTACCGCTTCCTGGCTCGATAACCTGGAAGGCGGTATCGACTACCTGAAGTCGGTCATCATTGATGACAAGCTGGGTCTGAACGAACAGCTGGAATCCGAGATGGCTCGCCTGCGCGAGGCGGTGATCTGCGAGTGGACCGAAACCGTCAACACCCCGGCGGCGCAGACGCGCTTCAAACACTTTATCAACAGCACCCAGCGCGACCCGAACGTGCAAGTGGTGCCGGAGCGCGAACAGCATCGTCCTGCAACCCCGTATGAACGCATTCCGGTGATGCTGGTGGAGGAAAACGCATGAGCCAGTGGGTAAACATCTGCAACATTAACGACATTCTGCCAGCAACCGGCGTCTGTGCTTTGCTGGGTAACGAGCAGGTAGCTATTTTCCGCCCTCGCCACGATGAACAGGTCTTTGCCATCAGCAATATCGATCCGTTCTTTGAGGCCAGCGTGCTCTCCCGCGGTCTGATTGCTGAACATCAAGGTGAGCTGTGGGTCGCCAGCCCGCTGAAAAAGCAGCGTTTCCGCTTAACCGACGGGCACTGCATGGAAGATGAAAGCTTCTCGGTGAAGCACTACGACGCCCGCGTGAAGGACGGCAAGGTGCAGCTCAAAGCGTAACCCTCCGCCTTTCCAATAGGAAAGGCTTATGACCCCTTATGGGTAACGGCAGGAAAAACCGTATGTTCTGTACGATTCCTGCTGTTATCCTGACGTCAATTCTTACCCCCTCCTTGAATGCTGTGAGGTAACGTCGTGGACCACCTGCCGATTTTCTGTCAATTACGCCATCGCGACTGCCTGCTTGTGGGCGGCGGCGATGTGGCTGAACGCAAAGCGCGCCTGTTGCTGGATGCTGGAGCCCGACTGACCGTCAATGCCCTCACCTTCGCTCCGCAGTTTGACGTCTGGGCTCAGGAAGGGATGCTCACGCTGGTGCAGGGGGAGTTTGATGAGTCCCTGCTGGATACCTGCTGGCTGACGATTGCCGCGACGGATGACGATGAAGTGAACCAGCGCGTCAGCGACGCCTGCGAAGCGCGCCGGATCTTCTGCAACGTGGTGGATGCGCCGAAAGAGGCCAGCTTTATCATGCCGTCGATTATCGACCGTTCACCGCTGATGATCGCGGTGTCTTCCGGCGGCCGCTCGCCCGTACTTGCCCGCCTGCTGCGGGAAAAACTGGAAGCTATTTTGCCGCAGCATCTCGGCCAGATAGCCCACTACGCCGGGCAGCTTCGCTCCCGCGTGAAGCAAACCTTCTCAACCGTGGGTGAGCGTCGTCGCTTCTGGGAGAAATTTTTCGTTAACGACAGGCTGGCGCAGTCGCTGGCGAATCAGGACGCGAAAGCGATTGAAGAGACGACCGAGCAGCTGCTGAGCGAGCCGCTGGATCACCGTGGTGAAGTGGTGCTGGTCGGGGCTGGTCCGGGAGATGCGGGTTTACTGACCCTGAAAGGGCTCCAGCAGATCCAGCAGGCGGATATCGTGGTGTATGACCGCCTGGTCTCCGATGACATCATGAACCTGGTGCGCCGCGACGCCGACCGCGTCTTCGTCGGTAAACGGGCAGGCTACCACTGCGTGCCGCAGGAGGAGATTAATCAGATCCTGCTGCGTGAAGCGCAAAAGGGAAAACGCGTGGTGCGCCTTAAGGGCGGCGATCCGTTTATCTTTGGCCGCGGCGGCGAGGAGCTGGAAACCCTGTGCAATGCAGGCATTCCGTTCTCCGTGGTGCCGGGCATAACGGCGGCGTCCGGCTGTTCAGCCTACTCAGGCATTCCGTTGACCCATCGAGACTACGCCCAGAGCGTGCGTCTGGTCACGGGCCACCTGAAAACCGGCAGCGAGCTGGACTGGCATAACCTGGCCGCTGAAAAGCAGACGCTGGTGTTCTACATGGGGCTGAACCAGGCCGCCACTATCCAGGCGAAACTGCTGGAGCACGGCATGGAGGCTGATATGCCCGTTGCGCTGGTGGAAAACGGGACGTCAATCAAGCAGCGCGTGGTGAATGGCGCGCTGACGCAGCTCGGTGAGCTGGCGCAGCAGGTCGAAAGCCCGGCACTGATTGTGGTGGGTCGCGTGGTTGAACTGCGCGATAAGCTGAACTGGTTCTCGAATCACTAACGCATATTCTCCCCCCTTCGAGTAGTCCTTAAGCGGACTACTCCCTTCATACCTCAGTCGATAACATACCGCTCGCATAGTGGAACTTTTCCATTTATTCCCTCGTGTTACATCCAATTTAAGATTTTTTGACAAGGAATGCGTATGTTCAAGCTGGCAAAAGCCGCCGTTCTGGTTGGCCTGTTATCGACTCTGACCGCCTGCACCGGTCACGTTCAAAATACTAAAAATAACTGCAGCTACGATTACCTGCTGCATCCGGCGATCTCCATTTCGAAGATCATCGGCGGTTGCGGCCCGGCGGCACAGCAGTAAGCGTTTTTCAGGCGTAAAAAAACCGGGGATTCCCCGGTTTTTTTATTGAGTCCGTATTTGTCGGGTAGCGGCTTAAGGTTTCGCCACAAACCCAATCGCCTCGTACACCGCTTTCAGGGTTTCGGACGCGCGCGCGCTGGCTTTTTCTGCGCCCTCTTTCATCACTTTTTGCAGGAAAGCTTCGTCGTTACGGTAACGATGATAGCGCTCCTGCAGCTCGGTCAGCATGCCGGAAACGGCCTCTGCCACTTCACCCTTCAGGTGGCCGTACATCTTGCCTTCGAAGTGTTTTTCCAGCTCGGGAATGCTCTGGCCGGTCACGCCGGAGAGAATGTCCAGCAGGTTGGAGACGCCCGCTTTGTTCTGCACGTCGTAGCGCACCACAGGCGGCTCGTCGGAGTCGGTGACCGCGCGCTTGAGCTTTTTCACCACCGATTTCGGATCTTCCAATAGGCCGATAACGTTGTTGCGGTTATCGTCAGACTTGGACATCTTCTTGGTTGGCTCCAGCAGCGACATCACTCGCGCGCCGGATTTCGGAATAAACGGCTCTGGCACTTTGAATACGTCGCCGTAAAGCGCGTTAAAGCGCTGGGCGATATCACGGCTCAGCTCCAGGTGCTGCTTCTGGTCTTCACCCACCGGCACCTGGTTGGTCTGGTACAGCAGGATGTCGGCCGCCATCAGCACCGGATAGTCGAACAGGCCAGCGTTGATGTTTTCAGAGTAGCGGGCAGACTTATCCTTGAACTGGGTCATGCGGCTCAGCTCGCCGAAATAGGTATAGCAGTTCAGCGCCCAGCCCAGCTGCGCATGCTCCGGCACGTGAGACTGAACGAAAATGGTGCTCTTTTCAGGATCGATACCGCAGGCCAGATAGAGGGCCAGGGTGTCCAGGGTGGCTTTGCGCAGCTTCTCAGGATCCTGACGCGCGGTGATAGCATGCAAATCTACGATGCAGTAAATGCAATGGTAGTCATCCTGCATGCTGACCCACTGACGCAACGCACCCATGTAGTTACCAATGGTCAATTCACCTGAAGGCTGTGCGCCACTAAAAACGATGGGCTTAGTCATTATTCAATTCCTGATGTTCACTGTGCGAAAGCCCGAGTGCGGGCAACAAATCTTTGAAGTGGTCGAACACAACATCCGGCTCACTCAGCGTAATGGCCTCACCGTAGTTGTAGCCATAGGTTAAACCGACGGAAGGACACCCCGCCGCTCGGGCAGCCAGAATATCATTACGCGAATCCCCGACAAAGAGCAGCTCCGCAGGCGTTAAGGATAATTTTCCTGCCACCAGCAACAGCGGCTCCGGATGCGGCTTTTTGTTCTGCACGTCATCCCCGCCTACAATCACGGAGAAATATTTCGCGATATTGAGCGCCTCCAGCAGCGGCGCAACAAACGGCGTCGGCTTGTTGGTCACCAGCCCCAGCGGGATGCCTTTCGCGTGCAGCGCGCTCAAGGTTTCCTGGACGTCCGGGAAAAGGAAGCTCCCCTCCTCGACGGTCTCTTCGTAGAAGCGATCGAACAGCTTGCGCAGAATACGCAGCTGCTCATCCTGCGGGATATCGGCGTGATCGACGCTTGGTTTCCCCTGCGCGGAACGCTGCGACGCGCGTTCCTGACGAGCCCACGTCAACGCGCGCTCCATCAGGACATCGGCACCGTTGCCAATCCACGTAATCACACGATCTTCGCCCGCAACGGGCAGTTCCAGTGCATACAGCGCCTGATCGACGGCGCTCGTTAAGCCCGGCGCGCTGTCCACCAGCGTGCCGTCGAGGTCGAATGCCACACCCCGAATTGCCTGCAATTTATCCATGACTTACCTTCGCCAGCTCGCGGCGCATTTCATCAATGACTTTTTTGTAATCCGGTTGGTCGAAAATTGCCGAACCTGCAACGAACATATCCGCGCCCGCTGCCGCAATTTCGCCAATATTATTCACTTTCACACCGCCGTCCACTTCAAGACGAATATCATAGCCAGACTCGTCAATGCGCCGGCGCACTTCGCGCAGCTTATCCAGCGTGTGAGGGATGAACGACTGGCCGCCAAAGCCCGGGTTGACGGACATCAGCAAAATCACGTCCAGCTTGTCCATCACGTAATCGAGATAGCTCAACGGTGTTGCCGGGTTAAACACCAGCCCCGCCTTACAGCCGTTCTCTTTGATCAGCTGCAGCGTGCGGTCAACGTGCTCAGAGGCTTCCGGATGGAAAGTGATAATGCTGGCGCCCGCTGCGGCGAAGTCAGGCACGATGCGGTCGACAGGCTTCACCATCAGGTGAACGTCGATCGGTGCGGTAATGCCGTAGTTACGCAGGGCCTTGAGCACCATCGGACCGATGGTCAGATTGGGAACGTAGTGGTTATCCATAACGTCGAAATGGACGACATCTGCGCCAGCTGCGAGAGCTTCCGCCGTGTCTTCACCCAGGCGGGCAAAATCGGCCGACAGAATTGAGGGGGCAATCAAAAACTGTTTCATCCGCATCTCCTTGAAATGTGTTTACCGGCGGGCAAAACGGCTCAGGGGCGATAAAGAGCCAGGAGTTCGTCCACCTTTTTACGTGTGCCGCCGTTGCTGCTAATGCTACGCCGCACCTTAACCTGAAAATGCTTCGCGGCTTTGTACCATTCGCGCGTATCAGGGGTATCGTGATTTGAAATTAACACCGGAATTCTTTTGCTGACCAGTTTTTCCGCCATCTCCGCCAGGCGGGCCTGTTCGGCCGGGCTGAAGCTATTGGTGTGGTAGGCGGTGAAGTTCGCCGTCGCAGACAGCGGCGCATAAGGCGGATCGCAGTAAACCACCGAGTTTACGCCTGCCAGTTCCATGCACTCTTCATAGGAGAGGCAGTGGAACTCTGCATTCTGCGCTTTCTTCGCAAAATGATACAGCTCGTCCTGCGGGAAGTACGGGCGCTTATAACGACCAAACGGCACGTTAAATTCGCCGCGCAGATTATACCGGCACAGGCCGTTGTAACCATGACGGTTGAGGTAAAGGAACAGCAGCGCGCGGCGGAACGGATCCTGGCTCTGATTAAATTCCGTGCGGAACTGATAGTAAACGTCAGGGCTGTTGTTCTCTGGCGTAAACAGCTTGCGCGCCTCTTCCACATACTCATCGGTACGCAGCTTAACGATGTTATAGAGGCTGATAAGGTCGCTGTTGATATCCGCCAGGATATAACGAGAAAAATCGGTGTTCAGGAACACCGATCCCGCACCCACGAAGGGCTCGATAAGACACTCGCCTTTTGGCAGGTGCTTTTTAATATCATCGAGCAGGGGGTATTTCCCCCCTGCCCATTTCAGAAAAGCGCGATTTTTTTTCATGCTGACTAACTGATTACACCTTCTCCGGCTGTGGAGAAAGCTCCGACAGCATCCTGCGCTTTAAACATTACTTCAGATCGGCCTGCACCTGATGAATCGGCTTCGCCCACGGGTTTTTCGCCTGAACGTCTGCCGGCAGTGTCGCCACGGCGCGCTTCGCTTCATCTTTAGAAGCATACACACCGCTCACCAGCACGTACCACGGCTGTCCGTTACGGGTTGTCTGATAAACCACATAGTTTTTCAGATTCGATTTCTTCGCCCAGCCGTTGAGGTTGTCATAGTTAGACGAACTGCTCAACTGCAGCGTGTAGTTGCTGGACGGTGCAGATTTCAGCGAACCGACGTTGCCAGCTGATTTACCTGCTGCAGCACTTGAAGCCGTCGCCGTTGCGGCAGGCGCAGCGGTGGCAGCAGGTGCCGTTGTGGTTGCCGTCGCTTTCGGCGCAGTCTGCGTGACTGGCGCTTTAGCCGGCTCGCTCACGGCAGCCGTTTCAGTGCGTTTCGGCTGTGCCGGTGCGGCTTTCACTTCAGGCGCTTTTACCACGGCCTGAGGCTTGGTTTCACGCTTAGGCTCAATGACCGCCTGCTTACGTTCAGGACGCGTCGCAGTTTGCGTCTGGCGCGGTTTAGTTTCCGTTGCTGCCGTCTGCGGCTGCGCGGTAGCACCGTGGATCGGCGCGACGGTTGCAGGTTCAGTTGGCAGCGTAGAGTTAACCACAACGTTATCAACCTGCTGCTGGTTTTGCGGCTGCATCAGCGCATTGTTCAGGTCTCCCTGAACTTCAACACGCTGCTGGCCTTCGGGCGTGACAGGTGCCTGGCCCTGAGCAGGCGTTGATGAAACGGGCGGCAGAGAAACATCCTGCGGCGTCGTTGTGTTGCTGGCAGTCTGCTCAGCGGAAGTGGTGCCCGGCGCTGGCTGTGCACCATTCGCCTGATCCGTCGCATCATTACCGGAGAGGTTGATGCTCTTCTCTGCGGAGGCGGTTTGTTCGGTTGAGTTGGTGGACGGTGCTTTCAGCGCGGAGCCAATGCCAACAATCAGCAGCACAAGCACCAGAACGCCAAGTCCCATCATGATGTACTGACGGGAGGCCGGTTTCTGCGCAGCGGCTTTTTTACGTTTACGCGGGCGACGCTCTACAGGCTGTTCGTCCATTGAATCTTCTTCGGACTCATAATCCTCTTCTTCTCGCTCATCACGCGCGTTGCGGCTGCGCGAAGGGCGACGATCGTCTGCATCCAGATCAACATCGTCAAAGTTGATCTGCGGCTCGTTATCACGTTCTGAAGATTGACGAGAACGACCAGTACGACGATCGCTGGGATCGGGTTTCAGCTCGTCTTCTGGTTTGAATTCATCCATTTAACACCCCACTCAAAGGCTTATGCCTACGTCTTTGCATTTCGCCTGAAGCTAAACGACCACCGATAACAGTGGCCTGACCTTTCTAGTTGTTACGCCTGCTGGCAATCAGCAATGGCGCCAAGAACGACATCGTGCGACACTCCGCCGCGCACTTCACTCTTCCCTATTGCAAGCGGGAGTACAAGACGCATCTCACCTGCCAATACTTTTTTATCGCGCATCATGTGGGGTAAATACGCCTGCGCCGACATCTCCTGCGGCCCGGTTACCGGCAAACCTGCACGTTCAAGTAGCGCAATGATACGTGCCGTCTCTTCCGGTTTAAACTGCCCAAGACGTTCAGAGGTGCGGGCTGCCATGACCATGCCAGCCGCGACGGCTTCACCGTGCAGCCAGTTGCCGTAACCCATTTCGGCTTCAATGGCGTGGCCAAACGTATGCCCAAGATTCAGTAAAGCACGTAAGCCGGTTTCACGCTCGTCTGCCGCGACAACTTCTGCTTTCAGCTCACAACAACGACGAATGCAGTATGCCAGTTTCGCCTCATCCAGGCGCAGCAGCGCATCCATATTCTCTTCAAGCCAGTTAAAGAACTCGCCATCCAGAATAATGCCGTATTTGATCACTTCAGCCAGGCCAGAGGCCAGCTCGCGTTTCGGCAGGGTTTTCAGGCAGTCGAGATCCACCACCACCGACGCAGGCTGGTAGAACGCGCCAATCATGTTTTTGCCGAGGGGATGGTTGACTGCCGTTTTGCCACCGACAGAGGAGTCGACCTGAGACAGCAACGTGGTCGGGATTTGAATAAAACGGACGCCACGCTGATAGCTTGCGGCCGCAAAGCCGGTCAGATCGCCCACAACACCGCCGCCCAGGGCAAGCAGTGTTGTATCGCGACCGTGCGGTTTTTGCAGCAATGCGGTAAAGACGGTATCGAGTACCGTCAGGCTTTTATACTGCTCGCCATCGGGCAGAATCACACTGTCGACTTTTACGCCTGCCTGCTCAAGCAGGTGACGCACGCGGTCGAGATAAAGCGGAGCCAGCGTCTCATTGGTGACCAGCATCGCCTGATCACCCGCTTTTAGTGGTAAAAAGGAAGCTGGGTCGTTAAACAAACCAGCCGCGATGGTGATAGGGTAACTACGTTCCCCGAGAGTAACTGTAATCCTCTCCATGACGCGACATCCACCTTTAATGCTTTTACCCGCAGGCGAGTGTATATAAAGCCAGAATCAGTTGCTTTCCAGCATATGAATAATCTGGTTTGCAACCACTTTAGCGCTCTGATCGTCAGTACGAATGGTCACATCGGCAATCTCTTCATACAGCGGATTGCGTTCGTCGGCCAACGCTTCCAGAACTTCGCGTGGTGGCGTTTCAACCTGCAGCAACGGGCGCTTTTTATCGCGCTGCGTACGTGCCAGCTGTTTCTCAATGGTCGTCTCAAGATAGACCACTACGCCACGGGCGGAGAGACGGTTGCGGGTTTCGCGAGATTTCACAGAGCCGCCGCCTGTTGCCAGTACGATGCCCTGTTTTTCCGTGAGTTCGTTGATCACTTTTTCTTCTCGGTCACGGAAACCTTCTTCGCCTTCTACATCGAAAACCCAGCCCACATCAGCTCCGGTTCGTTTCTCAATCTCTTGATCAGAATCGTAAAATTCCATATTGAGTTGTTGAGCTAACTGACGCCCAATAGTGCTTTTGCCGGCACCCATAGGCCCAACCAGAAAGATATTGCGTTTCTCTGCCATTTTATCGGTACTACTAAGACTATTCGTTAATGGTAATCCCCGCTTCGCAGACACCCGGCGTAGCAGGACATGAACTGAAACCTCATATGCAATAGAGCGAGAGTCAGACTAAAAATTATCTCAATACTCCGGCTTGTTTGGCAACTGATTAAATCACCGCGCCGGACGCATAAGGTAATAAGACGTAAGTCCAACTCAAATCGGTACTCCTTGTATGCTAATTCATGCCCCACGTCAAACATCTGCAACAAACTGAATGCAAAATCATTGCGGGGATCGTTACCCGTTAGTGAATACCGACCAGACGTGGCGTAATAAACACCACTAACTCACGCCGCTCATTATCTTTTCCATCATGGCGAAAAAGCTGTCCCAGCCAGGGGATACTCCCAAGCCCAGGCACGCTGTCACTGCCGGTTTTGTTCTTTTGCGAGAAAATTCCCCCCAGCGCCAGCGTTTCTCCACTTTTTACCTCCACCTGGGTTTCTATCTCCTGCTTATCGATGGCAAGCGTTTCGCCATCGGCCTGCTGCAGCACCTGTCCCGGCATGTTTTCACTGATGTGTAGCTTCAGGCGCACGCGCCCACCGGGCAATACTACCGGCGTGACCTCCATTCCGAGTACCGCCTCTTTGAACTCCACCGAGGTCGCCCCGCTTTCACCGCTTGAAACCTGATACGGGATCTCACTCCCCTGCTTAATGCTGGCCGGTTGCATGTGCGAGGCCAGCAGCCGCGGGCTGGCAATGATATCGACCTGCTGTTTTTGCTCCAGCGCAGAGAGCTCCAGATCCAGCAGCCTGCCGTTAATCCGCCCGATGTTAAACCCCACATGCGTGGTAGCACTGGCCACGGAAAGATCGCTGCCAAGCGTCGTGAGCTGTCCAACCTTGCCCGCCTCAGTGGCCTCGGCAAGATTCCACTTCACCCCCAACTCTCGCAGGCTTTTTTCATTAATGGTGACAATGTGCGCCGCCAGTTCGACCTGCTCGACGGGAATATCCATCTGAGCCGCCCACTGCTGCAGCGCCTCCAGCACCGCCTGGTTATCCCTGATGAGCAGACGGTTGGTGCGTTTGTCGACAGATAAACTCCCCTTTGGGCTCAGGAGCTTTTCAGCCGCTTTTTGCAGTTCTCCGGCATCCGCATAAGAAAATGGGATGCTGTGCGAGACCAGCGGAGCATCAAGTTGTCGACGCGCTCGCTCCTGCTCTAAACGTTCCCGCTGTTCACGCTGCCAGGCCGCGGTATGGACATAATAAATACCGCCCTCCTCTCGTAAAACGAGTCCGGCGCTGGTGACTACCGTCTGTAACGCCTGCCGCCAGGGAACGCGCGTCAGGTTAAGCGAGAGCGTGCCGCCGACATCCGGCGATACCACCAGATTACGGTTCTCCTGCGCAACCAGCGCCTGTAGCACCTGAACCACCGGCACGTCATCCACCACCAGCGTGACCGGCTTTGGCGCGACTGCCCACAGCGGGCGGCTGAACGCCAGCAGCAACAGCACTATCCTTAACTTCATTATTATCCTTTCCTTCTCGTTGCCACGCCCATTCTTCGGGATCGCATGTGTCACCCACATCAACAACCAGTTCCGTTTCATTGATGGCCGTTATCCGCCAGCCCGCCGGGAAACGATCGTGCTCTTTCAGACGATGCCAGCGCCGTTGCCCATCCAGCAAAATACCAACGCGCTGCTGCCCTCCCACCATTCCGCGGTAGTGCCACTGTGCCAGTTCGGCTGTGGCGCAGGGGTCGTCCGGCGGGCGAAACGGATCGCGCATGCCGGTCAACAGCAGCGCCGAGCAAACCAGCAGGTATCTCGCGCTATTTCGCATGTTCCAGCTCCAGCTTCAGGCGTAACGCCGTACTTTGTGGCGCAAGCGTAAAAGCAGCGACCCGCACATCCCGCTGCGCCAGCCGGGAAAAAAGAGGCGGGATCGCCTGCCACTGCGCCTCCAGCGCCAGTTCACCGCCGTTTTGCAACGGCTTCCAGTGAAGGAGCCTTGTACCCTCCCCCTGAAAATTGAGCGGTGAAAAGGGCTTTATCTCCAGTGCCGTCCGGGTTTGCGGGCTAAACGGCACCTGACTGGCGGTGGGCCACAGCGACGCGTTAGTCCTCGCCGCCTGGCTCAACTGCTGCCGCTGATCCGCACACTGCCTCTCTGCTGGCCGGAGCAATACACCCCATGCTGTCAGGCCCATCAGGAGAATACCCAGCCCCCCGCAGACTAGCCGACACCAGGGACGACTTTCACACCAGCGTTCTAGCAAGGTCTCCACGCATTACCCCTCGCTTTTCAGGTGCAGAGTGAACATCCAGCGCCCCTGGCTATCCTGCCGGAGTTCCCCCTCAGAACCGGGCGTAAAGCCGTCTATGTGCTCCAGCCCATTACGCAAGGCAGAAAGCGCCTGCAGGGTAGTGGCATAGCCGATCAACATCAGAGCAGGAGGCTGATAACGCAGCTCTGTCAGCCATACCTGCGCAGGCATGGCCTCAGAAAGTGACTCCAGCACCGGTTGCCATGCGCGGCGTTGCGGCGTGCCCGCAGGGTTCTGCACCTCTGCGGTGGGTCGCTGGCGAGACACAAGACCACGCTGCACGGACTGCGTACCCGCCAGTTGAGCCTGCAGCGCGCGCAGCGTTACCAGATAATTCATCCTTACGCTAAAAACGGTCACCAGCATGAGCAGCAATGCGCCGAAAAACACGGTTCCCCAGAAACGCAGGCATCGCGCGCGCCGCTGCTGACGCCAGGGCAGGAAGTTGGTCACGTTCATTCAGGCACCTCGCTCATGGCCAGCGCCAGCGCGACGGTATAGTCAGCCCCGCATTCGGGAAGAGGCGCATGCCAGCGCTGCAGCGTTTCCCATGGAGTTCGTTCGGCATCAAAGAACGCGATGTCATTCTGGTTAAGGGCCAGCAGCGCCGCCAGCTCAGTGACGTTTTCTGCTTCAGTGGTATAACGACGCCCCCACTGATGGCGCATAGCCCACAGCCAGTGATGCGCATCCCGCCAGGCGACGCACTGCGTCGGCGCTAACGCAGGCAGCAGGTTCGCCAGCGCGCTGGCATCCGGGGTGATGGTCGCCAGCCGCAAACGTAGCGTTTTCGCCAGATCAAGAAGCGTTTCAACCTCTTTGTTTTGTGCAGCAGTCACGTGAAACGTATTGCTGAAGGTGTCCTGGGTGTAGTCGAAACAGAGGGACTCTGTCGACATCTCCAGTTCGCGCGAAAGCGCCGCCCCCATCCACGAGAGCTGCTCGCTGTCGCGCAATGCAAGAGCCGGTCGGGGCAACGTTTTTTGCAGAGTCCGTGCAGCAGGAAAGGAGAGAAATACCCGGTGGTAGTGCGGGAGCGCTTTTCGCCAGTCGCGTAAGGCATCGGCCAGCGCTTCTGGCTGACAAATTTTGCCGTCACGAATGATGCCTTCGGCCAGAGAAATGGCCCACCAGCGGCGTAAGCACCAGCCGCCTCTCTCCCGGACCAGTGCCGTAATCAGGACCTTATCCTGTTGAATATGAACGCCCGTTTGCCATGTTTTGAAAGCCATGCTTCACGATCTCCTTATCGCCCGTCGCCTTGACGGCTATATCAATGAATCAGGCTTGCCTTTATACTACCGCGCGATTGTTTAGAAACTGCCCAAGTGAAACCAAATGGGAAATCTCCGGTGAAGTTCGTAAAGTATTTATTCATCCTTGCAGTCTGTTGCATTCTGCTGGGAGCAGGCTCGATTTACGGTTTGTACAAATATATTGAGCCACAGCTACCTGATGTCGCCACGCTCCGCGATGTGCGTCTCCAGATCCCAATGCAGGTCTATAGCGCCGATGGCGAGCTGATGGCGCAGTATGGCGAGAAGCGTCGTATCCCGCTGACCTTAAACCAAATTCCCCCCGTGATGGTGAAAGCTTTTATCGCCACGGAGGACAGCCGTTTCTACGAGCACCACGGTGTCGATCCGGTCGGGATTTTCCGTGCCGCAAGCATTGCGTTGTTCTCCGGTCACGCCTCCCAGGGGGCGAGCACCATTACGCAACAGCTGGCGCGTAACTTCTTCCTCAGCCCTGAAAAGACGCTGACGCGTAAGATCAAAGAGGTGTTCCTGGCGATCCGTATTGAGCAACTGCTGAACAAGGACGAGATCCTTGAGCTGTACCTCAATAAAATCTATCTGGGCTACCGTGCCTATGGCGTGGGGGCAGCCGCGCAGGTGTACTTCGGTAAGCCTGTTGAACAGCTCACCTTAAGCGAAATGGCAACCATTGCCGGTCTGCCAAAAGCGCCGTCCACGTTTAACCCGCTTTACTCGCTCGATCGCGCTACCTCACGTCGTAACGTCGTCCTGTCACGTATGCTGAGCGAAGGCTATATCAGCCAGAGCGAGTACGACCAGGCGCGTAACGACGTCATTGACGCCAATTATCACGCCCCTGAGATCGCCTTCTCAGCCCCTTATCTGACCGAAATGGTGCGCCAGGAGATGGTGAGTCGTTATGGCGACAAGGCCTATGAAGATGGCTATCGCGTGTACACCACCGTTACCCGTAAAGTGCAGCAGGCGGCTCAGGACGCGGTGCGCAATAACGTGATGGACTACGATATGCGTCACGGCTATCGCGGACCGTCGAACGTGCTCTGGAAAGTGGGCGAAAGCGCATGGGACAGCAAAAAAATCACCAGCACGCTGAAAGCGCTGCCAACCTATGGTCCGCTCCTTCCAGCCGTAGTGACGCAGGCCGATCCTCAGGAAGCCGTTGCGACGCTGGCGGACGGCACGTCCGTCTCCCTGCGCATGGACGGTATTCGCTGGGCGCGTCCATACCGTTCGGACACCCTGCAGGGGCCAACGCCGCGCAAGGTGACCGACGTGGTACAGGCCGGGCAGCAGATTTGGGTGCGCAAGTCAGGCGATGCCTGGTGGCTGGCGCAGGTACCAGATGTGAACTCGGCTCTGGTCTCCATCAACCCACAGAACGGGGCGGTAATGGCGCTGGTCGGCGGGTTCGATTTCAACCAGAGCAAATTTAACCGCGCCACGCAGGCGCTGCGTCAGGTGGGTTCCAACATCAAGCCGTTCCTCTACACGGCTGCGATGGATAAGGGACTAACGCTTGCCAGCATCCTAAACGACGTGCCGATCTCCCGCTGGGATGCCGGTGCCGGTTCCGACTGGCAGCCGAAGAACTCTCCTGCGGAGTATGCCGGTCCTATTCGTCTTCGCCAGGGTCTGGGGCAGTCGAAAAACGTGGTGATGGTGCGTGCCATGCGCGCGATGGGCGTCGACTATGCGGCAGAGTACCTGCAGCGCTTCGGCTTCCCGGCGCAGAACATCGTTCGCACCGAGTCGCTGGCGCTGGGCTCAGCCTCTTTTACGCCGCTTCAGGTCGCCCGCGGATACTCGGTGATGGCCAACGGCGGCTTCCTGGTTGACCCGTACTTCATCAGCAAAATCGAGAACGACCAGGGCGGCGTGCTGTTTGAAGCGAAGCCGAAAATTGCCTGCCCTGAGTGTGATATTCCGGTCATTTACGGCAATACGCCGAAATCCGAGGTGCTCGAAAACAAGGACATGGAAGACCCTGCCGTTTCTCAGGAGCAGCCAAATATCGTCTTGCCGCAGCCGCAGCTGGAGCAGGCTAACCAGTCGCTGGTGGCGCAAACCGGCGCGCAGGAGTATGCCCCGCATGTGATCAACACGCCGCTGGCGTTCCTGATCAAGAGCGCGCTGAACACCAACATCTTCGGTGAACCCGGCTGGCAGGGTACCGGCTGGCGAGCAGGGCGCGATCTGCAGCGCCATGATATCGGCGGTAAAACCGGGACAACTAACAGCTCAAAAGATGCGTGGTTCTCCGGCTATGGGCCGGGCGTGGTGACGTCAGTCTGGATCGGTTTCGACGATCATCGCCGTGATTTAGGCCGTACCACGGCATCCGGCGCGATTAAAGATCAGATCTCCGGCTACGAAGGCGGCGCCAAAAGCGCGCAGCCGGCCTGGGATGCCTACATGAAATCCGTTCTTGAAGGCGTGCCGGAGCAGCCGCTGACGCCGCCACCGGGCGTGGTGACGGTCAATATTGACCGCAGCACCGGCCAGCTCGCTAACGGCGGTAATAGCCGTGCCGAGTATTTTATCGAAGGTACGCAGCCAACCACACAGGCGGTGCATGAGGTGGGTACAGAGATTATTGATAACGGCGAGACGCACGAGCTGTTTTAAGCATAAAAATGCCCGGTAAAAACCGGGCAAAGAATTGCAGGCCGGGTAAGGCGAAGCCGCCACCCGGCTTTTTTATGGCCTACAGCCGCCCTTGCCCCTTCAGCCACTCGCGAACCAGGAACAGCGCGCTCACGTTGCGAGCCTCGTTAAAGTCAGGGTCTTCAAGCAGATCCATCAGATGCGCCAGCGGCCATCGAACCTGCGGCAGCGGCTCTGGCTCATCTCCCTCCAGCGATTCAGGATAGAGATCTTCAGCCACCACAATGTTCATTTTGCTGGAAAAATAGGACGGCGCCATGCTCAGTTTTTTCAGGAACGACAGTTCGTTCGCGCCAAAACCCACCTCTTCTTTCAGCTCGCGGTTTGCTGCTTCAAAGACCGTTTCACCCGGATCGATGAGCCCTTTCGAGAACCCAAGCTCGTAAGATTCCGTCCCCACGGCGTATTCGCGGATCAAAATCAGATGATCGTCGACGATAGGGACAATCATCACCGCTTCGCGCGAAGAGGGGCGCATACGCTCATAAACACGACGCACACCGTTGCTGAACTCCAGGTCCACACTCTCGACGTTAAACAGGCGCGATTTGGCGACAGTTTCAACGTGCAGAATGGTGGGTTTTTGTAGTGGTTTGCTCATCTTGATGGGGTCTTAGCAGTGTGAACTGGCGTTATTGTGCGATATGCCGCACGGTTTCGGCAATGTCAATTGTTCTTTATTTACATTTATGCAACGCAGCAGGGATCAATCCTCAATTCAAAACAAATGTCAAGAGGTTGAAATGTTTCCAGGAATTTGCTGATATCGCGCCATGACAGGCTTTGCTATCATCACCGGTCACTGGGATGCGCTTTAGAATGCTCAAGTTCGACTCCATACTTGCCGATAGCCAGCCACAGACTCTCATTCAATGTAAAGGTGCTACTGACTACACCTGTAAGATAAGTAAGATGGGGAAAGCATGAGCACCATTTTGATTGTTCTCGCTGCTATGCTGGTCAGCGCATTGATTGCAGGGTGGCTGTACAGGCGACGCATACAGCGCCGTTACCGGCTGCCCTTTTTAAATGCCTTCGCGGGTGCGACAACGCGTAAACTCACGCAAGACGAGCGCGATGCAGTTGAAAACTATCTCGAAACGCTGAACCGTTCTCAGTTAACGCCTGGGCCGACGGGAGCCACGACTGCACCTGTCGCGCTTAAGCTTAACGCGCAAAGTGACACCGTGCTCTGCGTGACGCGCTCCATCACGCGCTACGGCATTACGACTGACGACCCCAACAAGTGGCGCTACTACCTGGATTCGGTTGAGGTGCATCTGCCTCCGTCCTGGGAGCAGTACATTAACGACGAAAACAGCGTTGAGCTGATTCACACCGATTCGCTGCCGCTGGTAATCTCGCTCAACGGCCATACCCTGAATGACTATCTTCACGAAGCCCCGCGCTTTGCGCTGGAACGCGCGAGTTCAACGCAGGCCTCTATTCGTGGTGAAGAGACCGAGCAGATTGAGCTGCTGAATATTCGTCAGGAGACGCATGAAGAGTACGCCCTGAGCCGTCCGGACGGTATTCGTGAAGCCATCCTGATCGTTGCCGCTTTCCTGCTCTTTTTTGTCTGCCTGCTGACGCCGGACGTCTTTGTCCCATGGCTGGCGGGTGGCGCGGTGTTGCTTCTTGCGGCCGGGCTGTGGGGGCTCTTTGCCCCACCGGCCAAAACCTCGCTGCGGGAGATCCACTGCCTGCGCGGCACGCCAAAGCGCTGGGGCCTGTTCGGTGAGAACGATCAGGAGCATCTCAACAATATCTCACTCGGGATTATTGACCTGATCTACCCGCGCCACTGGCAACCGTGGATTGCGCAGGATTTAGGGCAGAAAACCGATATTGATATCTATCTTGACCGCCACGTTGTGCGACAGGGGCGCTTCCTGTCTCTGCATGATGAAGTGAAAAATTTCCCGCTTCAGCACTGGCTGCGCAGCACGGTCATCGCCGCCGGCGCCGGGCTGGTGTTTATCATGCTGCTGCTTTTCGTGCCGCTGGATATGCCCATCAAATTTACCCTGTCGTGGATCAAAGGCGCGCAGACCATCGAGGCGACCAGCGTCAACCAGCTCGATGAAGCGGGTGTACGGGTGGGCGATACGCTGCGCCTGAAAGGCACCGGAATGTGTAATATCCATACCCCGGGGGCGTGGAACACGCGCCAGAATTCACCGTTCACGCCGTTCGACTGTTCGCAAATTATCTGGAACGACGCGCCGCCGCTGCCGCTGCCGGAATCCGAAGTGGTGAATAAAGCCACGGCGCTGACCCAGACGGTCAACCGCCAGCTGCACCCGAAACCGGACGATGATTCACGCGTCAGCCCCGCGCTGCGTTCCGCCATCCAGAAATCAGGCATGATTCTGCTGGATGATTTTGGCGACATTGTCCTGAAAACCCAGGACTTATGCTCATCGCAGGATGAGTGCATACGCCTCAAGAACGCGCTGGTTAACCTCGGGAACAGTAAAGACTGGGACTCGCTGGTGAAACGCGCCGAGGCGGGACGACTGGATGGCGTCAACGTGCTGCTGCGTCCGGTCAGCGCGGAATCGCTTGATAACCTGGTCGCCACCTCGACATCGCCGTTTATGATGCGCGAAACCACCCGGGCGGCTCAGGCGCTCAACAGTCCTGCACCGGGCGGCTTTGTGATTGCCAGCGATGAAGGCAGCGACCTGGTCGATCAGCCTTACCCGCAGGTAGCGCTTTATGACTACCCGGCCCAGGAGCAGTGGAGCCAGTTCCAGCGTCTGGCGCAGATGCTGATGCAAACGCCGTTCAGTGCCGAAGGGATTGTCACAAGCATCTACACCGACGCCAACGGCACGCGCCATATCGGCCTGCACCGGATGCCGGACAGCGCAGGATTGTGGCGTTACATTGGCACCTCTCTGCTGATGATCGCCATGCTGATCGCCATTTTCTGGAACGGTTTTATGGCCCTGCGCCGCTACCAGCGCTCCCGCACGCGTCTGGCGGAGATCCAGCAATATTATGAGAATTGCCTCAATCCTAAGCTGATCCCCTCCTCTGAGAGCCTGATCTGATAACGTCGTTGCGCGACAAGATGTGCTACCCTGTCGCGCACGTTTCTTCTGGCTGGAGTTCCCCCCTATGCATCTTGATATCGACTGGCAGCAGGTCGACACCGTTCTGCTGGATATGGACGGCACGCTGCTCGATCTCGCCTTTGATAACTATTTCTGGCAAAAGCTGGTGCCGGAAACCTATGGTGAGCAGCAGGGTATCTCCCCGGCAGAAGCGCAGGCATTCATTCGTTCGCAATATAGCGCGGTGCAACATACGCTAAACTGGTACTGTCTGGACTACTGGAGCGAGCGCCTCGGTTTGGATATTTGTGCCATGACCACTGCCCAGGGACCACGCGCCGTGCTGCGCGAAGATACGGTTCCCTTCCTGGACGCGCTGAAAGCAAGCGGCAAGCGCCGTATTTTGCTGACTAACGCGCATCCACATAACCTGGCCGTGAAGCTGGAGCATACGGGACTGGCGTCGCACCTTGATTTATTACTTTCCACCCACACATTTGGTTATCCGAAAGAGGATCAGCGGTTGTGGCATGCGGTGAAGGAAGAGACCGGCCTGCAGCCGGAGCGCACACTGTTCATTGACGACAGCGAGCCTATTCTGGATTCTGCGGCAACGTTTGGCATTCGCTACTGTCTGGGTGTCACTAATCCTGACTCTGGCCTGGCTGAAAAAAGCTATCTGCGCCATCCGGGACTGAACGACTACCGCCAGATGATCCCCTCACTGACCGTGAAGGAGACGCCATGAAAGAAAAGCCCTCAGATGGGGTAAGACTGGATAAATGGCTGTGGGCAGCCCGTTTTTATAAAACGCGCGCCCTTGCCCGTGAAATGGTTGACGGCGGTAAAGTGCATTACAACGGCCAGCGCAGCAAGCCGAGCAAGCTGGTTGAACTGAACGCCACATTAACGCTGCGCCAGGGCAACGACGAACGTACGGTAGTGATTAAAGCCATTACCGAACAACGGCGGCCCGCATCGGAAGCCGTACTGCTTTACGAAGAGACGGCTGAAAGCGTTGAAAAGCGCGAGAAGACCGCGCTGGCGCGCAAAATGAATGCGCTGACCATGCCCCACCCGGACCGGCGACCGGATAAAAAAGAGCGCCGCGATCTGATGAAATTTAAACACGGTGAGAGCGAGTAACCCTCACCCGCACGAGAGATGAAAATGGCCCAACACGACCAATTACACCGCTATCTGTTTGAACAATTCGCCGTGCGCGGCGAGCTGGTCACCGTATCCGAAACCTGGAAACAGATTCTGGAAAACCACAACTACCCGCTGCCGGTGAAGACCCTGTTGGGCGAACTGCTGGTTGCCACCAGCCTGCTGACCGCAACGCTGAAGTTTGCAGGTGATATCACCGTGCAGCTGCAGGGTGACGGCCCGATGACGCTGGCGGTGATCAACGGCAATAACCAGCAGCAGATGCGCGGCGTAGCGCGCGTTCAGGGCGACGTTCCTGAAAATGCTGATCTCAAAACGCTGGTGGGCAATGGCTACCTGGTGATCACCATCTCCCCGGAGGAAGGTGAACGCTATCAGGGCGTGGTCGGTCTGGAAGGCGATACCCTGGCAGCCTGCCTGGAAGATTACTTCATGCGTTCCGAACAGCTGCCGACGCGTCTGTTCATCCGTACCGGTGAAGTGGACGGCCAACCTGCTGCGGGCGGCATGCTGCTGCAGGTTCTGCCAGCGCAGGACGCGCAGACCAATGACTTTGAGCATCTGGCGACGCTGACCGAAACCATCAAGGCGGAAGAACTGTTCAACCTGTCGGCGACCGACGTGCTGTGGCGTCTGTACCACGAAGAAGAAGTGACCGTGTACGATCCGCAGTCCGTGGAGTTTAAGTGCACCTGCTCGCGCGAGCGCTGCGCTGGCGCACTGAAAACTCTGCCGGATGAAGAGATCGACAGCATCATGGCTGAAGACGGCGAAATTGATATGCACTGTGACTACTGCGGTACGCACTACGTGTTCAATTCAATGGATATCGCTGAAATCCGCAATAACGCCTCTCCGGCGGATCCGCAGGTTCATTAATACGCTACCCCTCACCCTGCCCTTTCCCCTTTGCGGAGAGGGTTAGGGTGAGGGGCAAAAATCCCCCAAAAGCTGAATCGTTTTCCCTATGTAACTCTTACGTAATTTTCTTACATGTATGCGATTACATTCACATTCTCTCCGATAAAATCACCACCTCTTAACCTTTTCGGAACATTTTCCCCAACCAAAAAGCGATTCCTGCGATAATCCGCCTGCACTGTGACTGGAGTCGCAGCGTTTTCCGTTAGTAAGGGTTTTATCCAGATGCACAAATCTATGAGCCCCGTCGCGGTTAACATCCCCAGAAAAACCCTACAATTTCAGGCAGTACATATTGGCTAAGGAGCAGTGATATGCGTGTTACTGGTTTAACCCCGCAAGATCTCAAGGCTTATGGTATTCACGACGTCCAGGAAGTGGTCTACAACCCCGATTACGATACGCTGTATCAGGAAGAGCTCAATCCAGCACTGGAAGGATACGAGCGCGGTGTGTTGACGAACCTTGGTGCTATCGCCGTCGATACCGGTATCTTTACCGGTCGTTCGCCGAAAGATAAGTATATCGTCCGAGACGAAACTACCCGCGATACGCTGTGGTGGGCTGACAAGGGCAAAGGGAAGAACGACAACAAACCGCTCTCCCCGGAAACCTGGCAGCATCTGAAAGGGCTCGTCACCCATCAACTTTCCGGTAAGCGTCTGTTCATTGTCGACGCTTTCTGCGGCGCTAACGCCGACACCCGCCTTTCCGTGCGTTTCATTACCGAAGTGGCCTGGCAGGCGCATTTCGTTAAGAATATGTTTATTCGTCCGACCGACGAAGAGCTGCAGGACTTCACACCTGACTTCATCGTGATGAACGGTGCGAAATGCACTAACCCACAGTGGAAAGAGCAGGGTCTGAACTCCGAAAACTTCATTGCCTTCAACCTGACCGAACGTATTCAGCTGATCGGCGGTACCTGGTATGGCGGCGAAATGAAGAAAGGAATGTTCTCGGTCATGAACTACCTGCTGCCGCTGCGCGGTATTGCCTCTATGCACTGCTCGGCGAACGTCGGCGAGAAAGGCGACGTAGCGGTGTTCTTCGGTCTTTCCGGCACCGGGAAAACCACGCTCTCCACCGATCCAAAACGCCGTCTGATTGGCGATGACGAACACGGCTGGGACGATGACGGGGTGTTTAACTTCGAAGGCGGTTGCTACGCGAAGACCATTCGCCTGTCTGAAGAGGCCGAGCCGGATATCTTCCACGCGATCCGCCGCGACGCGCTGCTGGAAAACGTCACCGTGCGTGCCGACGGCTCTATCGACTTCGACGATGCGTCAAAAACCGAAAACACCCGCGTCTCTTACCCGATCTACCACATCGACAACATCGTGAAGCCGGTGTCAAAAGCGGGCCATGCCACGAAGGTGATTTTCCTGACGGCGGATGCGTTCGGCGTGCTGCCACCGGTTTCCCGCCTGACCGCCAGCCAGACGCAGTACCACTTCCTCTCTGGCTTTACCGCCAAGCTGGCGGGTACCGAGCGTGGCGTCACGGAGCCAACCCCAACCTTCTCCGCCTGCTTCGGCGCGGCATTCCTGTCGCTGCACCCGACGCAGTACGCTGAAGTGCTGGTGAAACGCATGCAGGCATCCGGCGCGCAGGCCTACCTGGTGAATACCGGCTGGAACGGTACCGGCAAACGTATCTCCATCAAAGATACCCGCGCCATTATCGACGCCATTCTGGATGGTTCTCTGGATAACGCTGAAACCTTCACGCTGCCGATGTTCGATCTGGCCATTCCGACGGAACTGCCGGGTGTGGACACGCGTATCCTCGACCCGCGCAATACCTACGGATCGCCGGAACAGTGGCGCGAGAAGGCGGAATCGCTGGCGAAGCTGTTTATCGAGAACTTCGAGAAGTACACCGATACCCCGGCGGGTGCTGCGCTGGTGAGTGCGGGACCGAAGCTGTAGGTAAAAGCAAAAAGGCAACGAAAGTTGCCTTTTTTAATGTTTTCTCCCTCTCCCCGTGGGAGAGGGCCGGGGTGAGGGCATCAGACCGCACTATCCCTCTTTCACCTGCCCCCGCGTCACCGGCACCGGCAACCAGGCGCGAATGCTCAACCCGCCCCGCTCGCTGGTACCAATCTCCAGCAATCCGTTATGGTTATCCACAATACGCTGCACAATCGCCAAGCCTAAGCCCGTACCGCTGGTGCTGCGCGCGCTGTCGCCGCGCACAAATGGCTGGAACAGATGCTTACGCTGCTCGGGCTTAATGCCCGGGCCGTCGTCTTCCACCTGGAACCAGGCGCGGTTGAGTTCAGACCCGCTGCTAACCTTAATCCAGCCGTTACCGTAGCGCGCCGCGTTAACCACCATATTGGCCACCGCACGCTTAATGGAAAGCGGGTGCATACGAACCTGAATTTCACCGTCCTGAAGGTCAGTATCAATTTCACGCTCATAACCACTTTCTGCGGCCACCACTTCGCCCAGCACCGCGTTCAGATCGGCCATTTCCATCGGCATCTCCTGACCGGTGCGCAGGTAGTCGATGAACTGCTCGATGATGGCGTTACACTCTTCGATGTCCTTGTTAATAGACTCGGCAAGATAACCGTCCTCTTCACCCATCATCTCCGTCGCCAGACGAATACGCGTTAGCGGAGTGCGCAGGTCATGACTGACGCCGGCCATCAGCAGCGTACGGTCATCCGCCAACTGCTTAACGCCTGCCGCCATATGATTAAACGCGCGCGTTACTGAACGCACTTCAGAGGCACCATATTCACGCAGTGGAGGAGGAATAATGCCTTTACCGACCTGCAGCGCCGCGTGCTCCAGGTCGACCAGCGGTCGGTTCTGGATACGGATAAACAGCCACGCGCCGCCTATCGCCAGCAGCATAATGGCAAGGGTGTAGCGGAACAGCGGCGAGAAATCGCCCTGATGGATTTCAGTCAGCGGAACGCGTACCCAGATATTGGGTGACAGCCAGGTTTTCAGCCAGACGACGGGCGAGCTTTTGTTGACCTCGACGCGCACTTCCGTCGGGCCACCCAGCTGCTGCGCCATCTGCTGGCTGAGGAATTCATAGTGCTGCGCCCAGCGCAGGCCAGCATCTTCCGCCGCTTCATTGGAGTAAAGCGAAATGCCCAGTTCACGGTAGATTTCACGGCGAAATGCCGGGGGAACAACCAGCTGCGTGCCGTCCTCCAGCTGCAGCTTATCGGTCATCAGCATACGCACTTCGTAGGCCAGGACCTTATTAAACTGCTGGAGGCTCGGCAGAATCGCAAAGTTCAACACCACCAGGTAGGTCGTCACCAGGCTGACGAACAGCAGGGTGACGATCAGTAAGAGGGTGCGGGCAAACGAGCTTCGCGGCGAGAAGCGCATTCGCCTCATGCTTTAGAGCCGTCCGGAACGAACACGTAGCCCAGACCCCATACGGTCTGAATATAACGAGGATGCGCCGGATCTTCTTCCACCATGCGGCGCAGGCGGGAGATTTGCACGTCGATGGAGCGTTCCATTGCGGAGTATTCGCGACCGCGCGCCAGGTTCATCAGCTTGTCGCGGGAAAGCGGCTCGCGCGGATGGCTGACCAGCGCTTTCAGCACGGCAAACTCGCCGCTGGTGAGCGGCATTGGCTCATCTTCACGGAACATCTCGCGCGTGCCGAGGTTCAGCTTGAACTTGCCGAAGGCAATGACGGCTTCTTCCTGGGACGGCGCGCCCGGCAGTTCATTCGCCTGACGGCGCAGCACGGCACGAATACGCGCCAGCAGCTCGCGCGGGTTAAACGGTTTTGGAATGTAGTCGTCGGCGCCGATTTCGAGGCCCACGATACGGTCAACTTCTTCGCCCTTCGCCGTCACCATGATGATCGGCATCGGGTTGCTCTGGCTGCGCAGACGGCGGCAGATAGAAAGCCCGTCTTCACCCGGCAGCATCAGGTCGAGAACCATCAGATGGAAAGATTCGCGGGTCAGCAGACGGTCCATCTGCTCAGCGTTCGCGACGCTACGAACCTGGAAGCCCTGCTCGGTCAGATAACGCTCAAGCAGCGCGCGCAGGCGCATGTCGTCATCCACGACCAGAATTTTGTAGTTTTCTTGCATTGTGTGTACTCCCAAAGGTTCGGATAGTCTTTGTAACAGCGTATTCTAAAAAAGTGCACGTATTCGACCAGTTAATTCTGGTATAAATTCTAGTCGAAATTGTTACAAAGCATATTTAACAGCAGCTTATCTGTTCATTTCATCACATAAATCATTATTAATCCTGTCTGTTACACTGTGTGGTACGTATTGTGCGCAAAACAGAGAACCGGCAGCAAAGGCAGCACCATGAAAACGCCCCTGATCACCCGCGAAGGGTACGAAAAGCTCAAAAAAGAGATGGATTACCTGTGGCGCGAAGAGCGTCCTGAAGTAACCAAAAAGGTGACCTGGGCGGCCAGCCTGGGCGATCGCAGCGAAAATGCTGATTATCAGTACAACAAGAAGCGGCTGCGTGAAATTGACCGCCGGGTACGCTATCTGACGAAGTGTCTTGAGAATCTAAAAATCGTCGATTACTCCCCGCAGCAGGAGGGCAAAGTGTTCTTCGGCGCGTGGGTGGAGATTGAAAACGACGATGGTGACACCCTGCGTTTTCGCATCGTCGGTTACGATGAAATTTTTGGTCGTAAAGATTACATTTCTATCGACTCTCCGATGGCCCGCGCGCTGCTGAAAAAGGAAGTGGGCGATTTAGCCGTCGTGCAGACCCCAGCCGGTGAAGCCAGCTGGTACGTCAATGAGATCGTCTACGTAAAATAGTCCGAGAGCGCCCTCCCCGGCTGGCATTTTGCCGTGTCAGCCCGTATAACTATCCCCTGATTTTTGACCCACAAGATGATAAAGCCATGATGAAAGATTCGCTCTGCCGCATTATTGCGGGTGAACTTCAGGCCAGAGCCGAACAGGTAGAAGCTGCCGTTCGCCTGCTTGATGAAGGGAACACCGTGCCGTTTATTGCACGTTATCGTAAGGAAGTCACAGGCGGTCTGGATGACACGCAGCTGCGTAACCTGGAGACCCGCCTGGGCTATCTGCGCGAGCTGGAAGAACGTCGTCAGGCGATCCTCAAATCCATCGGCGAACAGGGCAAGCTGACCAGCGAGCTGGAAAGCGCCATTAACGGCACCCTGAGCAAAACCGAACTCGAAGATCTCTATCTGCCGTACAAACCGAAGCGCCGTACCCGCGGGCAGATTGCGATTGAGGCGGGCCTTGAGCCGCTGGCAGAGCTGCTGTGGAATGAGCCATCTCACGACCCGGAAACCGAAGCGGCGAAATTCGTCGACGCCGACAAAGGTGTCGCTGACACCAAGGCCGCTCTGGACGGCGCGCGCTACATTCTGATGGAGCGCTTCGCGGAAGACGCCGCCCTGCTGGCCAAAGTGCGTGATTATCTATGGAAGAACGCCCACATCGTCTCTACCGTCGTCGCGGGCAAAGAGGAAGAAGGCGCGAAGTTCCGCGACTACTTCGATCACCACGAACCGATTTCGACCACCCCGTCTCACCGCGCGCTGGCGATGTTCCGCGGCCGCAACGAAGGCGTGCTCCAGCTCTCCCTGAACGCCGACCCGCAGTTTGACGAGCCGCCGAAAGAGAGCCACTGCGAGCAGATTATTATCGACCATCTCGGCCTGCGCCTGAACAACGCCCCGGCGGACAGCTGGCGCAAAGGCGTGGTGAGCTGGACCTGGCGCATCAAGGTGCTGATGCACCTGGAAACCGAGCTGATGGGCACCGTGCGCGAGCGCGCGGAAGACGAAGCGATCAACGTCTTCGCCCGTAACCTGCATGACCTGCTGATGGCCGCTCCTGCGGGCCTGCGCGCCACCATGGGGCTCGATCCGGGTCTGCGTACCGGTGTAAAAGTCGCCGTTGTTGACGGCACCGGCAAGCTGGTCGCTACCGACACCATCTATCCGCACACCGGCCAGGCAGCGAAAGCCGCCGTCGTGGTGGCGGCGCTGTGCGAGAAGTACAACGTGGAGCTGGTTGCCATCGGTAACGGCACCGCATCACGCGAAACCGAGCGTTTCTACCTCGACGTGCAGAAGCAGTTCCCGAAAGTGACGGCACAGAAAGTGATCGTCAGCGAAGCGGGCGCATCGGTCTATTCCGCCTCTGAGCTGGCGGCGCAGGAATTCCCTGACCTGGACGTTTCCCTGCGCGGCGCGGTCTCCATCGCCCGTCGTCTGCAGGATCCGCTGGCGGAGCTGGTGAAGATCGATCCGAAATCCATCGGCGTGGGCCAGTATCAGCACGACGTGAGCCAGACGCAGCTGGCGCGCAAGCTGGACGCGGTCGTGGAAGACTGCGTAAACGCCGTCGGCGTGGACCTGAACACCGCTTCCGTTCCTCTGCTGACCCGTGTAGCGGGCTTAACCCGCATGATGGCACAGAACATCGTCGCCTGGCGCGATGAGAACGGCCAGTTCCAGAACCGTCAGCAGCTGCTGAAAGTGAGCCGTCTGGGGCCGAAAGCGTTTGAGCAGTGCGCGGGCTTCCTGCGCATCAACCACGGCGATAACCCGTTGGATGCCTCTACCGTTCACCCGGAAGCGTATCCAGTGGTGGAACGCATCCTGGCCGCCACCCAGCAGGCGCTGAAGGATCTCATGGGCGACAGCAGTGCTCTGCGTAACCTGAAAGCCGTTGATTTCACCGACGACAAATTTGGTGTACCAACCGTCACCGATATCATCAAAGAGCTGGAAAAACCGGGCCGCGATCCGCGTCCTGAGTTCAAAACGGCGACCTTTGCTGACGGCATCGAGACCATGAACGATCTCCTGCCGGGCATGGTGCTGGAAGGCGCGGTGACCAACGTCACCAACTTCGGCGCGTTTGTGGATATCGGCGTGCACCAGGACGGTCTGGTGCATATCTCTTCCCTTGCCGACAAGTTCGTTGAAGACCCGCACACCGTGGTCAAAGCGGGCGACATCGTGAAGGTGAAAGTGCTGGAGGTGGATCTGCAGCGCAAGCGTATCGCCCTGACCATGCGTCTGGATGAGCAGCCGGGCGACACCAGCGCGCGCCGTGGCGGCAACGGCGGAGGCCGCGAGCAACAGCGTCCGGCCACGAAAGCCACAAAACCGCGCGGGCGTGACGCGCAGCCTGCGGGCAACAGCGCGATGATGGACGCGCTGGCGGCGGCGATGGGTAAGAAACGCTAAGGTAACCCCCCTCACCCTCTCCCCAAAGGGGAGAGGGTGAGGGGAATAAAATCCTCCCGAAATATATGAAACCGATTGCACACCCATATTTAAACCGCTATTTATCACTCCATTAACAAATACGCTTTTTATTCCTTCCCGGGTAATTCTGCAAATATTGAGCAAGGTCAATCAGACCGCAAATTAATACGATTAACAACATCCCGTCACATTTTTATTATTGCTGATAAAAACTATTCTCATTATCATCGCAGTGTAGATTATTTAACCTCTCGTGGAATCAGGCATTATGCAATTCACTCCAGACAGTGCATGGAAAATTACCGGTTTTACCCGCGAAATTAGCCCGGCCTATCGGCAGAAGCTGCTGTCACTTGGCATGCTGCCCGGCTCATCATTCCAGGTCGTGCGTGTGGCGCCGTTGGGCGATCCTGTTCATATCGAAACCCGGCGCGTAAATCTGGTTCTGCGCAAAAAAGACCTCGCATTAATTGAAGTTGAATCTTTATCCCGTTAACAAGCCAGCGGTTTCGGTGGGTCTAATACAATGAAAAAATTAACTATTGGCTTAATTGGCAATCCTAATTCCGGCAAGACAACCTTATTTAATCAGTTAACCGGCGCGCGCCAGCGCGTGGGAAATTGGGCAGGCGTAACGGTTGAACGTAAAGAAGGCCAGTTCGCGACAACGGACAATCAGGTCACCCTGGTTGACCTTCCCGGCACCTACTCCTTAACCACGATTTCATCCCAGACTTCGCTCGATGAGCAAATTGCCTGCCACTACATTCTTGGCGGCGACGCGGATCTGCTGATCAACGTGGTCGACGCTTCGAACCTCGAGCGAAACCTTTACCTGACGCTACAGCTGCTGGAGCTGGGGATCCCCTGCATCGTGGCGCTCAACATGCTCGACATTGCGGAAAAACAAAAGCTGCGCATCGACGTCGATGCGCTCTCCGCGCGCCTGGGCTGTCCGGTGGTTCCGCTGGTTTCGACCCGCGCTCGCGGTATCGACGCCCTTAAGCTGGCGATTGACCGCCACGCGGGAAACCGCGACGTTGAGCTGGTGCACTACGCCCAGCCGCTGCTGCGCGAAGCCGAACGGCTGGCGCAGGAAATGGACAACAGCATGCCTGCAAAACAGCGCCTGTGGCTCGGCCTGCAGATGCTGGAAGGGGATATCTACAGCCGCGCCTATGCCGGACATGCGGCGGATAAACTGGACGTGGCCCTCGCCCGTCTCAGCGACGAGCTGGACGATCCGGCGCTGCACATCGCCGATGCGCGTTATCAAGCCATTGCATCAATTTGCGACGTGGTCAGCAACGCCCTTACCGCAGAGCCCAGCCGCTTTACGGCGGCGGTGGATAAGATTGTGCTCAACCGCTTCCTCGGTTTGCCCATCTTCCTGCTGGTGATGTACGTGATGTTCCTGCTCGCGATTAACATCGGTGGCGCGCTGCAGCCGATTTTTGACGCCGGTTCTGTCGCGGTCTTCGTACACGGTATTCAGTGGGTAGGTTACACCCTGCACTTCCCGGAATGGCTGACCATCTTTCTTGCCCAGGGGATTGGCGGCGGTATCAACACCGTTCTGCCGCTGGTACCGCAGATCGGCATGATGTATCTGTTCCTCTCGTTCCTCGAAGATTCCGGCTACATGGCGCGCGCCGCCTTCGTGATGGACCGCCTGATGCAGGCGCTGGGGCTGCCGGGCAAATCGTTCGTCCCGCTGATCGTCGGCTTCGGCTGTAACGTGCCGTCGGTAATGGGCGCGCGCACCCTGGATGCACCGCGTGAACGACTGATGACCATTATGATGGCGCCGTTTATGTCCTGCGGTGCGCGTCTGGCAATCTTTGCCGTCTTCGCGGCAGCCTTCTTTGGCCAGCAGGGCGCGCTGGCGGTCTTCTCGCTGTACGTGCTGGGCATCGTGATGGCGATCCTGACCGGCTTAATGCTCAAGCACACCATCATGCGCGGTGAAGCGTCACCGTTTGTAATGGAGCTTCCGGTCTATCACGTCCCGCATCTGAAAAGCCTGGCGATCCAGACCTGGCAGCGCCTGAAAGGCTTTGTGCTGCGCGCCGGTAAGGTGATTGTTATTGTCAGTATTTTCCTGAGCGCGCTGAACAGCTTCACCCTCACCGGTCAGGCGGCAGATAACATCAACGACTCTGCCCTCGCCTCCGTCAGCCGCGTCATCACGCCGGTCTTCAAACCGATTGGCGTACAGGAGGATAACTGGCAGGCGACCGTGGGCCTGTTCACCGGTGCGATGGCGAAAGAGGTGGTCGTCGGGACCCTGAACACGCTCTACACCGCAGAGAACATTCAGGAGCAGGAATTTAACCCGGCGGAGTTTCACCTCGGTGACGAACTGCTGGGTGCCGTAGAGGAGACCTGGCAGAGCCTGAAAGACACCTTCAGCCTGAGCGTGCTGGCTAACCCGATTGAGGCCAGCAAAGGCGACGGCGAAATGGCGACCGGTGCCATGGGCGTGATGGGCGAGAAGTTTGGCAGCGCGTCCGCAGCCTACAGCTACCTGATCTTCGTTCTGCTCTATATTCCGTGCATCTCGGTGATGGGGGCGATTGCCCGTGAGTCCAGCCGCGGCTGGATGGGCTTCTCCATTCTGTGGGGGCTGAATATCGCCTACTCGCTGGCGACGCTGTTTTACCAGACCGTTAACTTCAGCCAGCATCCGCGCTACAGCCTGGTCAGCATCCTGGCGGTCATCCTGTTTAACGTGATTGTGATTGGCCTGCTGCGCCGGGCGCGAAGCCGCGTTGATATCAACCTGCTGGCGACGCGTAAAACCCCGGCCACCTGCTGCAACAGCCCGGCTGGCGACTGTCACTAAGGGGAAAAACAGATGGCATCGTTGATTCAGGTTCGTGACTTACTGGCATTGCAGGGACGCATGGAGGCAAAACAGCTCAGCCTTAGCCTGCATACCCCGCAGCCGATGATCGATGCCATGCTGGAGCGCCTGGAAGCCATGGGTAAAGCCGTGCGGATTCAGGACGAAGCGGAGGGTTGCCTCTCCGGCAGTTGTAAAAGCTGTCCGGAAGGAAAGGCCTGTCTCAGGGAGTGGTGGGCACTGCGATAATAAAGCCGGGCATTGCTGCCCGGTTTTATCCTATTACTTATAGACGTCCGCAGTAGCGCGTACGTTTTTGGTCTGTTTTTCTGCGCTGGTGACGACGAAGTATGTCCCGCCCAGCTCATCCGCTTTCTTCGACAGCTCTTTTCTTGCATCCATCGGCGCGGTGGTGTCAGACGTAGAAATCTCACCAATTTTCGTCAAATTCATCCCGGCAACTTTATCTTTTTCCAGCTCTTTTGCCGCAAAAACGCCAAATGACAGTGACCCAATAACCAGAGAAGTGACAATACCTGTAACAAGTTTCATAGCCTGACTCTCCATAGGATTGTTGTTTTGATCATCGTAGGCAGAACAACCGCAACGACATCTGGAGTATGGTTGCGGTGTGTAACTTTTTCCAGGCTGGATAGAAAATAATCAGTCTAAACGTTGACTTAACGCAACCAACGCTGAACAAAATTCCGTCGGATGAGAGATAAACGGCGCATGCGCGGCTTTTGCTATGACCTGTGATTCGCTGTCCGGCCAGAGGGAATCCAGAAGTGGGACCACTTTGCGCGGCACCAGCCCGTCGAGATAGCCATAGATGCGCAGGTGCGGCATGCTCAGCCCGGCCAGCGGCTCGCGCAGATCGGCCGTTTTCAGGATCTCCAGACCGCCGTTAAGCACCTCAACGTCCGGCATCGGCAGGGAGAGCACCACCTGCTTTAACGCTCTGGCATCCTGACGCGCGGTTTCGGTACCCATTGTCTGCAAGGCGAGGAATCGCTCGACGGTCCGCTGGAAATCGTCGCTCAGCTGCTGCTGGAAGCCCGCCAGAACGTCAGGTTTGATGCCGGGCCACGCCTCTTGCGCGCTAAAGCATGGCGACGAGGCCACGGTGACCAGCGCCCTAACGCGCTCGGGCCAGGAGAGCGCAATCTGGCTTGCCACCAGCCCGCCCAGACTCCAGCCCAGCCAGATGGCATTTTGCGGCGCGGCGTCTACAACGTGCTGCGCCATTTCATCAAGCGACATCGCGCCAAAGCCACGGCTGCGACCATAGCCCGGCAGATCAACCAGATGTAACGTAAATTGCGAGGCAAGTTCCTCGCTTATGCAATGCCACACTTCCGCATTCAGGCCCCATCCGTGCAGCAGCACAAGATGGCAATTTCCTGTCCCTACGGTCTGCCACCACAGCGTCTTCATCAGTTACTGTTCTCTTTTTTCACATGGAGGTTGCACATGCTAACAGTGCCTGGCTTGTGCTGGCTATGCAAAATGCCGCTTGCCCTCAGCGCGTGGGGCGTCTGTTCCGTCTGCACGCGTTCGCTGGAAAGGCATATTACAACCTGCCCGCAATGTGGTTTACCGGCGGCGAACCGCGATTTGCCCTGCGGCCGCTGCCTGAAAAAATCCCCGCCGTGGAGCGCGCTGGTGACCGTGGATGATTATGTTCCGCCGCTGAGCGGGCTTATTCACGCCCTGAAGTTTTCCGGCCAGAGTTCGCTGGCGCAGCCCCTTGCCCGCCTGCTTTTACTGGCCGTTTTACAGGCGCGACGAACCCGCGCTTTGCCGAAAATCGACATGGTGATGAATGTCCCCTTATACCGACGCCGGCACTGGCGGCGCGGCTATAATCAAAGCGACCTGCTCTGCCGACCGCTCGCCCGGTGGCTGGGTTGTCGCTACGATGCCAGCGCGCTTACCCGCGTTCATGCCACCGCCATCCAGCATCAGCTCAACGCCCGGCTTCGCAAAAGGAACCTGAAAAACGCCTTTCGCCTTGAATTGCCGGTCCACGGCCTCCATATCGCCATCGTGGATGACGTCGTCACCACAGGCAGTACCGTTGCTGAACTTTCCCGACTGCTTTTGCAAAGCGGCGCCGCGTCGGTTCAGGTATGGTGTCTGTGCCGTACCTTGTAGCCCTTCTTCAATGGGCGTATGATTATACCCAGGTAATTTAGTCAACTATTAGGCCAAAGCTATGATCCGTATTTCCGATTCTGCACAAGCGCACTTTGCCAAACTGCTGGCAAATCAGGAAGAAGGGACGCAGATCCGCGTGTTTGTGATCAATCCAGGCACTCCGAATGCAGAATGTGGTGTCTCTTATTGTCCTCCGGACGCTGTGGAAGCAACTGACACTGCCCTTAAATTTGAACAGCTCACCGCTTACGTCGATGAACTGAGCGCGCCGTATCTTGAAGATGCGGAAATCGACTTTGTCACTGACCAGCTGGGTTCTCAGCTGACCCTGAAAGCGCCAAACGCTAAAATGCGTAAAGTCTCTGACGATGCGCCACTGATGGAGCGCGTTGAGTATCTGCTGCAGTCCCAGATCAACCCACAACTGGCCGGCCACGGCGGTCGCGTTTCCCTGATGGAAATCACGGAAGACGGCCTGGCGATCCTGCAGTTTGGCGGCGGCTGTAACGGTTGCTCCATGGTCGACGTGACCCTGAAAGAAGGGATCGAGAAGCAGCTGCTGAACGAATTCCCGGAACTGAAAGGCGTGCGCGACCTGACAGAGCACCAGCGCGGCGAGCACTCTTACTACTAATTCAGTACCCGTCTGTATTGCCCGGTGGCGCTGCGCTTACCGGGCCTGACTCCCTTGCCTTCCCCCTCTATATGTTGACCTGCGTCTCATAATTCAAATTTTGCCTCACCGGGTGATTCTCAACCACGATATGTTACCCGTATCATTCTCGTGGGCACTCAACACCCTTATAACAGCCGACTAAACTTAACTGTTTCACAGGCATCAGTATGAGTGCCGTTAACCACTCTGTTCCCAGTTGGGACAACCGGAATTTGTCGTTGAAACAATGACGTTACCCATAACAATTCAAAGGCCAGGTAAATCATGCCATTAGTCATCGTTGCTATCGGTGTTGTGTTATTACTGCTCTTGATGATCCGCTTCAAAATGAACGGATTTATCGCTCTGGTTCTGGTGGCACTTGCAGTCGGTCTGATGCAGGGGATGCCGCTGGTTAAAGTTATCAGCTCTATCAAAGCCGGTGTCGGCGGCACGCTCGGCAGCCTGGCGCTGATCATGGGCTTCGGCGCCATGCTCGGTAAAATGCTGGCGGACTGCGGGGGCGCGCAGCGTATTGCCACCACGCTTATCGAAAAGTTTGGCAAGAAGAACATCCAGTGGGCGGTGGTGTTAACCGGTTTTACCGTCGGTTTCGCGCTGTTCTATGAAGTGGGCTTCGTGCTGATGCTGCCGCTGGTGTTCACCATCGCCGCCGCGGCCAACATCCCGCTGCTGTTCGTGGGTGTGCCAATGGCTGCTGCGCTGTCCGTGACCCACGGCTTCCTGCCGCCGCACCCGGGTCCAACCGCCATCGCCACCATCTTCCACGCCGATATGGGTAAAACCCTGCTGTTCGGTACGATTCTGGCGATCCCGACCGTAATTCTGGCAGGCCCGGTGTATGCCCGCTTCCTGAAAGGCATTGATAAGCCTATTCCGGAAGGTCTGTACAGCGCCAAAACCTTCACTGAAGAAGAGATGCCAGGCTTTGGCGTCAGCGTCTGGACCTCGCTGGTACCGGTGATCCTGATGGCAATGCGCGCCGTGGCGGAGATGATCCTGCCGAAAGGCCACGCTTTCCTGGCCGTTGCCGAGTTCCTCGGCGACCCGGTGATGGCAACGCTGATTGCGGTATTGATTGCGATGTTCACCTTCGGCCTGAACCGTGGCCGCTCCATGGATCAGATCAACGACACGCTGACCTCGTCCATCAAAATCATTGCCATGATGCTGCTGATTATCGGCGGTGGCGGTGCGTTCAAGCAGGTGCTGGTCGACAGCGGCGTGGACAAATACATCGCTTCCATGATGCATGAAACCAATATCTCTCCAATCCTGATGGCGTGGTCTATTGCTGCCGTGCTGCGTATCGCGCTGGGTTCTGCAACCGTTGCGGCGATTACAGCGGGCGGTATCGTTGCGCCGCTGATTGCCACCACGGGCGTCAGCCCTGAGCTGATGGTTATTGCGGTAGGCTCCGGCAGCGTGATTTTCTCTCACGTGAACGATCCGGGCTTCTGGCTGTTCAAGGAGTACTTCAACCTGACCATCGGTGAGACCATCAAGTCCTGGTCAATGCTGGAAACCATTATTTCGGTCTGCGGCCTGGTAGGGTGTCTGCTGTTGAATATGGCTCTCTGAATCTCCTGCTCGATCGGTTCCCTCTCCCCTTTGGGGAGAGGGCTAGGGTGAGGGGCAAATTACGACTTCTTACCCACCGCCCTTCTGCGCTTATCCAAATCTTTAATCAGCCTGTTCACCCCGTCATCGGCAAACATCGTCTCAAGCGTTGTGGACAGCTTGCGGCGCCAGTTCTTGTACTGATAGCTGGTGCCCGGCACGTTCACCGGCTCCGCCATATCAATCCAGTCTTCCGGCTGCAGGCCGAGCAAAGCGCTGTTGCTGTCGGCAATATAGCGCTGCAGGCCACGGTTGAGCGTTGGGGTCATTGCCATCAGCGACGCCTTATGTCCGGCACGCTTCGGCAGACAGCCATGCTTGTGCAGCGCGTCCAGCAGCCCCTGCTTCGCCAGCTCGCGGTCCTGATACAGTCCACGCAGAACCTCTTCATCTGGATAGAGGCCCAGCGTTTTGCCGAGGGTCAGATCGCCGCTTTCCCAGTAGCCTCTGAGCGTAGGAAGATCATGCGTCGTCGCGACTGCCATTGACTGTTCAGGGTACGCTTTCGGCGCGCGGAAGGTTTTCTCATGGTCGTTCTCAAAATAGAGCACTTTGTAGGAATAAACCCCGCTGTCGCGGAGCTTGCTGACAATTTCCACCGGTACGGTACCGAGATCTTCACCGATCACCATGCACTGATGACGTTTACTCTCCAGGGCCAGGATCGACAGCAGATCGTCCACCGGATACTGCACGTACGCCCCGTGATCGGCCGTTTCACCGTACGGGATCCACCACAGGCGCAGCACGGACATCACGTGGTCAATGCGCAGCGCCCCGCAGTTCTGCATGTTCGCGCGCAGCAGGTCGATAAACGGCTCGTAGGCGCGCGCCGCCATCACGTGCGGATCCATCGGCGGCAGGCCCCAGTTCTGACCGAGCGGGCCGAGGATATCCGGCGGCGCGCCGACGGATGCTTTCAGGCAGTAAAGCTCACGGTCACACCAGGTTTCCGCGCCGCCTTCCGCCACGCCCACGGCCAGATCGCGATACAGGCCGATCGGCATTTTATAGCCCTGGCTCACCTGCCAGCAGGCGGCAAACTGGCTGTACGCCAGCCACTGCAGCCATAGGTAGAAGTCCACCTCGTCGGCATGATTTTTACAGAAGGCTTTGACTTCAGGGGTATCCACGGTCTGATACGCTTCCGGCCAGACCGGCCAGCCCCAGCGCATTTCGTCCTCTTTCACCTGATACGCGTGCAGCGCATCAAATGCCGCCTGCCAGTAGAGGCTTTCACCTTCCTGCATCACGAACTGGCGGAAGGCCGCCATCTGCTCGTCGTCGCGCTTCGCAAAGCCTTTCCACGCCAGGCGCAGAGCCGCCATTTTCAGCGCGGTCACGGAGGCATAATCTACCCAGTCCGCATCGCGGGCCTGCTTCAGCAGCTGCTGGGTGGTCTCAAGCTTCCACCACGCCTGCGCCTCTTTGCTGTTTTTGAAATCGTCTAACGCGTTAACGTCGATGTAAATCACGTTCAGCCAGCGTCGGGAAGACGGGCTGTACGGGCTCGCGCTTTCCGGGTTGGCCGGATAGAGCGCGTGGATCGGGTTGAGGCCGATAAACGCGCCGCCGCGCTCACCAACAGATGCCAGCATCTTTTTCAGATCGCCAAAATCGCCGATCCCCCAGTTGCTGTCGGAACGCAGCGTATAGAGCTGCACGCAGGCGCCCCACAGTTTTTTGCCTTCGAGCAATGCCTGCGGCTCATAGCAGCGTTTTGGCGCGACGATCACCCGGCAGTGAAAACGCTGTTCGTCCTGGGTGAGCGTCAGGCTGTGATAGCCCTCCGGCAGCTTTGCCGGAAGGTTTAACGTTTTGCCGCCGGTGGCGTGGCCTTTATGCTGATGCCCCTCTTCGGTGGTGAGCAGCCAGCTATACTCGCCGCGCCCCTCCACCGCCAGCGGCATCTTTTTGCCTGCGGTAAAGACCTTCACGTTTGGCACCGGAGCAGCCGACGCGTTCGCGTCGGTTTTGTGCATGGCATCCAGCAAACGTCTTTTGGTGTCCGCACCAATAGACTGCGGTTTGCCGTGCGCATTGATGTAACTGAGGCTAATTCCCGCCGCCTGCGCGGCACTGTCCAGACGTTTACTCTCCATCGCGCTTCCTTAGCGTTTTGCCTGCCAGATACGGGCCTGATAATCACGGATTGAGCGGTCAGAGCTGAACATGCCGCAGCGCGCGGTGTTCAGAATGCACGCCCGGGTCCACGCCTCCTGGTCGCGGTACAGCACGTCGACCTGTTTCTGCGCTTCAACGTAGGCCGTGAAGTCCGCCATCACCAGGTACGGGTCGCCGCCGTGTTTGTCCATGCTGTGCAGCATCTGGTCAAACGCGTGCTTGTCGCCATCGCTGTATTTGCCGCTTTCCAGCTCCTTCAGCACCGCATCCAGCACTTTGTCTTTTTTACGCCATTTCACCGGGTCGTAGCCTTTGGCCTTGATGGCTTTCACTTCTTCAACAGTATGGCCGAAGATAAAGATGTTCTCTTCACCGACCTTCTCGGCGATTTCGACGTTCGCACCGTCCAGCGTGCCGACGGTCAGCGCGCCGTTCAGCGCCAGCTTCATGTTGCCAGTACCGGACGCTTCTTTCCCTGCGGTCGAGATCTGCTCGGAGATATCCGCCGCCGGGATCAGCATTTCAGCCGCCGAGACGCAGTAATCCGGCAGGAACACGACCTTCAGCTTGTCGCCCACTTTCGGATCGCTGTTGATCGCCGCCGCCACTTTATTGATGGCGAGGATAATGTTTTTCGCCAGGTAGTAGCCCGGCGCCGCCTTCGCACCGAACAGGAACACGCGCGGCACGCGGTCGGCCTGCGGGTTCTCGCGGATCTCTTTGTACAGCGCCAGAATGTGCAGCAGGTTCAGGTGCTGACGCTTGTACTCGTGCAGGCGTTTGATCTGGATATCGAAAATCGCGTTCGGGTTGATCTCAATCCCGGTACGCATTTTCACAAACTCCGCCAGGCGAACCTTGTTCTCCAGCTTGATCGCGCGGTACTGCTCGCGGAATTTCGCATCGTCGGCGTATTTTTCCAGGTTAATCAGTTGGTCCAGATCGTTGGCCCACTCTTTCTTCAGGGTCTTATCCAGCAGGCCGGCCAGCAGCGGATTGCACTGCTTGATCCAGCGACGCGGCGTAATGCCGTTGGTCACGTTGTGGAATTTGGTCGGCCACAGCTGGTGATATTCCGGGAACAGATCTTTCACCACCAGATCGGAGTGCAGCGCCGCCACGCCGTTAACGGCAAAGCCGCTCACCACGCACATGTTCGCCATACGCACCTGTTTGTCGTGCACCACCGCCAGCTTCGCCCAGACGGCTTTGTCGCCCGGCCAGGTTTTCTCCACCAGCGTTTTGAACTGGTCGTTAATCTTGTTGATGATCTGCATGTGGCGCGGCAGCAGCGTTTTCACCAGCTTCTCATCCCAGCACTCCAGCGCTTCCGGCATCAGGGTGTGGTTGGTATAGGCGAAGGTGCGGCTGGTGATGGCCCAGGCGTCGTCCCAGCTCAGCTGATGCTCGTCAATCAGCACGCGCAGCAGTTCCGGGATGGCAATAGTCGGGTGCGTATCGTTAAGCTGAATGACTTCGAAGTCCGGCAGTTGCGCCAGCTTGCGGCCCGCCAGGTGATGGCGACGCAGAATATCCGCCACGGAGCAGGCGCACTGGAAGTACTGCTGCATCAGGCGCAGCTTTTTGCCCGCCAGATGGTTGTCGTTCGGATAGAGCACTTTCGTCAGCTTCTCGGCGTCGATCCCCTGCTGCTCAGCGCGCAGGAAATCGCCGTCGTTGAATTTGGTCAGGTTGAACGGATGCGCGTGCTTCGCCTGCCACAGACGCAGCGGCTGCGCCACGCCGTTACGGTAGCCGAGCACCGGCAGATCCCAGGCTTCACCGGTAATAGTGAACGCCGGTTCCCAGAGCCCCTGCTTCGTCACTTTCCCGCCGATGCCGACCTGCACGTCCAGCTGCGCGTTGTGGCGGAACCACGGGTAGGTATTGCGATGCCAGTCATCCGGCGCTTCCATCTGGTGGCCGTCGGCAAACGACTGGCGGAACAGGCCGTACTGGTAGTTCAGGCCATAGCCAATCGCCGACTGGCCGACCGTTGCCATAGAGTCAAGGAAACAGGCCGCCAGACGCCCCAGTCCGCCGTTGCCCAGCGCCGGGTCGATCTCTTCTTCCAGCAGGTCGGTCAGGTTAATGTCGTGCTCTTTCAGCACATCACCCACCTCCTGATACCAGCCGAGGTTCAGCAGGTTGTTGCCGGTCAGGCGACCAATCAGGAACTCCATCGAGATATAGTTAACGTGACGCTGGCCTTTGACGGGCTTCGCCACGGGCTGAGCATCCAGCTGCTCTGCGAGCGCCCCGCTCACCGCCTGCCACCACTGGTGAGGCGTCATCTCGTTTGCAGCATGAAGGCCAAAACGCTGCCACTGACGCGTCAGGGCAGCCTGGAATTGAGCTTTGTTGAAGGTAGGCTGTGACATAAGGGATCGGCATCCTTTAGAAAGAAAACACAAGTTGGCGCTAGTGTGCCAGGCTCATTTCACCTCTTCCTCCTCCCGTGGGGGATTAGACAGGGAGGAGTGGCGGGGATGAGCGTAAAAGTGTGATCGAGGCCACTCTGAGAGCATAGCTGGAGTGTGCCCGGAAGATAAAAAAGTAACCGGGGAGAATGTCAAAGAAATGAAATGCGGTTTTGGATGAAATTAATCCACGCGGAAATGATTGCTTACGGAGAATAATATTTCAGCAATCGGGTCCTGCCTAAGGAGATTATTAATCTCACTCAACTTTACCCGAAGTTTATTAAATTCGACGTCATTATACCTTTCTGAAACCAGTTTCAGCCCAGCCTAGTGACATCCATACAAGCCAGCATTGACGCGGCATCAAAGCCTTTTCAAAAAAGTTCCAGCACTGGCCGGAATGTTTTGTGACAGAGTGCAAATTCAGAGCCACAAAAGCCAGACATAACTTGCAATAGTTCTCTTTCTGACCGACCTTATAGCTATTAATTACGAAGCGCAAAAAAAATAAATTCTCTCGTTCCCCACAGTGAAGTGAAACCTATGTTGATTCCGTCAAAATTAAGTCGCCCGGTTCGTCTTGACCATACAGTGGTCCGCGAGCGTCTGCTGGCTAAACTTTCCGGCGCGCATAATTTCCGACTGGCGCTGGTTACGAGCCCTGCAGGTTATGGAAAAACAACGCTCATTTCACAATGGGCCGCAGGTAAGAGCGATCTTGGCTGGTACTCCCTCGACGAGGGCGACAACCAGCAAGAGCGTTTTGCCAGCTATCTGATTGCCGCTATTCAACAGGCAACCAACGGACACTGCGTCGCCAGCGAGGCAATGGTGCAAAAGCGCCAGTACGCCAGTCTGTCCTCCCTTTTCTCTCAGCTGTTTATCGAACTGGCCGAATGGCATCGCCCGCTGTACGTTGTGATTGATGACTATCATCTGATCACGAACCCGGTTATCCATGAGTCGATGCGCTTCTTCCTGCGCCACCAGCCGGAAAACCTGACCCTGGTCGTGCTGTCACGCAACCTGCCGCAGCTCGGTATTGCCAACCTGCGCGTGCGCGATCAGCTTCTGGAAGTGGGCAGCCAGCAGCTGGCCTTTACCCACCAGGAAGCGAAACAGTTCTTTGACTGCCGCCTGACCTCGCCCATTGAGGCCTCCGAAAGCAGCCGCTTGTGTGATGATGTCGCGGGCTGGGCCACGGCGCTGCAGCTGATTGCCCTTTCTGCCCGGCAAAACAACAGCCCGACGCACCAGTCTGCGCGCCGTCTGGCCGGCATCAATGCCAGCCATCTTTCGGATTACCTGGTGGATGAGGTGCTGAACAGCGTCGATCCCTCCACCCGCAATTTCCTGCTGAAAAGCTCCCTGCTGCGGTCCATGAACGACGCGCTGATTGTGCGCGTAACAGGCTGTGAGAACGGTCAGCTGCAGCTGGAAGAGATTGAACGTCAGGGCCTGTTCCTGACGCGCATGGACGACCCCGGCGAGTGGTTCAGCTATCACCCGCTGTTTGGCAGCTTCCTGCGCCAGCGCTGCCAGTGGGAGCTGGCAACGGAATTGCCGGAAATCCACCGCGCCGCCGCCGAAAGCTGGATGGCGCAAGGCTTCCCGAGCGAGGCCATTCACCACGCGCTTGCCGCCGGTGACGCCAGCATGCTGCGCGATATCCTGCTTAACCACGCGTGGGGGCTGTTTAACCACAGCGAACTGACGCTGCTGGAAGAGTCGTTGAAAGCCCTGCCGTGGGAGAGCCTGCTGGAGAACCCGCGCCTGGTGCTGCTCCAGGCCTGGCTGATGCAGAGCCAGCACCGCTACAGCGAAGTGAATACCCTGCTGGCGCGCGCCGAGCAGGAGATGGAAAGCGAAATGGATATCACCCTGCACGGCGAATTTAACGCCCTGCGGGCGCAGGTCGCGATTAACGACGGCGATGCGGATGAAGCGGAACGGCTGGCGATGGTCGCGCTGGATGAACTGCCGCTGGCGAATTTCTACAGCCGGATTGTGGCTACCTCGGTGCACGGCGAAGTGCTGCACTGCAAGGGCGAACTGACGCGCTCCCTTTCGCTGATGCAGCAAACCGAGCAGATGGCGCGCCGCCATGATGTGTGGCACTACGCCCTGTGGAGCCTGATTCAGCAAAGCGAGATTTTATTCGCACAGGGGTTCCTGCAGGCCGCCTGGGAAAATCAGGAAAAAGCGTTCCAGCTGATTCGTGAACAGCACCTGGAACAGCTGCCGATGCACGAGTTCCTGTTGCGTATTCGCGCTCAACTGCTGTGGGCATGGTCGCGTCTGGATGAAGCAGAAAGCTGCGCCCGTCAGGGTGTGAACGTGCTCTCTGGCTTCCAGCCTCAGCAGCAATTGCAGTGTCTGGCCCTGCTGGTGCAGTGCTCGCTGGCGCGTGGCGATCTGGATAACGCCCGCAATCACCTTAACCGTCTGGAAAACCTGCTCGGCAACGGTCAGTACCACAGCGACTGGGTATCGAACGCCGACAAAGTTCGGGTGATTTACTGGCAGATGACGGGGGACAAAAAATCCGCCGCCAACTGGCTGCGCCAGACGCCTAAACCGGAATTTGCCAATAACCACTTCCTGCAAAGCCAGTGGCGCAACATCGCCCGCGTGCAGATCCTGCTGGGCGACTTTGAGCCTGCCGAAATTGTGCTGGAAGAGTTAAACGAAAACGCCCGCAGCCTGCGTCTGATGAGCGACCTGAACCGCAACCTGCTGCTGTTAAACCAACTTTACTGGCAGGCTGGGCGCAAAAACGACGCCCAGCGCGTGCTGCTGGAAGCCTTGCAGCTGGCGAACCGCACCGGGTTTATTAGCCACTTCGTGATTGAAGGTGAAGTGATGGCGCAGCAGCTGCGCCAGCTGATTCAGCTCAACACGCTGCCGGAGCTGGATCAGCATCGCGCCCAGCGCATTCTGCGCGAAATTAATCAGCATCATCGCCACAAGTTTGCGCATTTCGACGAGAACTTTGTTGAACGCCTGCTGAACCACCCGGAAGTGCCGGAGCTTATTCGCACCAGCCCGCTCACCCAGCGCGAATGGCAGGTGCTGGGGCTGATCTATTCAGGCTATAGCAACGAGCAGATTGCCGGTGAGCTGGCGGTGGCGGCAACCACCATCAAAACGCACATTCGCAATCTGTATCAGAAGCTGGGCGTGGCGCACCGTCAGGACGCGGTACAGCATGCGCAGCAGCTGTTGAAGATGATGGGGTACGGAGTTTAGTTTTGTGCGGCATGATGCCCTCACCCCGGCCCTCTCCCACAGGGAGAGGGAGAACGGCTTTTCAACACAACTCTAACTGCAAATTATTATCCTTAATCACCTGCATCACGCCCGCTGGCGGCATCACGTCGGTATAGACCGCATCCACCATGCTGATGCTGCCCATGTTCACCATCGCGTTACGGCCAAACTTCGAGTGATCCACCACCAGCATCACGTGGCGCGAGTTTTCAATGATTGCGCGCTTGGTGCGCACCTCGTGGTAATCAAACTCCAGCAGCGAGCCATTCGCTGTCGATGCCGCTGATCCCCAGGATGCCGAAGTCGAGGCGGAACTGAGAGATAAAGTCGAGCGTCGCTTCGCCGATAATCCCGCCGTCGCGGCTGCGCAGTTCGCCACCCGCGAGGATGATGCGGAAATCATCTTTCTGCATCAACGTGTTGGCGACGTTCAGGTTGTTGGTCACCACGCGCAGGTTCTCGTGATCCAGCAGCGCATGAGCGACCGCTTCCGGCGTGGTGCCGATATCAATAAACAGCGTCGCACCGTTCGGGATTTGGCTCGCCACTTTACGCGCAATGCGCTCTTTTTCTGCCGTCTGCGTGGCTTTACGGTCGTGCCAGGAGGTGTTGACCGAGCTGGAAGGCAGCGCCGCGCCGCCGTGGTGGCGCAAAATACGGTTCTGATCGGCCAGATCGTTCAGGTCACGACGGATGGTTTGCGGGCTGACGGCAAACTGCTCGACCAGCTCTTCGGTGCTGACGTATCCCTGTTTTTTGACCAGTTCGATAATGGCGTCATGACGTTGTGTTTGTTTCATCAATTATCCCTGAGAATTATGTTCGTTTTCGCGCATGGAGCGTGTCGGCAAGCGCCATTGCAAGACCGACGGCGAGGCCGGTGACGTGCGCACCATTGGCGATAGACATACCAAACAGATCAAACCATCCGGCAATTAGCCATATTAACGCAAAGGCTATTAATCCGCGTTGTAAATAGATGCCGCTTTCCGGGTCGCGCTCCCCGCGAAGCCAGACGTAGCCCATCAAAGCGTAGACGACACCCGACAGCCCGCCGAACCACGGGCCGCTGAATTTATGCTGTACATAGCCGCTCAGCAGGGCGCTGATTACGGTGATGACAATCAGCTTGCCGCTGCCGAGCCGCTTCTCAACGATACCGCCGAGATACCACCACCACAGCAGGTTAAAGAGGATATGCATCACCGAGAAATGCATCAGCGCGTGGGTAAAGTAGCGCCAGACGTCAAAATCCAGCGACGGGTCATATGGCCACGCCAGCGCGATCATCACGCTCTGGTCGCCCACCACGTTCATAATAATGAAGACGATAATGCAAGCTGCCATCAGCAGCAGCGTAAACGGGCCCGCGCGCTCGCGTATCGTGGCAAGGAAGGGAAAGCGGCTGTAATGCAGTCCGCTGCCGGTCTGCCCGGATTGCCAGCTGGCCGCCAGATAACGCGGGTCGCCGGGGTTCTCAAGGAAACGCGCCAGCTCCTCGTTGACCCGCGCAGCCTGGCTCTCGTCGGCCAGCCAGACGTCGGTCTGAGTATGTTGCTGAATAGTCAGAATAACGCCCTGCGTCGCCATATAGTCGACAAACGCCTGGGCGACGCGCGGGTTGGTAAAAGAGGTGATCATCAACATGGGCAGCGGTCGCTTATTTCCACACAAAAGGGGACAGTATAGCGGGATTAGCGCTCAAACGCGTATTCCACTTCTGCCGGGAAATGACGATGCCAGGCATCGAAGCCGCCGTCGACGCTGTAAACCGCGTCATAGCCTTGCTGAATCAGATACTGCGCCGCGCCTTTGCTGCTGTTGCCGTGGTAGCACATGACCATAACGGGCGTTTCGAAGTCGTTATCGCGCATAAACGCGCCCAGCGTGTCGTTGGTCAGATGAAACGCGCCCGGCGTGTGGCCCATCGCAAAACTCTGCGGGTCGCGGATGTCCACCAGCACCGCTTTTCCCTGGTGCATCTTCTGGTGGGCTTCTTCTACGTTAATACATTCAAACTGATCCATGGTGTTCTCTTTACAGTGGTCAACGACAAGATTTTACCCCGTAGTGTACGTCCTGGCGGCGGGTAAACGCCATTATGTTATCCATATCACTCTAAATTGTTTTTTTGATGTTACCAAAAGCGCGTTCCTTTGCTATTATGAGCGATATCGAACATTTTTGAGCTTTAACGAAAGTGCATGAGGGTGTTATGGAAACCAAAGATCTGATTGTGATAGGCGGTGGCATCAACGGTGCCGGTATTGCGGTTGATGCCGCAGGACGCGGTTTATCCGTGCTGATGCTGGAAGCTAACGATCTCGCCTGCGCGACGTCGTCCGCCAGCTCCAAGCTGATCCACGGTGGCCTGCGCTACCTGGAACACTACGAATTCCGCCTGGTCAGCGAAGCGCTGGCCGAACGCGAAGTGCTGCTGAAAATGGCCCCGCATCTGGCGATCCCGATGCGCTTCCGCCTGCCGCACCGTCCGCACCTGCGTCCGGCGTGGATGATCCGCATCGGCCTGTTTATGTACGATCATCTGGGCAAACGCACCAGCCTGCCGGGTTCGAACGGTTTGCGTTTTGGCTCAGAATCGGTCCTTAAGCCGGAAATCGTGCGCGGTTTCGAATATTCAGACTGCTGGGTGGACGATGCGCGTCTGGTGCTGGCGAATGCACAGATGGTCGAGAAGAAAGGCGGCGAGGTGAAAACCCGGACCCGCGCGACCGCCGCCCGTCGTGAAAACGGCCTGTGGATTGTGGAAGCGGAAGACGTGGATACCGGCGAGAAGTTCAGCTGGAAAGCGCGCGGCCTGGTGAACGCCACCGGCCCGTGGGTGAAGCAGTTCTTCGACGACGGCATGCACCTGCCTTCCCCGTACGGCATCCGCCTGATCAAAGGCAGCCACATTGTGGTGCCGCGCGTGCATACCCAGAAGCAGGCTTATATCCTGCAAAACGAAGATAAACGCATCGTGTTTGTGATCCCGTGGATGGACGAATTCTCGATCATCGGCACCACCGACGTGGAGTACAAGGGCGATCCGAAGAACGTCGAGATCGACGAGAGCGAAGTGAACTACCTGTTGAAAGTGTATAACGCGCACTTTAAGAAACAGCTGTCGCGCGACGACGTGGTCTGGACCTACTCCGGCGTGCGTCCGCTGTGCGATGACGAGTCTGACTCACCGCAGGCCATCACCCGCGACTACACGCTTGATATCCACGACGTAGACGGTCAGGCACCGCTGCTCTCCGTATTTGGCGGTAAGCTCACCACCTACCGTAAACTGGCCGAGCACGCGCTGGAAAAACTGGCGCCATACTACAAAGGTATTGGCCCGGCGTGGACCAAAGAGGCAGTGCTGCCCGGCGGAGATATTGGCGGAAACCGCGACGATTACGCCGCGAAGCTGCGCCGTCGCTTCCCGTTCATTACCGAAGGGATGGCGCGCCACTACGCCCGCACCTACGGCAGCAATACCGAGCTGTTCCTGGGCGACGCGAAATCGCTTGCCGATCTGGGTGAACATTTCGGCCACGAGCTGTACGAGGCCGAGCTGCGCTACCTGGTTGAGCACGAGTGGGTTCGCCGCCTTGAAGATGCCATCTGGCGTCGTACCAAAGAAGGGATGTGGCTTAACGCCGAGCAGCAGTCTCGCGTGGCGCAGTGGCTGCAGCAGCATGCGGGGAAGCGTGAATTATCATTGGCGTCGTAAATGAAAAAAGCCCGGTGGCGCCACCGGGCTTTGTTTTTACAACCGCACCGGATCAATATGCCAGATGTTCTCGGCATACTCCTTGATGGTCCTGTCAGACGAGAAATATCCCATGTTGGCGATGTTGTGCATCGCCGCGCTGGTCCACTTCTCCTGCTGACGGTACAGCTCGTCCACTTTATCCTGGCAGTCCACGTAGCTGCGATAATCCGCCAGCACCTGATAGTGGTCGCCAAAGTTAATCAGCGAATCCACCAGATCGCGATAGCGGCCCGGCTCGTCGGGGCTGAACACACCGGTCGCAATCTGCGTCAGGACCTGACGTAGCTCTTCATCCCCTTCATAGAACTCACGCGGGGAGTAGCCTTTCCTGCGCAGCGCCTCCACTTCTTCGGTGGTATTGCCGAAGATAAAGATATTCTCTTCCCCTACGTGCTCCAGCATCTCGACGTTCGCCCCGTCCAGGGTGCCGATGGTCAGCGCGCCGTTGAGGGCAAACTTCATGTTGCTGGTGCCGGACGCTTCCGTTCCCGCCGTGGAGATCTGCTCGGAGAGATCTGCCGCCGGGATGATCAGCTGCGCCAGGCTGACGCTGTAGTTCGGGATGAATACCACCTTCAGCTTGTCGCCAATCTCCGGATCCTGGTTCACCACCTTCGCCACGTCGTTGATCAGGTGAATAATGTGCTTCGCCATGTAGTAAGCGGAAGCCGCCTTACCGGCGAAGATCTTCACGCGCGGCACCCACTCTGCGGTTGGATCGGCCTTAATGCGGTTGTAGTGGGTGATCACGTGCAGCACGTTCATCAGCTGACGCTTGTACTCGTGGATGCGCTTGATCTGCACGTCAAACAGCGCTTTCGGGTTTGCGACCACGTTGAGGTGCATCGCCAGCCAGACCGCCAGACGTTTCTTGTTCAGCAGCTTGGCTTCCCGCACGGCCTTGTTCACCGTCGGGAAATCAATATGCTGCTTAAGCTCGCTCAACTGGCTCAAATCGGTGCGCCAGGTGCGGCCGATATTCTCATCCAGCACGTCAGAGAGCGGCTGGTTGGCCAGCGCCAGCCAGCGGCGCGGCGTAACGCCGTTGGTGACGTTGCAGAAGCGCGTCGGGAAGATCTTCGCGAAGTCCGCAAACAGGGACTGCACCATCAGGTTCGAGTGCAGCTCGGACACGCCGTTCACCTTGTGGCTGATCACCACCGCCAGCCAGGCCATGCGCACGCGACGACCGTTGGATTCATCAATGATCGAGGCACGGCTCAGCAGCCCGGTATCGTTCGGGTACTGCTCCTGCAGCGTCTTGAGGAAGTAGTCGTTGATCTCGAAGATGATTTGCAGGTGGCGCGGCAGAATTTTGCCGAGCATGTCCACCGGCCAGGTCTCCAGCGCTTCGCTCATCAGGGTGTGATTGGTGTAGGAGAACACCTGGCACGTCACCTCAAACGCGTCGTCCCAGCTGAACTTGTGCTCGTCGATCAGCAGGCGCATCAGCTCGGGAATGGAGAGCACCGGATGGGTGTCGTTAAGGTGAATCGCGGTTTTCTCCGCCAGGTTGGCGTAGGTTTTGTGCAGCTGATGGTGGCGGCTGAGGATGTCCTGAATCGTCGCGGAGACGAGGAAATACTCCTGACGCAGGCGCAGCTCGCGCCCGGAGTAGGTTGAGTCATCCGGATACAGCACGCGGGAGACGTTCTCGGAGTGGTTTTTATCTTCCACCGCCGCAAAGTAGTCGCCCTGGTTAAATTTACCGAGGTTGATTTCGCTACTCGCCTGGGCGTTCCACAGGCGCAGCGTATTGGTCGCATCGGTGTCATAGCCGGGGATGATCTGATCATAGGCCACGGCGAGGATCTCTTCGGTTTCCACCCAGCGGGACTTTTTCCCTTCCTGCTGAATGCGTCCGCCAAAGCGCACCTTGTAGCGCGTGTTGTGGCGCTTGAATTCCCACGGGTTGCCGTATTCCAGCCAGTAGTCCGGGGACTCTTTCTGGCGGCCGTCAACGATGTTCTGCTTGAACATGCCGTAGTCGTAGCGAATACCGTAGCCGCGCCCCGGCAGCGCCAGCGTTGCCAGCGAGTCTAGGAAGCAGGCGGCAAGACGCCCGAGACCGCCGTTACCCAGCCCCGGGTCGTTCTCTTCGTCAATCAGCTCTTCTAAATCCAGCCCCATCTCTTCCAGCGCGGTTTTGACGTCGTCGTAGATACCGAGCGACAGCAGCGCGTTGGAGAGGGTGCGGCCAATCAAAAATTCCATCGACAGGTAGTAAACCTGCCGCGTCTCCTGCGAAAGCTGGGCGCGGTTAGAGCGCAGCCAGCGTTCGACCATGCGGTCACGCACCGCAAACAGGGTGGCGTTCAGCCACTCGTGCTTGTTGGCGATGACCGGATCTTTCCCGATGGTAAACATCAGCTTGTAGGCGATGGAATGCTTTAACGCCTCAACGCTGAGCGTGGGGGAAGAGTAGCTAAATGGAGCGTTCATATCAGTAACTTCGCCTCGTTACATCAAGCGTTGATAAAGGTCGCGGTACGACTGCGCCGCAACGTGCCAGCTAAAGTCCATGGACATCGCCTGACGCTGAACGTAACGCCACAGGGATGGACGGGACCACAAGACGAACGCACGCCGAATCGCCCGAAGCAGCGACCAGGCATTACTGTCTTCAAAGACAAACCCGCTGGCGATACCGTCCGCCAGGTTTTCCAGAGAGCTATCCGACACCGTATCCGCCAGCCCGCCCGTGCGGCGCACCAGCGGCAGCGTGCCGTATTTCAGACCGTAGAGCTGCGTCAGGCCGCAGGGTTCGAAACGGCTTGGCACCAGAATCACGTCCGCGCCGCCCATAATGCGGTGCGAGAACGCTTCGTGATAGCCAATCTGCACGCCCACCTGCCCCGGATGTTCCGCGGCGGCGGCGAGGAAACCTTCCTGCAGCACCGGGTCGCCCGCGCCGAGCAGCGCCAGCTGTCCGCCCTGCTCCAGTAAACCGGGCAGCGCCTCCAGCACCAGATCCAGCCCTTTCTGGCTGGTCAGGCGGCTGACCACCGCAAACAGCGGCACCTTGTCGTTGACCTTCAGCCCCATCGCAATTTGCAGCTGGCGCTTGTTCTCGGCTTTATCTTCCACCGAGTCGCGGCCATAGCGCGCGGCCAGCAGGAGATCGGTTTCAGGGCTCCAGATCTGCTCATCCACGCCGTTCAGAATGCCCGACAGGCGGCCTTCACGATGGCGCTGCTGCAGCAGCCCTTCCAGACCGTAGCCAAACTCCGGCTGGGTAATTTCACGCGCGTAGGTGGGGCTCACCGCCGTGATGTGGTCGGCGTAGTACAGCCCGGCCTTCAGGAACGAAATTTGCCCGTTGAACTCCAGCCCGTGCATGTTATAGAACGACCATGGCAGATCGATGTCATTCATATGATGCGCATAGTACATGCCCTGATACGCCAGGTTGTGCACCGTAAACACCGATTTTGCCGGATGCCCTTTTGCAGCCAGATACGCTGGCGTCAGCCCGGCGTGCCAGTCGTGCGCGTGGACCACATCCGGACGCCAGAATGGATCCAGCCCGACGGCCATCTCCGACCCCACCCAGCCGAGCAGCGCAAAGCGCAGCACGTTATCGGTATAGGCGAACAGGTTGGTATCGTGATACGGGCTGCCCGGACGGTCGTACAGGTGCGGCGCGTCGATCAGGTAAATCCCTACGCCGTTGTAATGCCCAAACAGCAGGGTGATGCGTCCGGCAAACGTTTCACGGCGGGTCACCACCTTTGCATCAGGTATGCCGCGCCGGATATCCGGGAAGGCGGGCAGCAGGACGCGGGTATCGACTCCACCGGCGATTTGCGCCGCCGGTAATGCACCAAGAACATCCGCCAGGCCGCCCGTTTTTAACAACGGGAACATCTCAGAACATACGTGTAAAACCTGCATCATCGCTCCTGTTTGATCTGCAGCTTCCGCAACATTTCCCGTGTGACTAACACGATCCCCTCTTCAGAACGGTAGAAGCGACGCGCATCTTCTTCCGCGTTTTCACCAATCACCATTCCCTCTGGAATGACGCAGGCGCGGTCGATCACGCAGCGACGCAGACGACACGAACGCCCTACCCAGACATCCGGCAGCAGAACCGCCGAATCGATATTACAGAATGAGTTTATACGCACGCGCGGGAACAGCACGGACTGCACCACCACCGAACCGGAGATGATGCACCCGCCGGAGACCAGCGAGTTCAGGGTCATGCCGTGGCTGCCGGAGCGGTCCTGCACGAACTTCGCCGGCGGCAGGGATTCCATGTGGGTACGAATCGGCCAGTTCTGGTCGTACATATCCAGCTCAGGCGTCACGGACGCCAGATCGAGGTTGGCTTTCCAGTACGCTTCCAGGGTTCCCACATCACGCCAGTAAGGCTCCGCATTCGGGTCGGACTGCACGCAGGACAATGGGAAGGGATGTGCATAGGCCATGCCAGCTTTGGTGATTTTCGGGATGATGTCTTTACCGAAGTCGTGGCTGGAGCTTTCGTCTTTGTCGTCTTCTTCGAGCAGCTCATAAAGATAATCTGCATCAAAGACATAGATCCCCATGCTGGCGAGCGATTTGGTGTCATCGCCCGGCATGGTTGGCGGGTTCGCCGGTTTTTCAACGAAGTCGATAATCTTGTCGTCCGCATCCACGTGCATCACGCCAAACGCCGTCGCCTCGGCAACGGGCACCGGCAGACACGCCACGGTGCAGCGCGCCCCTTTTTCGACGTGGTCGATCAGCATGTGCGAGTAATCCTGCTTGTAGATGTGGTCACCCGCGAGGATCACGATGTATTCCGCGCTGTAGCGGCGAATAATGTCGAGGTTTTGGGTCACCGCATCCGCCGTGCCGCGGTACCAGTTTTCCCCGTGTACGCGCTGCTGCGCCGGGAGCAGATCGACAAACTCGTTCATCTCTTCGCTGAAGAATGACCAGCCGCGCTGAATATGCTGCACCAGGGTGTGCGACTGATACTGAGTAATGACGCCAATGCGGCGAATGCCCGAGTTCAGGCAGTTTGAGAGCGCAAAGTCGATAATGCGGAACTTACCACCAAAGTGAACGGCCGGCTTGGCGCGCTTGATGGTCAAATCTTTCAGACGGGTACCACGCCCGCCCGCAAGTATCAGGGCAACGGTTTTTAATGGTAGCTGGCGCGCCAACATTAACGGATCGTTCTTCTCTAATCTAACCATGACTAACTCCTTTTTTATCATCTTTGGAATACGCACACTCCGTGCGCAGGCCCGTGCCAGACAGCCATTACTACCGGATTATCCGCTCCGGCAAAGGGGGGAACAGCTCGCCACTCCCCGTCAGGTAAAACAATCTCTGCGACGTCGTCCGTCGCGTTCAGCGTCACCAGCCACTTATCCGAAAGCAGGATTTGCAGGCAGGTGATGCCGTGTTGCCACTCTTGCGCGCTCAACGGCTGCGCGTCTTTATTCAGCCAGCTAACGTTGCCGTCGCCCTCTTCCCACCAGCTGTCGGCGGTAAGGGCGGGGATCTGCTGGCGAAGGTGGATCAGCGCCGCGGTGAAATGGGTCAACCCGCTGTTCGCCTCCCCCCAGTCAAGCCAGGTTAAGGTATTGTCCTGGCAATAGGCGTTGTTATTGCCGTGCTGGCTGTGGCCGTGCTCGTCGCCCGCCAGCAGCATCGGTGTGCCCTGAGACAGCAAAAGCGTCGTCAGCAGCGCATGAACGCTGGCGCGTCGCCGCTCGATCACATCCAGACTTCCGCCTAACCCTTCTATACCATGATTGAAGCTATGGTTATTGTTAGTGCCATCGCGATTCTCTTCGCCGTTGGCCTCATTGTGTTTCTGATTGAAACAAACGCAGTCGCGCAGCGTAAAACCGTCATGCGCCGTCACCAGGTTGATGGTGGCCGACGGACGTTTTCCGTCGCGCTTAAAGAGATCGCTGGAGCCGGCAAAGCGTCCGGCGAACTCGCCCAGCGACAGATCGCGCGCCAGCCAGAAGCGGCGGATGGCATCGCGGTAGTGGTCGTTCCACTCGGCAAACAGCGGCGGGAAGTTCCCCACCTGATAACCGCCTTCACCAATGTCCCAGGGTTCCGCAATCAGCTTCACCGTTGAGAGCACCGGGCAGTTTTTTATCGCCTCAAACAGCGGCGCCTGCTGGCTAAATGCTGGAGTGCGCCCCATCACCGGCGCCAGGTCGAAACGAAAACCGTCCACGTGGAACGTCTCTACCCAGTATTTCAGGCATTCGTACGCGTAATGCGTAACGGCCGGATGGCTGAGGTTGAGGGTATTACCGCACCCGGTCCAGTTCTCGTAATCGCCATCTTCCCTGATCCAATAATAGCTACGGTTATCGATTCCGCGCTGTGAGAGCGTCGGGCCGTCAAGATCGCTTTCCGCACTGTGGTTCAGCACCACGTCCAGAATGACCTCAATGCCCGCGGCGTGGAGTGCCTTCACCGCGTCGCGAAACTCGTCCCGCGCTTTCTCCGGATGCACCGCGTAGCGCGGGTCGAGAGCGAACATCGCCAGCGGGTTGTAGCCCCAGTAGTTGCTTAACCCAAGACGCTGAAGACGCGGCTCGCTGGCGAAATGCGCCACCGGAAGCAGCTCCAGCGCGGTGATGCCCAAATGCTTCAGGTAAGCGACCATTGTCGGATGCCCCAGCGCTTTGTAGGTGCCGCGCATCTCTTTGGGGATCGACGGATGCAGGTAGGTCAGCCCTTTGACGTGCGCTTCATAGATGACGGTGCTACCCCACGGCGTGCGCGGCGGGGCATCGTCTTCCCAGTCGTAGAGATCGTGCACCACCGCGCTTTTCGGCGCGACGGGCGCGCTGTCGCGGTGGTCCGGCTCGCCGTAGCCGACGTGGAACAGCGGGTCGTCTTTAAACTCGCCGTCCACGCGGCGCGCGCACGGGTCAATCAGCAGCTTCGCCGGGTTAAACCAGTGCCCCTGAGATGGCTCCCACGGGCCGTGTACGCGGAAACCGTAGTGCATTCCCGGACGCCCGCCGGACAGGTAACCGTGCCAGATGTCTCCCGTGCGGGACGGTAAATCGTAACGGTGCTCGTTACCCTCCCCGTCAAACACGCAGAGCTCCACCCGCTCCGCGTGAGCAGAAAAGAGCGTGAAGTTCACCCCCTTTCCATCAAAACTCGCGCCGAGCGGTTCGGGTTTACCTGCCGTAAGCTGCGTCATTCTCCCTCCCGCATCAGCCAGATGGTGCCAAGCGGCGGCAGCGTCAGGCTCAGGGAGTTTGGACGCCCGTGGCTTTCAATCGCATCGCTCTGCACCAGCCCGCCGTTACCGGCGTTACTGCCGTGGTAATGCATGGAATCGGTATTCAGGATCTCGCGCCATTTGCCCGGCTGGTTAATGCCGAAGCGGTAGTGTTCGCGCGGCACCGGCGTGAAGTTGCTGGCGACGATAATCTCGTTGCCCGCTTTATCGCGACGTACAAAGACAAACACCGAGCGCTCGTGGTCGTCCACCACCAGCCACTCAAAGCCGTACGGATCAAAGTCCAGCTCGTGCAGCGCTTTGTGGTGGCGGTAGGTCAGGTTCAGGTCGCGCACCAGACGCTGTACGCCGTGGTGCCAGTTGTCGCCGCCCTCCAGCAGATGCCAGTCGAGGCTGGTGTCGTGGTTCCACTCGCGACCCTGGGCGAACTCATTGCCCATAAACAGCAGCTTTTTGCCCGGGAAGGCAAACATCCAGCCGTAGTAGGCGCGCAGGTTGGCAAACTTCTGCCACGCGTCGCCCGGCATGCGGTCGAGAATGGATTTTTTGCCGTGCACCACTTCATCGTGCGACAGCGGCAGCATGAAGTTTTCGGTGTAGTTGTAGAGCAGCCCGAAGGTGAGCTTATCGTGGTGATACTGACGATAAACCGGGTCGAGCTTCATGTAGTCGAGCGTGTCGTGCATCCAGCCCAGGTTCCACTTGTACCAGAACCCCAGGCCACCTGATGACGGAGGGCGGGAGACGCCCGCAAAGTCCGTCGACTCTTCCGCCATGGTCACGGCGCCTTCCACCTGCTCGCCAATGATGCGGTTGGTGTTGCGCAGAAATTCAATCGCTTCGAGGTTTTCACGGCCGCCATACTCGTTCGGGATCCACTCTCCCTCTTTGCGGCTGTAGTCGCGGTAGATCATCGAGGCCACCGCATCCACGCGCAGGGCATCAATGCCGAAGCGTTCGATCCAGTACAGCGCATTCCCCACCAGGTAATTCGACACTTCACGGCGACCGTAGTTGTAGATCAGCGTGTTCCAGTCCTGGTGATAGCCTTCGCGCGGGTCGCTGTGCTCGTACAGCTTTGTGCCGTCGAACTCTGCCAGCGCAAAATCGTCCGACGGGAAATGGCCCGGCACCCAGTCGAGGATCACGTTCAGCCCGGCGGCGTGCGCGGCATCAATGAAATAACGGAAATCATCGCGCGTGCCGAAGCGCCGCGTGGGCGCATACAGCCCGGTGGGCTGATAGCCCCAACTGCCGTCGAACGGGTGCTCGTTAACCGGCAGCAGTTCGAGGTGGGTAAAGCCCATCCATTTGGCGTACGGCACCAGCTGGTCGGCGAGCTCCCGGTAGCTGAGCCAGAAGTTGTTATCGGTGTGGCGGCGCCAGGAGCCGAGATGCACTTCGTAAACGGAGATCGGCGCATCAAAGCGGTTGGCCTGCTTGCGCTCCTCGGTCTGAACGACCTTCTCCGGCAGGCCGCAGATCAGCGATGCGGTATCCGGGCGCATCTGCGCCTCGAAGGCGTACGGGTCGGCTTTAATGCGCAGGTTGCCGTGCGCGTCGATCATCTCAAATTTGTAGAGCTGGCCATTATGCGCCCCGGGGATAAACAGCTCCCAGATGCCCGTCTCACGGCGCAGGCGCATCGGGTGGCGGCGACCGTCCCAGTAGTTGAACTGCCCAACGACGGAGACGCGCTGGGCGTTTGGCGCCCATACGGCAAAGCGCGTGCCGGTGATACCGTCCATGGTATCCGCATGGGCACCCAGCGTTTCGTAGGGGCGTAAATGGGTCCCTTCGGACAGCAGCCAGGCATCCATCTCTTTTAAGAGCGGCCCAAAGCTGTAGGGATCATCAATCAGGTTTTGCTGGCCATGCCAGATAACGGCGAGCTGATAGCGAAAGGGGTTTTTACGGCGGGGCATGACGCCCGAGAAGAAGCCGCGCGAGTCGAGGCATTCCAGATTACCCACCTTGCGGCCGGTTTTGGGTTCGATAACCCACACTTCTGTCGCATCCGGCAACAGCGCCCGAACTTCCAGTCCGGCCTCTGTACGGTGCATCCCTAGCACAGAAAAGGGGTCAGCAAAATGACCCGCAATAAGCGCATTAATCACGTCTCTCGAAATACGATCGGACATGGTATTCATCCTGTTTTTTTATGTCGCCCTTTTTACGCGCTCCGGGACGACTTTTAATGTGACCTAAACGGTGCAGTTGATCCTCTCTGCTCCGCCCTACCCTCAGGTGAGAAATAAATCTTCCTTAAAGCATAGCCAACGTCGTGGTTCCTCCTGATAAAAAATAAGACATCTGCGTTTTACTCCATGTAGTACGCAAAAAAAGGGGGTGACAATCACCCCCTGTGTTTAACAAATTATTACGCCAGCTGGCGCAGCATGCGGCGCAGCGGCTCGGCGGCCCCCCACAGGAGCTGGTCGCCGACGGTGAACGCGGAGAGATACTCCGGCCCCATGTTCAGCTTGCGCAGGCGGCCAACCGGCGTGGTCAGCGTGCCGGTAACGGCAGCCGGGGTCAGTTCACGCATGGTGATATCACGATCGTTTGGTACCACTTTCGCCCACGGGTTGTGCGCGGCCAGCAGCTCTTCCACGGTCGGAATAGACACATCTTTTTTCAGTTTAATGGTGAAGGCCTGGCTGTGGCAGCGCAGCGCGCCGATACGCACGCACAGACCGTCAACCGGAATGGTATTCGCGGTGGCGAGGATTTTGTTGGTCTCCGCCTGGCCCTTCCACTCTTCGCGGGTCTGGCCGTTATCCAGTTGTTTGTCGATCCACGGGATCAGACCGCCGGCCAGCGGTACGCCGAAGTTATCCACCGGCAGCTCGCCGCTGCGGGTCAGCTGAGTGACTTTGCGCTCGATGTCGAGGATGGCGGACGCCGGGTTTGCCAGCTCGGTCGCGACGCTTTGGTGCAGCTGGCCCATCTGGGTCAGCAGCTCGCGCATGTGGCGCGCGCCGCCGCCGGACGCGGCCTGGTAGGTCGCCACGGAGACCCACTCCACCAGGTCCTGCGCGAACAGGCCGCCGAGGGACATCAGCATCAGGCTGACGGTGCAGTTACCGCCAACAAATGTTTTCACGCCGTTGTTCAGGCCGTCGGTGATGACGTCCTGGTTAACCGGGTCGAGAATAATGATGGCATCGTCTTTCATGCGCAGTGAAGAGGCCGCGTCAATCCAGTAGCCCTGCCAGCCGCTTTCACGCAGCTTTGGATAGATTTCGTTGGTATAATCGCCGCCCTGGCAGGTCACAATAATGTCGAGTGCCTTCAGCGCTTCCAGATCGTAAGCGTCCTGCAACGTGCCTGTGGTACCACCAAAGGACGGAGCAGCCTGGCCGAGCTGGGAAGTGGAGAAGAAGACCGGGCGGATAGCGTCGAAATCGCGCTCTTCAACCATGCGTTGCATGAGTACAGAGCCGACCATACCGCGCCAGCCGATGAAACCAACGTTTTTCATAGCATTTTTTTCCTGCTGAGGGTGTGTGCTGATTGTGCAAGCCAGTATTGAACTGGGATATGCTTCACATTACAAAATGCTGCCAAAGTCGCAAGCGAAATTAATCGATGATTGCCCGGCAATCAGAAATACAGCTAATTATCATAATAACCATAGAGAGTTTCAGGGATAATTTACATGAGTGAAATCATTTCAGCAGCGGTTTTATTGATCCTGATAATGGATCCACTGGGCAACCTGCCCATCTTCATGTCGGTGCTGAAGCACACCGAGCCGAAGCGCCGCCGGGCGATCATGATCCGCGAGCTGCTTATTGCCCTGCTGGTGATGTTTATCTTCCTGTTTGCCGGTGAAAAAATTCTCGCGTTCCTGAACCTGCGCGCCGAAACGGTTTCCATTTCCGGCGGGATTATTCTGTTCCTGATTGCCATTAAGATGATCTTCCCGAGCGCCGAAGGCAGCAGCAGCGGCCTGCCCGCAGGCGAAGAGCCGTTTATTGTGCCGCTGGCGATTCCCCTCGTCGCGGGGCCAACCATTCTGGCGACGCTGATGCTGCTGTCGCATCAGTATCCGAATCAGATGAGCCATCTGGTGATTGCCCTGCTGATTGCCTGGGGCGGAACATTTATTATTCTGCTGCAGTCGTCGCTGTTCCTGCGCCTGCTGGGTGAGAAAGGGGTGAACGCGCTGGAGCGTCTGATGGGGCTGATTCTGGTAATGATGGCGACGCAGATGTTCCTGGACGGCATCCGGGCGTGGATGAAAGGATGACTTTCTCCCTCTCCCCGTGGGAGAGGGCCGGGGTGAGGGCATCAGGCCGCAGGGGACAGCCCACCTACCCCTTACGAATCAAATACCGGTACGGCAGCGTTTCCGTCTGCTGCGCCACCAGCTCATGCTCCATAAAGGTACAAAAACCGGGAATATCGCGCGTGGTGGCCGGATCGTCGGCAATAATCAGCAGCGTTTCACCGGTCTGCATGTTACGCACGGTCTTACGTACCATCATTACCGGCTCCGGGCAGCGAAGGCCCTGGGCATCAAGGGTGTGGTCTGGGCTGGAAAACAGGTCGGTCATGATCTTCTCGGTCAGATAAAAACGGCTGTAGTTTACGCCCCGGCGCGGGCAATGCAAACCAGGTTAACGATTGCGCAAAAACTAACCATTGCAATGTCCAGCCAAAGCAGTATCATGCTGCGGTTTTTATTGGGTTCCCTCACCCCAACGTATAAAAAGGTCACAATATGACGCAGTTCTCTGAATCACAGCGCGTAAAAGCGTTGTTCTGGCTTTCGCTTTTCCATTTGCTGGTGATCACCTCCAGCAACTACCTGGTGCAGCTCCCGATCTCCATTTTTGGTTTTCATACCACCTGGGGCGCGTTCAGCTTTCCGTTTATTTTCCTCGCCACCGATCTGACCGTGCGTATCTTCGGCGCACCGCTGGCACGCCGCATTATCTTTGCGGTCATGCTTCCGGCGCTGTTCATCTCGTACGTGATCTCCTCCCTGTTTTACATGGGAAGCTGGCAGGGCTTTGAGGCGCTGACACACTTCAACCTGTTTGTCGCCCGTATCGCCGCGGCAAGCTTTATGGCCTACGCGCTGGGGCAGATCCTCGACGTGCACGTGTTTAACCGCCTGCGTCAGAATCACCGCTGGTGGATGGCGCCGACCGCGTCCACGCTGTTCGGCAACGTGAGCGATACGCTGGCCTTCTTCTTCATCGCCTTCTGGCGCAGCCCGGATGCCTTTATGGCCGAGCACTGGATGGAGATCGCGCTGGTGGACTACTGCTTCAAGGTGCTCATCAGCATTGTTTTCTTCCTGCCGATGTACGGCGTGCTGCTGAATATGCTGCTGAAAAGGCTGGCAGATAAATCTGAAATCACGGCATTGCAGGCTGGTTAAGGGTTCGCTTTATCAGTTGTGATAAGATGGGTGAATGAGCCGCTATGGCCGTTTATCGAAAGGAAGAAGTCAATGCGCAATCTGGTTAAATATGTCGGGATTGGCCTGCTGGTTGTGGGTCTTGCAGCCTGTGATAACAGCGACACGAAAACGCCTGCTCAGGGCGCATCCGCAGAAAGCAACGCGACCGGTCAGCCGGTGAATCTGATGGATGGCAAACTCAGTTTCTCTCTGCCAGCCGATATGACTGACCAGAGCGGCAAGCTGGGCACCCAGGCGAATAACATGCACGTTTACTCCGACGCAACCGGCCAGAAAGCGGTCATTGTGATTGTGGGCGACGACACCAGCGAAGACCTGGCCGTCCTGTCCAAACGTCTGGAAGATCAGCAGCGCGGCCGCGATCCGCAGCTGCAGGTGGTAACCAATAAATCCATCGAGCTGAAAGGCCATAAGCTGCAGCAGCTGGACAGCATCATCTCCGCTAAAGGCCAGACCGCCTGGTCTTCTGTGGTGCTGGGCAAGGTTGATAACAAACTGCTGACCCTGCAGATCACCCTGCCAGCGGAAGATCAGCAGAAAGCGCAGACGGCTGCTGAAAACATCATTAACACCATCGTGATCCAGTAACCCTTCACGACGATGACGTGGCCTCCGGTGCCTGCACCGGGGGCCATTTTTTTAGCCGCCACGTCAGCAGCAGGGCAATTATCACCAGACCCGCCGCGGCAAGATAGATCACCGGTACCCCCGCCCAGGCCATCACCAGCCCCGCCAGCGGCCCGGTTATGCCTAAAGACATATCCATAAATACCGTATAGGTCGCCAGCGCCGCCCCCTGGTTCTGCTGCGGCACCGCTTTAACCGCCACCACGCCCAGCGCCGGGAAGACCAGCGAGAAACCGGCTCCCGCCAGGAAGACGCCAATTTTCGCCATCCAGGGCGCGCTGGCGATGCCGGTTAACAGCAGCCCGACAATCTCTACCGTAAAGCAGATCATCGCCACGTTCAGCCCGCCCAGACGGTTGATACCGTTCGGGAAAAGCAGGCGTGCGCCAACAAACGCACCGCTGAAGAGGGTTAACGCAAAGGCCGCGCCCTCCCAGCCTTTGGCGTCATAAAACAGGGTAATGAAGGTCGCAATGACGCCGAAGCCGGTGGTCGCCAGGGCCAGCGCCATGCCGTACGGCCAGACGCGCCCCAGCACGGCCCGAAACGGCAGCGGCTTGCCCTTGCTGGCCTTCACCTTCGGGCGCGGCAGCGCAAACAGTATCGCCACAAGCGCGACCGCTATAATGGTCAGCGACAGTCCATACAGACCGCCAAAGGCGTAACAGGCCACGCCAAGCGGCGCGCCGAGCGCCATCGCCCCGTAGGTGACGATCCCGTTCCACGAGATAACCCGGCCAATGTGTGGTGCACCGACAACCCCCACACCCCATAGCGTCGAGCCGGTTCCTGCCAGGCTTTGCCCAATCCCCAGAATGACGCGGCCCAGGCAAAGCAGCGCCAGGCTGACCAGCGGCCAGTGGCTGGTAGCGGCAGCCAGCAGGTAGCTCAGACCACTGAGGAAACAGCCGCACAATCCCACTACCACGATGCTTTTGGGACCGAACAGGTCGGCATAGCGCCCGGCGTGCGGGCGGCTAAGGAGCGTGGCGAAATACTGCAGGCTGATGACCAGCCCCGCCCAGAACGCGCTAAAACCCATCACGTCGTGGACGTAGCCCGGCAGAACCGCCAGCGGCAGGCCGATCGTTAAATAGCTGGCAAAGTTGAAGATAACGACGGAAACAATGCGCAGATTGAGGCGCAATCCGCTCAGTGCCGGTTCGGCGGCAGGTTCTGGCATGGGGTTCTACCTGAATTTTTTGCAACAGTGTTTCACTATTACCACGGAGCAATAAGAAAATCAGCCCCGACTTTCAGATTATCGGTGCCAGACGAAGCGGCCCTAAGGCACTACACTTATCGGGTCATCTTATTAAGGAACGCGCATGTTAGCTCCCCAGCCTGATAAAGCAGGACTCCACATCTTATTAAAACTCGCCTGTCTGGTGGTTATCCTTGCGGGTATACATGCTGCCGCTGACATTATCGTCCAGCTCCTGCTGGCGCTCTTTTTTGCCATTGTCCTCAATCCGCTGGTGACCTGGTTTTTACGCCGGGGCGTGAGCCGCCCGGTGGCCATCACCATCGTGGTTATCGTGATGCTGATTGGCCTGACGGCGCTCTTCGGCGTACTGGCGGCATCGCTGAGCGAATTCTCCACCATGTTGCCGCAGTACAATAAAGAGCTGACGCGTAAAATCGTCGCGCTGCAGGAGATGATGCCCTTTCTTAACCTGCATATTTCCCCAGAACGGATGCTGCGCAGGATGGATTCCGAGAAGGTCATGACCTACGCCACCACGCTGATGACCGGTCTTTCCGGCGCGATGGCCAGCATTTTGCTGCTGGTCATGACGGTGGTGTTTATGCTGTTCGAAGTGCGCCATGTTCCGTATAAGCTGCGCTTTGCTTTAAATAACCCGCAAATACACATTGCCGGCCTACACCGCGCCTTAAAGGGCGTCTCCAAATATCTGGCGCTGAAAACGCTGCTAAGCGTCTGGACCGGGATTATTGTCTGGCTGGGGCTGATGCTGATGGATGTTCAGTTCGCGCTGATGTGGGGGGTGCTGGCGTTTCTGCTGAACTACGTGCCGAATATTGGCGCGGTGCTTTCCGCCGTGCCGCCGATGATTCAGGCGTTTCTGTTTAACGGTTTCTACGAATGTATGCTGGTCGGGGCGCTGTTCCTCGTCGTGCATATGGTGCTGGGCAATATTCTTGAACCGCGCATGATGGGGCACCGGCTGGGCATGTCGACGCTGGTGGTGTTTTTATCCTTGCTGATTTGGGGATGGCTGCTGGGCCCTGTCGGCATGCTGCTGTCGGTCCCGCTGACCAGCGTATGTAAAATCTGGATGGAAACCACCAAAGGGGGCAGCAAGCTGGCGATCCTGCTTGGGCCGGGGCGGCCGAAAAGCCGGTTGCCGGGGTAACGTATCTGTCTGTGTAAACGGGTTTATACCGTCAAATACCGCGACGCTCACCGTCGCGGTATTTTTATTTGCGTTAAGGCTTATTCCTTCCGTTTTTTTATCAACTCACTCAGATTTCGCTTAAATGCCCCCCCCCTTAAAGCAAATTAAAAAAAACGGAATGATTAATTATTTTGCGTGATATTATACCCCGCCTTAGCGACGACGTAATGTAAACATTAATATTGATTAAAAACACACCTGACTTAATCCCTAAGCCTGGTGATGCTTATTTGTAAAAAACACTACCTTTAATTGTTATTATTGATATGGAGTTGTTGATGAAAAAGCTCGTTAAATGGTGCGCTGCCGCCGTATTCGTTGGCACACTGGCTGGCTGTGCGCGTACCGCCCCTATTGCTCAGGTTCACTCTGTCGTGAGCGCGGGTCATACTGCCGATCAGGTGAAAACAGCCATTTTGAAAGCAGGCCAGAAGCGTGACTGGATCATGACGGAAGCGGGCCCGGGCGTGATTAAGGGCCGTCTGCAGGCACGCGATCACTCGGTCCAGGTGCGTATTCCCTACTCTGCGACAAGTTATTCAATTAATTACGAAAGCAGCCTGAACCTGAAAGCGGCAGACGGTAAAATTCACAAAAATTATAACCGCTGGGTGAACAACCTCGACCACGATATTCAGCTGAACCTTTCTGCGGGTGCCGCGCTGTAATATTTTTCTAAAGTCGGGCCGGACATGGCCCGATAACCTCATTTCTTACCCTGAAAGGTTACGCAACAATGTACGAAAAGGACACGCTCAGCGCGCTGGATGCCATTACCGAAGCGCAACGCATCGCTTTTGCGCCGATGTTATTTCAGACCGCGCTTTGTCTGCGTAACTCGGGCGCTCTCGCCTGGCTCGATAAACAGGGTAATAAGGGGGCGAGCCTCGACGAAATAACCGAAAACAGCACACTGAGCAGTTATGCCGTCAGCGTATTGTTAGACATGGGATTAAGCGGGCGGATAATTACTTATAAAGAAGGTCGTTATTTCCTGGCGAAAGTGGGCCATTTCTTACTCCACGATCCCATGACCCGCGTTAATATGGATTTCACGCAGGACGTCTGTTACCAGGGGTTATTTCATCTGGCCGATGCCCTGCAGAAAGAAAAACCGGCTGGATTATCCGTGTTTGGCGACTGGCCAACCATCTATCCGGCTTTATCCCAGCTTCCTGCCCCGGCAAAAGAGAGCTGGTTTGCCTTCGATCATTACTATTCCGACGCCGCTTTTGACGCTGCGTTGCCATATATATTCGCAAGCTCGCCGACAAAATTGTACGATGTGGGCGGAAATACAGGTAAATGGTCGTTACGCTGCTGCCGCTATGACGACAATGTTGCCGTGACGATCCTCGATCTCCCGCAGCAGATAGCGCTGGCGCAGGAAAACATCGAAAAAGCAGGTTTTTCTCATCGTATTGGATTCCATGCTGTCGATATGCTTAGTCCTTCGGCATTGCCGGGAGATGCCGACGTCTGGTGGATGAGCCAGTTCCTCGACTGTTTCTCTCCGGATCAGATTGTCGCCATGCTGACGCGCGTCGCAGAGGTCATGAAGCCTGGCGCACGGTTGTGCATCATGGAGCTTTTCTGGGATGCCCAGAAATATGAAGCGGCGGCTTTCAGCCTGAATGCCACCTCGCTCTATTTCACCTGTATGGCGAATGGCAATAGCCGGTTTTACAGCGTAGAGAAGTTTTATCACTACCTGGAAAGGGCGGGCTTCAGCATAGCACAGCGGCTGGATAACCTTGGGGTAGGTCATACCCTGTTAATTTGCACCAAACGTGAACAATAGCGCAGCCTGGCTGCCCTTTGAATACGGTATTCCGCGGACGCGCGTAGATGAAATTTTCACTGAACATTATTGACTGGCAGGCAAGAGCGCCAGGACTAAGCGATGCCGCAGAGTGGCAGGCGTGGTCGCGCCTGCAGTCGACCATCGACCCGACGGCTCCTCTACCCCGCCTGACCGCGTTACCCATGATGACCGCGCGCCGCCTTAACTCAGGCAGTAAGCTGGCGGTGGATATTGGTCTTGCCATGCTGCAAAGCCACGCCATAGACGCCGTCGTCTATTCCAGCCGCCACGGCGAGCTGGAGCGCAATTACCGTATTCTGCATACGCTGGCGACCGGGCAGGCCGTCTCGCCTACCGACTTCGCCATGTCCGTGCATAATTCCGCGGTGGGCAATCTCACGATCGCCGCTCGCCAGCCTGTTGTCTCATCATCCATTTCCGCCGGGCTGGACACCTTCCAGCAGGCCCTGTGTGAAGTGCTGAGCCTGCTGCATGCGGGCTACTCCCGCGTCCTGCTGGTGGATTTTGACGGCGCGCTGCCAGAATTTTACCATCCGGCGTTACCGCCGCAGATGCCTACCTGGCCGTACGCGGTGGCGCTGGTGATTGAAGCCGGCAGCGAATGGCAGTGCGAAACCCGCAGCGGCAGCACGGGCGAGGAAGCCGCCCTGCCGCAAAGCCTGATGTTCCTGCAACGCTATCTCCGTGAGGAACAACAGTTTGTGGTGCCCGGCGAACGTTTGCTGTGGCAGTGGGCGCGCCAATGAACCGCCTGACCGCCCGGATCAACTGGCTATGGCGTCTGGCCATGACCGGATTCTGCTTCGTGCTGTTTGGCGCGGGCGGGCTGCTGTTGTCGCTGGTCTGGTTCAACCTGCTGCTGATTGCCCAGCGCGATCGCGCCAAACGCCGTCGCCTGGCGCGCCGCAGCATCGCGGCCAGCTTCCGCTTCTTCTTAACCGTTGCCCGCGGCACCGGGGTGCTCGACTATCGCATCCACAATCTTGATGCTCTGCGCGGCGATCGGGGCTGCCTGGTAGTGGCTAACCACCCTACGTTAATTGACTACGTGATTCTGGCGTCGGTAATGCCCGAAACCGACTGTCTGGTGAAAAGCGCGTTACTGCGCAATCCGTTTGTCAGCGGCGTTATCCGCGCGGCGGATTATCTAATTAACAGCGAGGCCGAGCCTCTACTCGCCGCCAGCCAGCAGCGTCTGGCCCAGGGCGAAACGCTGTTAATCTTCCCGGAAGGGACGCGTACCCGCCCAGGTGAGGCGATGTCCCTCCAGCGCGGCGCGGCAAATATCGCCGTGCGCTGCGGCAGCGATCTGCGGATCGTACTCATCCACTGCAGCGAGCACCTGCTGGATAAAAAAAGCCGCTGGTATGATGTACCGCCCGCAAAACCTGTCTTTACCGTCGATGTGCGCGATCGCGTGAACATCGACGAATTTTACGATGCAAGGCAACAAGAACCGGCACTGGCGGCAAGGCAGTTAAACCGGCACCTGCAGCATCGATTAACATCAGGCCTTCAATCTTTGTCAGGAATTAATGATGCAAGCGCTTTATCTTGAAATTAAGAATCTCATTATCACCACGCTGAATCTGGACGAGCTTACCGCAGAGGATATTGATACCGATGCCGCGCTGTTTGGCGACGGGCTGGGTCTCGACTCTATCGACGCGCTGGAGCTGGGTCTGGCGGTGAAAAACCAGTATGGCGTGGTGCTTTCTGCCGAAAGCGAAGAGATGCGCCAGCACTTCTTTTCCGTCGCCACCCTGGCGTCCTTTATCCACGCCCAACGCGCCTGAGATGTGAACTATGACCGAACAAGAAACCATTTATCAGGAAGTCTGCGGCCTTCTGACCAAACTCTTTGAAATCGACCCGCAGGACATTACGCCCGAAGCCCGTCTTTACGAAGACCTGGAGCTGGACAGCATTGACGCGGTGGACATGATTGTCCATCTCCAGAAGAAAACCGGTAAGAAAATCAAGCCGGAAACCTTCAAATCGGTTCGTACCGTTCAGGATGTGGTAGACGCCGTCGAACAGCTGCTGCGCGAAGAGTAAGACACCGTGCGTGGTGGACGGACGTTCCCGGTCATCCCACTTCTGACGGGGCTGATGCTGCTGGCGTGGCCCTTCCTGATTGGATTTGGGCTGACGCATAACAGCCTGCCGTGGCTGCTGCCGGTGATGGCGCTGCTGTTGCTGCTGCGGCTGCGTCAGGCGCGGCGTAACACCGGCCCGATGCGGTATGTGGTGCAGTGCGTGGCGCTGGCGGGGATCGCGCTCTGCGCGGCAAGCTACCTGCTGAAAACCCACCAGTGGCTGCTGTTTTACCCTGTGGTCGTTAATCTTGTGATGCTCGCCGTCTTCGGCGGTTCGCTCTGGACAGCGATGCCGCTGGTCGAACGCCTGGCGCGCTTACGTGAGCCAAATTTGCCGCCGGAGGGCGTGCGCTATACCCGCAGGGTGACCCTCGTCTGGTGCGGATTTTTCATCGGCAACGGGGCGATGGCGCTGTATACCGTCCTGCACGGCGACATGCACCTGTGGACGCTGTGGAACGGTATGGTGGCTTACATCCTGATGGGGACGCTGATGGCGGCAGAGTGGCTGGTGCGCCAGCGGGTGATAAAAAAAGAGATGCAGAATGACTAACCCCCTTCCGCTGGGCCAGTGGTTAAACGCGCCCCGCCCTGACGACACGCCCGTCGCCTGGCTCGACGATCGTACCTGGACGCTGGGCCAGCTGCGCCACGACGTGACGTTACTGGTCGACACCCTGCGTCAGCAGGAAGGCGAGCGCTGGGCGCTGTGCTTTGAAAACAGCTACTTGTTTATTGTTGCGCTGCTGGCCTCGCTGCATGCTGGTAAAACGCCGGTCATTCCCGGCCATAGCCGCGTTTCGCTGCTTGAGGAGCAGCAGCCGCTGTTTAGCGGCGTCCTGAGCGATCGGTCCCTCGATATTGACGGGCAGCTGATTGTGGTAGCCTCCCGCCACCAGACGATCGCCCGCTGGGTACCCCTGCCGGAGATTAACGAAAACCGCTTCGTCGAGCTGTTCACCTCCGGCTCCACGGGAACGCCGCGCCGGGTGGTTAAGCACATCGTCAGCCTGGATCGCGAAGCCCGCCTGCTGGCTGACCGCTTCGGCGAACGCCTGGCTGGCTGTAGCGTTGTGGCCTCCGTCGTCCCGCAACATCTCTATGGCCTGACATTTCGCATCGTACTGCCGATGGCGATGGGCCTGCCGCTGCATGCCGCGATGCTCTACTACGCAGAGCAGCTGGCCGCCCTTCCTCATGACCGGCATTACCTGTTCATCAGCAGCCCGGCGTTCCTGAAGCGCCTGGATACCGAACTGGCCGCGCCGCCCGTCAGGATGCTGATTTCCGCGGGCGGAATGCTGCCCTGGCGTGACGTCTCCGCCACGGTTGGCTGGCTTAACATCTGGCCGGACGAAATTTATGGCAGCACCGAAACCGGGATCCTCGCCTGGCGCCATCGCGTGGAAGATAACCTGCCGTGGCTACCCTTCCCCGGCGTAAACTTCCATCAGGAAGATGACGCCTGCCGCGTCACTTCGCCACTTATCCATGAGGCTGAAGGACTCCAGCTGGACGATATCCTCCACTTCGACAGTGAGGGGCTGTTTAGCATCGCCGGTCGTCGCGGGCGGGTGGTCAAAATTGAAGAAAAGCGCATCTCGCTTAACGAGATCGAGCGTCGCCTGCTGGAGCTTGACGGCGTTTGCGAGGCGGCTGCGCTGCCGGTTACGCGCGGGGGCCGTCAGGGGATTGGCGTCCTGCTGGTGCTGGATGAGGCGGTTCGTCAGCGCTGGCATCTGCAGGATAAAAAAGCCCAGGAGTTCGCCTGGCGACGCGCCCTGCTGCCGTGGCTTGAGCCGGTCGCCGTTCCACGCTACTGGCGCATTGTCGATGAGATGCCGGTAAACAGTATGAACAAGCGTGTCTATGCGCAGTTAGAGGAGTTATTTCATGAAAATTCATGAAATCGAGCGCCATCAGGCACAACCGGAGAAGCTGGAGATCGTGTTGCATCTCGACGCCTCTCTGTTCTGGTTTCAGGGCCATTTTGCCGTACAGCCGCTGCTGCCCGGCGTTGCGCAGCTTGACTGGGTGATGCACTACGCAACGACTTTACTGGCACCGGGCTACCGCTTTCACAGCATTCAAAACGTGAAGTTCCAGGCGCCTCTGCTGCCGGAAACCACGGTGACGCTGGTGCTTGAGTGGCATGCCGGGCGCAAACTGCTGACCTTCAGCTACCTGCGTCATGACGGAGCTGAACGCCATACCGCCAGCAGCGGGAAAATTCGTCTATGTCAGTAACCTTCCGCCCCTGCGTGCTGATCCCGTGCTACAACCACGGCGCCACGATGGCCAGCGTGCTGTCGCGCCTCTCGCCGTTTGGCCTGCCGTGCCTGGTGGTGGATGACGGCAGCGAAGCCGCCACCCGCCAGGAGCTTGAGCGGCTGGCGGCGGAGCAGCCGCAGATGACGCTGGTCCGTCTGGCACAAAACGCCGGCAAAGGTGCCGCGGTCATCAGGGGGCTGGAGGAGTGCGCGCGTGCGGGCTATACCCACGCCCTGCAGGTGGACGCGGACGGCCAGCATGCCATCGAAGATATTCCCAAAATGCTTGCGCTGGCGGAGCGCCACCCGGACGCGCTGATTTCCGGCCAGCCCATTTACGATGATTCTATCCCGCGCTCGCGGCTCTACGGGCGCTGGGTCACCCACGTCTGGGTATGGATTGAGACCTTATCCCTGCAGCTTAAAGACAGCATGTGCGGCTTTCGGGTCTACCCGGTCTCGCCCACGCTGCGGCTCGCCGCGCGTGAAACGCTCGGTAAACGGATGGACTTTGACACCGAAGTGATGGTCCGTCTCTACTGGCAGGGCAACACCAGCGTCTTTCTGCCCACCCGCGTGACCTATCCGCAGGACGGGTTGTCCCACTTCGACGCGTTGAAAGATAACGTGCGGATCTCTCTGATGCATACCCGGCTGTTCTTCGGCATGCTTCCGCGCATTCCCGGCCTGCTCTTCCGTCGACGCGGCCAGCACTGGGCGCAGCAGGACGAGGTTAAAGGCCTGTGGGGCATGCGCCTGATGCTGCGCATCTGGCAGCTGCTGGGGCGGCGGGCGTTTACCGTGCTGCTGTGGCCGGTGATCGGCGTCTACTGGCTTATCGCGCGTCCAGCACGGCAGGCTTCGCGGCAGTGGATTGCACGGGTGAAGCAGGTGCTGATACAGCGGAACATGCCTGTTCCAGCACGGCTCAACAGCTTTTTCCATTTCATGCGCTTCGGCAACGCGATGCTGGACAAAGTCGCCAGCTGGCGCGGCGAGCTGAAGTTTAAGCGCGACGTGGTCTTTGCTCCCGGCGCGAGCGAAACGCTTAATATCGCGGCGCCGCAGGGCAAGCTGCTGCTGGCCTCGCATCTTGGCGACGTAGAAGCCTGCCGGGCGCTGGCCCAGCTGGACGGCAGCAAAACCATCAACGCCCTGGTCTTCAGCGAGAACGCCCGGCGTTTTAAGCAAATTATGAGCGAAATGGCGCCCCAGGCCGGCGTGAATTTGATGTCGGTCACCGACATCGGCCCGGACACCGCCATTGCCATCAAAGAGAAGCTTGAGCGCGGAGAATGGGTCGCGATCGTGGGCGACCGCATCGCCGTCAACCCGCAGCGTGGCGGCGAGTGGCGGGTGATCTGGAGCCCGTTCATGGGCCAGCCCGCACCGTTCCCTCAGGGGCCGTTTATCCTGGCCTCCATCCTGCGCTGTCCAGTGGTATTGATTTTCGCCCTGCGCCAGCAGGGTAAGCTCGTCCTGCACAGCGAGCCGTTTGCCGACCCGCTGATCCTGCCGCGCGGGGAACGCCAGCAGGCGCTGCAGGCTACCGTCGATCGCTACGCGCAGCGGCTGGAGCATTACGCCCTGATGTCGCCGCTCGACTGGTTTAATTTTTTCGATTTCTGGCATCTGCCAGAGTCCAGAGAGAAGGAGTAAAGGGTGCTGACCGATCCCCGCTTTACGACTGAAGTTGAGATCACCGTTCCGTTCCACGACGTCGATATGATGGGTGTGGTCTGGCACGGCAACTATTTCCGCTACTTTGAGATCGCCCGCGAGGCGCTGCTCAATCAGTTTGACTATGGCTATCGCCAGATGAAAGCCTCCGGCTACGTCTGGCCCGTTGTCGACACGCGGGTGAAATACCGCGATGCGGTGACCTTTGAGCAGCGCATTCGCGTTCGCGCGCAGATTGAAGAGTATGAAAACCGCCTGCGCATTGCCTATCAAATTTTCGATGCGCAGACCGGCAAACGCACCACCACCGGCTACACCATCCAAGTGGCGGTGGAAGAAGCCACCCGCGAAATGTGCTTTGTCAGTCCGGCAGTACTGTTTGAACGTATGGGAGTCACGCCATGAAATGGTTGCCTTTGCTGGCGCTGCTCGTCAGCCCGCTGGTCAGCGCCGTGACGCTGGATGAACTGCAGCAGCGTTTCACCGAGCAGCCCGTTGTGCGCGCGCACTTCGAACAGGTCCGCACGATAAAAGATATGCCGCAGCCGCTGCGCTCGCAGGGCGAGATGCTGATCGCCCGCGACAGCGGCCTGCTATGGGATCAAAAAGCGCCGTTTCCAATGACGCTGCTGCTGGACGACAAGCGGATGGTTCAGGCGATCAACGGCCAGCCGCCGCAGACCATCACCGCCGAAAATAATCCGCAGATGTTCCAGTTCAACCACCTGCTGCGGGCCCTGTTCCAGGCCGACCGCAAGGTGCTGGAAGAGAACTTCCGCATCGATTTTAAAGACCTGGGCGCGGGCCGCTGGTCGCTGGTGCTTACCCCAAAAACGACGCCGCTGGACAAGATTTTCGCCACCCTCGATCTGGGCGGCGCGACCTATCTTGAGACGATCCGCCTGAACGACAGGCAGGGCGACCGTACCGATATCGCCCTTTCAAACCACCAACTGACGCCCGCCAGCCTGACCGATGACGAACGCCAACGCTTTGCCGCACCGTAAATCCCTGCGCCCGGCGCTGCTGTGGGCCACGGTATGTCTGGTTATGCTGGGCGTGCTGCTGTCGCTGCTGCCCGGCGCGCGGCTGAACAGCAGCGTGCTGGCCATGCTGCCGAAGCAGACGCTGGGGGCGATCCCTCCGGCGCTCAACGACGGGTTTATGCAGCGTCTCGACCGCCAGCTGGTCTGGCTGGTCAGCCCCGGCAAAGAACCCGATCCGCGCGTGGCGCAGCAGTGGCTTGAACTGCTGCACAGCAGCGACGCGCTCCGCGAGGTCAAAGGCCCGATGGACGCCGCCGGGCAAAAGGCCTGGGGAGAGTTCTTCTGGCAGCACCGCAACGGGCTGATTGATCCGGCCACCCGTGCCCGCCTGCAAAACGGCGGAGAAGCGCAGGCGCAGTGGATTTTATCCCAGCTCTATTCCGCCTTCTCCGGCGTCAGCGGTAAAGAGCTGCAAAACGATCCGCTGATGCTGATGCGCGGCTCGCAGCTCGCCCTGGCGCAAAACGGCCAGAAGCTGCGGCTGATGAACGGCTGGCTGGTCACGCAAGATGAAGCGGGAAACTACTGGTATCTGCTGCACGGCGAACTGGCGGGCTCGTCATTTGATATGCAGCAGACCCACCGGCTCGTGACGACGCTTAATGCGCTGCAACAGACGCTGAAAGCGCGTTACCCGCAGGCGCAGCTGCTTTCGCGCGGGACGGTGTTCTACAGCGATTATGCCAGCCAGCAGGCTAAACGCGACGTCTCAACGCTGGGCATCGCCACCCTGCTTGGGGTGATCCTGCTGATCGTGGCGGTGTTCCGCTCTCTACGCCCGCTGCTGCTGAGCGTGCTCTCCATTGCCATCGGCGCGCTGGCGGGCACGGTGGTGACGCTGCTGCTCTTTGGCGAACTGCACCTGATGACGCTGGTGATGAGCATGAGCATCATCGGTATTTCGGCCGACTATACGCTTTACTACCTGACCGAACGGATGGTGCACGGCGCGGATCACTCCCCCTGGCAAAGCCTGGCCAAAGTGCGCAATGCGCTGCTACTGGCGCTGCTGACGACCGTCGCCGCCTACCTGATTATGATGCTGGCCCCCTTCCCCGGGATCCGCCAGATGGCGGTATTTGCCGCGACGGGGCTGAGCGCCTCCTGCCTGACGGTGATTTTCTGGCATCCGTGGCTGTGCCGGGGTTTGCCGGTGCGCCCGGTTCCCTTTATGGTCCTGATGTTGCGCTGGCTGGCCGCCTGGCGACGCAGTAAAAAACTGTCCGTTGGTCTGCCCGTCGCGCTGGCGCTGCTCTCCGCCGTGGGAATGAGCACCCTGAAGGTGGACGACGACATCGCCCAGCTGCAGGCGCTGCCGAAAGATATTCTGGCGCAGGAGAAAACCATTACCGCCCTGACCGGCCAAAGCGTCGATCAGAAATGGTTTGTGGTGCACGGCGCTTCTCCCCAGCAAACGCTGGAGCGGCTGGAAGCCTTTACTCCCGCGCTGGCCGAGGCGCAAAAGGCGGGGGATCTCACCCGCTGGCGCACCCTGCCGCTGAACTCGCTGGCCCGCCAGAAAAGCGACCTTGCGCTGCTGCGGAACGCCGCGCCTGCGGTGACGAACGTGCTGAAAAGCGCAGGGCTCAACGCCGTTTCCCCCAATCTGGACGCCATGCCGGTCAGCGTGGACGCGTGGCTTGAAAGTCCGGCCAGCGAGGGCTGGCGCCTGCTCTGGCTGACCCTGCCCGATGGGGAAAGCGGCGTGCTCGTGCCGGTGGACGGCGCAAAAAACAGCGCGGCGCTCGGTGAGCTGGCCGCGCGCTATGACGGCGTCGTCTGGGTGGACCGCAAGGCCAGCTTTGACAGCCTGTTTGCCCTCTACCGCACGCTGCTGACGGGGCTACTGTTTGCGGCGCTGGCGGTGATTGCCTGCGGGGCGATACTGCGCCTCGGCTGGCGCAAAGGGCTGATAAGCCTGGTGCCGTCCGCACTGTCGCTGAGCTGCGGGCTGGCCGCGCTGGCCGCAACGGGCCACCCGGTAAATCTGTTTTCACTGCTGGCGCTGGTACTGGTGCTCGGCATTGGCATTAACTACACGCTGTTCTTCAGCAACCCGCGCGGTACGCCGCTGACTTCGATGCTGGCGATTACCCTGGCCATGATGACCACCCTGCTGACGCTGGGCATGCTCGTCTTCAGCGCCACCCAGGCTATCAGCAGCTTTGGTATTGTGCTGGTGAGCGGTATTTTCACCGCCTTCCTGCTGGCACCCCTGGCGATGCCGGATAAGAAAGAGAGAAAACGTAAATGAACGCTGTTTATCGCGCCGTCGCGCTGGCCGCGGCGCTGCTGCTGGCAGGCTGCAGCCATTCGACCGATACCAAAGAGACGCGGCCTCAGGCCTGGCTTCAGCCTGGCACCAAAGTCACTCTGCCGCCGCCCGGCATCAGCCCGGCGGTAAGCTCCCAGCAGCTGCTGACCGGCAGCTTTAACGGGCAAACGCAGTCCCTGCTGGTGATGCTCAACGCGGATGCGCATAAGGTCACGCTGGCTGGCCTCTCTTCCGTGGGCATTCGCCTGTTCCTGGCAACGTACGACGAGAGCGGTATTCATACCGAGCAGTCGATCGTCGTGCCGCAGCTGCCGCCCGCCAGCCAGGTGCTGGCCGACGTGATGCTCAGCCATTGGCCGATTAGCGCCTGGCAGCCGCAGTTGCCGAAGGGCTGGACGTTAACGGACAATGGCGATCGGCGCGAGCTGCGCAACGCCAGCGGCAAGCTGGTGACGGAGATTGTCTACCTCCAGCGCAAAGGCAAGCGCGAGCCGATCAGCATCGAGCAACACGTATTCAAATACCACATCACCATTCAATATCTGGGTGACTGAGATGATTTATATATCCGCTGTTGGCATGGTCAACGCGCTGGGCAACTCGCCTGATGAAATTGCCGCCAACCTGGCTGCGGGCGTGGCGCCGGGCATGCACGCCCGGACCGGCTGGCTGCAGGGAATGCCCGAAGCGGTACTGGGCGGGGTGGAAGGCGAACTGCCGCTCATCCCGGACACCTTCTCTGCACACCGCACCCGCAACAACCAGCTGCTGCTGGCCGCGCTGGCGCAGATTCAGCCCGCCGTTGACGAGGCCATCGCCCGCGTTGGTCGCGACCGCGTGGCCGTGGTGCTGGGAACCAGCACCTCCGGGCTGGATGAAGGCGATGAGCACGTGCGTCTCATGACCGACGGCGAGACCAGCACGCGCTGGCAGTATCCGCAGCAGGAGCTGGGCGATCCGTCCCGCTTTCTCGCCAACTGGCTGCAGCTTGAAGGCCCGGCCTATACGATCTCCACCGCCTGCTCCTCCAGCGCGCGGGCGATGATCGGCGGCAAACGCCTGATCGAAGCCGGGCTGGTAGATATCGCTATTGTCGGCGGAGCAGACACCCTGAGCCGGATGCCCGTGAACGGCTTTAACAGTCTTGAATCCTTCTCCCCCACGCTCTGCGAGCCGTTTGGCCGGGACCGCCGGGGGATCACCATCGGTGAAGCGGCGGCGCTGATGGTATTAAGCCGGGAACCCGCGGACGTGGCGCTGCTCGGCACGGGCGAATCCAGCGATGCGTACCATATTTCCGCCCCGCATCCGCAGGGCGACGGGGCGATAAGGGCTATCACTCAGGCGCTCAGCGAAGCGGGCATGCAGCCGGACGACATCGGCTACATCAACCTGCACGGCACGGCCACGCCGCTCAACGATCAGATTGAATCACAGGTGGTTCACGATCTCTTCGGAGAAAGCGTGCCGTGCAGTTCAACCAAACACCTTACCGGCCACACGCTGGGCGCTGCCGGCATTACCGAAGCGGCTTTGAGCTGGCTTATCCTGACGCGCGATCTGCCCTTGCCGCCGCAGGATTTTTCCCGCTACGCTCCGGACGAGACGCTGGCGCCGTGCGGCCTGCTGCACCAGAACACCGCCCTGAAAAAGCCGGTGATTTTGTCTAACTCGTTCGCGTTTGGCGGCAATAACGCCAGCATTCTGCTGGGGAGAACGTCATGAGCTATCTATCACCCGAAGCCTATTTGCCGCACGATGCGCCCATGATGCTGCTGGGGTCCGTTGAAAATGTGACGGATGACATGGCGGTCTGCCGCGTTGCGGTTGACAGGCAAAGCGTGCTGGCGCCGTTTCTCAATGCCGATGGCGACCTGCCGGGCTGGTACGCGCTCGAGCTAATGGCGCAGACCGTTGGCGTCTGGTCGGGCTGGCATCGTCAGCAGCAGGGGCAGGAACATATCGCGCTGGGCATGGTGCTCGGCGCGCGCGAGCTGGTCTGCGCCAGCGGGCGTTTCGCCAAAGGCTTAACGCTGGACATTACCGTTAAGCTGCTGATGCAGGACGAACGCTTCGGCAGTTTTGAATGCACGATTTGCGCAGGTGAAGAGACGCTGGCCACGGGCCGGGTCAATACCTTCCAGCCGAGTGCAGAAGAATTAACATCGCTTTTTAATCAGGGATCCCACGCATGAGTCGTTCCGTACTGGTCACAGGGGCCAGCAAAGGCATTGGTCGCGCCATCGCCCGCCAGCTTGCCGCTGACGGGTTTACCGTCGGCGTGCATTACCATCGTGATGCCGCAGGCGCGCAGGAGACGCTGGACGCCATCACGCAGGCGGGCGGCAGCGGCCGTTTACTCTCGTTTGACGTAGGCAACCGCGAGCAGTGCCGTGAAGTGCTTGAGCAGGAAATTGATGCCCATGGCGCATGGTATGGCGTGGTCAGCAACGCCGGAATTACCCGCGATGGCGCTTTTCCGGCACTGAGTGAAGACGACTGGGACAGCGTGATCCACACCAATCTCGACAGTTTTTATAACGTCATACACCCCTGCATTATGCCCATGATCGGCACCCGTCAAGGCGGGCGCATTATTACCTTATCCTCCGTCTCCGGCGTGATGGGCAACCGCGGCCAGGTGAACTACAGCGCGGCCAAAGCGGGCATTATCGGTGCCACCAAAGCGCTGGCGATCGAGCTGGCAAAACGCAAAATCACCGTGAACTGCATTGCGCCAGGGCTGATTGATACCGGCATGATTGAGATGGAGGAGGCCGCGCTGAAGGAAGCGATGTCCATCATCCCAATGAAACGTATGGGCCAGGCTGATGAGGTCGCCGGGCTGGCAAGCTATCTGATGTCGGATATCGCGGGCTACGTCACCCGCCAGGTCATTTCGATTAACGGAGGAATGCTATGACGCGTCGCGTGGTGATTACGGGCATGGGCGGCGTCACCGCCTTTGGCGAGAACTGGCAGTCCGTTTCCAGCCGGCTGCTGGCGTATGAAAACGCCGTGCGTAAAATGCCGGAATGGCAGGTTTATGATGGCCTGCACACCCTGCTGGGCGCGCCGATCGACGATTTCGCGCTACCGGAACACTATACCCGCAAGCGTATTCGCGCCATGGGCCGCGTGTCGCTGATGTCGACCCGCGCCACCGAACTGGCGCTGGAGCAGGCGGGGCTGATTGGCGAAGCGGTGCTCACCAACGGGCAAACCGGCATCGCCTACGGTTCTTCGACAGGCAGCACCGGCCCGGTCAGCGAATTCGCGACCATGCTTACCGAAAAGCACACCAATAACATCACCGGGACAACCTACGTCCAGATGATGCCGCACACCACCGCGGTGAATACCGGCCTGTTCTTTGGACTACGTGGCCGCGTGATCCCAACGTCGAGCGCCTGTACCTCCGGCAGCCAGGCGATTGGCTACGCCTGGGAGGCAATTCGCCACGGGTATCAGACCGTGATGGTCGCGGGGGGCGCGGAAGAGCTTTGTCCGTCTGAAGCGGCGGTGTTTGACACGCTGTTTGCCACCAGCCAGCGCAACGACGAACCCAAAACCACCCCCTCGCCGTTCGATACGCAGCGCGATGGTCTGGTGATTGGGGAAGGCGCAGGCACCCTGATTCTGGAGGAGCTGGAGCACGCCAGAGCGCGCGGGGCCACCATCTACGGTGAGATCGTGGGCTTTGCCACCAACTGTGACGCGGCCCATATCACCCAGCCGCAGCGTGACACCATGCAGATTTGCATGGAGCAGTCGCTGGCGATGGCGGGGTTAAGCGCCCGGGATATGGGGTATATCTCCGCGCACGGTACCGCCACCGACCGCGGCGATATCGCCGAAAGCCAGGCCACGGCCGCCATCTACGGTGACAGCGTGCCGGTTTCTTCGCTGAAGAGCTATTTTGGCCACACGCTGGGGGCCTGCGGCGCGCTGGAAGCGTGGATGAGCCTGCAGATGATGCGCGAAGGCTGGTTTGCCCCGACGCTCAATTTAACGCAGCCGGATGAGCAATGCGGGGCTTTAGATTATATTATGGGAGAAGCCCGTCAGATTGACTGCGAGTATCTGCAGAGCAATAACTTCGCGTTTGGCGGCATCAATACCTCGATTATCATTAAACGCTGGGCGTAACTATGTACCGGTTTGTACTGGGAAAAATTTCCACCCTTTGCGCGGACCCGCTGGCGTCAACGCTTGCAGATAAGGCACCTCAGGGTGCACGACAGGCCTCCTGGCTGGCTGGCCGGACGCTGCTCGCCAGAACATTATCCCCTCACCCGCTCCCCGACATCATTTACGGCGAGCAGGGGAAGCCGGCATTTGCGAAGGGGGATCCGCTGTGGTTCAACCTGAGCCATAGCGGTGATGATATCGCCCTGCTGATGAGCGATGAAGGCGAAGTGGGCTGCGATATCGAAGTGATTCGCCCCCGCAAGAACTGGCAGGCGCTGGCCAACGCCGTTTTCAGCCTGACAGAGCATGACGAGCTGGAGCGTGAAGCGCCCGAGGAACAGCTTTCTGCCTTCTGGCGTATCTGGACGCGCAAAGAAGCGATTGTGAAACAGCGCGGCGGCAGCGCCTGGCAGATTGTCAGCATCGACAGCACGGCGCAGTCGCACTCGGTCAGCCAGCTGCAGCTCGGTTCTCTGAGCCTTGCCGTCTGTACCTCGACCCCTTACACCCTGACCACCGAGTCGATTATTCACGTCGGGGCAGGAAAATCACCAGTACTCCCAGCATAATCAACGCGACGCCCAGCAGCCCATGCCAGGAGAAGTGCTCCCCCCAGCCGGGCAGCAGGATTGCCGCACCCCACACCAGGATATAGCTGAGGCTCAGCAAGGCATACGCTTTGCTGAGCGCCATGCGATGCAGCGCCAGATACCAGCAGCCCATGGAGGCAACGTATCCCGTTAACCCCAGCAGCAGCGCGCCCGTGCCGGACGAAACGTGCCACAGCGCGGAGATAAACGTCAGAAAATCGCTGACCGGCGGCAGAGCCTGCATGGCATCGCGCAGCAACAGCTGTGCGGCGCTGACTAACAGTACGCTGCATAACGCCCAGAACGCGCCTTTCACAGGCTTCCTCCCAGCACGATAATCCCCATGATAATGAACCCGACCCCCAGCCAGTGGTGCACAGCAACGTGCTCGCGCCAGAAGACCTTCGCCGCCAGCGTCACCCAGACAAAATTGAGGCTCAGCATAGGGTAAGCTACGCCGACGGCCAGGCTCTGCAGCACCACCAGCCAGACCAGCATTCCGCAGCCCAGTGCCAGCATCGCCAGGCCAAGCCACAGCATGATGTGCGCGCCACGCCGTCCGCCTTTCGCCGGACGGGTAGCCTGTTTCTGGCACAGCTGTCCCGCGCAGCTCAGCAGGCTTGCCAGTATGAGCCAGGTCCAGGTCATCACTTCGGCAGATACTCCAGCAGGGCCAGACGCCCCTGGATATAGAGATTGTCCGGCTGCGGTAAATTCGCCTCTGCAATATCGTCACGTTTAGACAGCAGCATCACCAGCGACACGCTTCCCTGCTTACGATGCGTTGCCAGCCACTGCGCGAAGTCGTCTTCACTGACAAAGCGATCTTTCGCATCGGGATAATCCAGCCCGTAGCGCAGCTCGCCGCTCTGAGCAAACAGCGTGATGTCACTGCGCTTCAGCTCCCACGCCAGGCCCGCGGCCACGCCAACGTTATTGGTCAGCACAAAGCGGCTGCCCTGAAGCGGCTCGCGCACGGTATCCACCAGCGACTGCGGCTGTTTGGAATCCACCACCAGGTTCGGAATGGCAAAACCAATCAACAACGCCAGACCCGCAGGACACAGCGCCGCCAGCCACCAGCGCCGCTGGCTCTGCCGCAGCGTAAACCAGCCTACCGCGCCCCAGATGAGGAACGCCACCACCGCGCAGAAGACTTTATACAGTTCGACCGATGTCCAGACCGGATGCTTAGCCAGCCCCCACGGCGAGACCGCCAGCGCCGCCACCACGCCGATAGCGCCAAACGCCAGGTTAATGCCGCCGTTAATGCGCAACGCTCTGGCCCCTTTTTCCGCCGCGAGGCAGGCATAGCGCGCCATCAGGATAGCCAGCGGGGCAAAACAGGGCAGGATATAGGTCGGCAGCTTGCCTTTAGCGATGCTGAAAAACAGCAGCGGCATCACCACCCACCCCAGCAGGTAGAAGCCGCCGCCCACGTTTTGCCTGTCATTCCAGCCAAGACGCAGCGCGCCTGGCAGCAGCGCCAGCCACGGCAGGCTGCCCGCGAGCAGGAACGGCAGGTAATACCAGAACGGAGCTTTATGCTGCGCGTCGCTCTGGGCAAAACGCTGAATATGCTCAACCCAGAAGAAGTAGCGCCAGAAATCAGGCTCGCGGTGCGCAATGGCCAGCCCCCACGGCAGAACAATCAGCACGCAGCTCAGGACCGCGAGCCAGCCAAAAATCAGCACCTCTTTCCAGCGCTTCTGGGCAATCACCCACGGCAGCACGCCAATCACCGGTACCGCCAGCGCCAGAAAGCCTTTGGTCATTACCCCCATCCCGCACGCCAGCCCAAGCAGCACATAGCCGCCCGCTTTTCCGGCCACGGTGCGCGCCTGTGAGGCGAGCCAGAAGCTGCACATCGCCGCCACCAGCCACAGAGTGACGATGGGGTCCAGCACCGCATAGGTGCCGATGCCATACACCAGGAACAGGGTCAGGAAGATCAGGCCGGAGAAAATGGCCGTACGCTTATCCCGCCAGAGACGCCAGGCCATCCAGATCACCAGCAGCGCCGCGAGCCCGGTGGAGAAGATCGACCCGGCGCGTACGGCAAAGTTCGTGTGCCCGAACAGCCATTGTCCGATAGTGTTGATCCAGTAGCCGGCAATCGGCTTTTCAAAGTAGCGCAGCCCGAGGAAATGCGGGACAACCCAGTCACCCGATGCCAGCATTTCGCGGCTGATTTCCGCATAGCGCGTTTCATCAGGCTGCCACAGCAGGCGAATATCGACCGGAATGAAGTAATAAACGATAAACAGTGCGAAAAGCGCTACGCCATAACGGGCTGTTTTCATGGGACCGGACTCACGGTTTGTTGATAGCCAAGCCAGCCTTCCCGGCCAGCCAGTTCATTACGGACGACTTTACCCACGGGCAGGGTGCTGAGGTCGTCCGGCAGCAGCTCGCTCATCGGACAGAACGCAATGCCTTCCTGAGCGGCCATCGTCAGTAGTTCATCGAAATCATGCTGCCAGGCAATCCCTTCCACTTCGGCATGGATGGTATAGACCGGCGTTCCGGCGTCACGATGGATGCGGTCCAGAATGTAGCGATTAAATGCTTCCGCCTTCACCTCGCGCCCCACCACCTCATCCCACGTGGGAAGCGTGACCGGAATTTGCACCGTACCGTAGCGATTTTCGCCCAACAGCGGCAAAAACGGCCCGGTTCCACGACAGTCGCTATTGTAGCGAAACGCGAAATGCTCTTTGGCTTTGACCACCCGCTGGTCGGCACGCCATCCCGCCACGGCGGAACAGCGCACGGACTGACCGATGATGGCCTCAAGCTCCAGCATTCCACGCTCGACCTCACGGGACAGGCGCGGGATATCCCAGACGCCCGCCCACGCCTGCCAGGCGTGATGATCCCAGGCATGCAGGCCGACCTCGTGTTGCTGCGCCGCCGCGCGGATAACCGCTTCATTACCCGCGCCGATGCGTCTGCCGGGCCAGGCGGTGCCGGCCAGCAAAATATCCCAGCCGTAGAGGGATGCCGCGCGCGAGCGCAGCATTTTGAACAGAAATGCCGGTTTAACCAGACGCCATAAATGGCGTCCCATGTTGTCAGGCCCCACGCTGAAGAAAATGCTGGCACGCACGCCGTGCCTGCTCAGCAGTTCCAGCAGTCTGGGCACGCCGTCACGCGTTCCCCTGAAGGTGTCGACATCAATGCGTAAACCGACTTTTTTCATGAGGCCTGTTCCGACAGCTCCACGGTGCGCAGGAAGAAGTCGAGCGTTTCATCAATGGTCTGCTCCATCTTCACCGTCGGCGTCCAGTTCAGGCAGCGCTTCGCGTTGCGGATGCTTGGCTTACGGTGCTCGACGTCCTGGTAGCCCTTTCCGTAGTAGCTGCTGCTTTCCACTTCGCGGAAACCGGCAAACGGCGGGAAGCGATCGCGCAGCGGGTGGCGCTCAAAGCTGGCCAGCAGCATCTCTGCCAGCTCGCGAATGCTCGCCTCGTTTTCCGGGTTACCGATGTTAATGATCTCACCGTTGCAGCGGTTATCTTTGTTCTCAATGATGCGGAACAGGGCTTCGATACCGTCGCTGATGTCCGTAAAGCAGCGTTTCTGACTCCCGCCTTCAATCAGCTTGATAGGCGAGCCTTCGACCAGGTTCAGGATCAGCTGAGTGATCGCGCGGGAGCTGCCGATTCGCGCCGCGTTCAGGTTATCCAGACGCGGACCCATCCAGTTAAACGGACGGAACAGGGTAAAGCGCAGACCCTCTTTCTCGCCGTAGGCCCAAATTACGCGGTCCAGCAGCTGCTTGGAGACAGAGTAGATCCAGCGCTGCTTGTTGATCGGCCCGACCACCAGGCTGGAGGCATCCTCATCGAAGTTTTTGTCGGTACACATGCCGTACACTTCAGAGGTGGACGGGAAGATGATGCGCTTGTCGTATTTCACGCAGTCGCGGATGATCTTCAGGTTCTCTTCGAAATCCAGCTCGAACACGCGCAGCGGGTTACGGGTGTACTCGATTGGCGTGGCGATGGCGACCAGCGGCAGCACCACGTCGCATTTTTTAATGTGATATTCGATCCACTCGGAGTGAATGCTGATATCCCCTTCCACAAAGTGGAAGCGCGGGTTGTTGAGGAAACGGCTGATGGCGTCAGAGCCGATATCCAGACCGTAAATCTCGTAGTTATCGTCTTTGAGCAGACGTTCGGTCAGGTGGTTCCCGATAAAGCCGTTCACGCCGAGGATCAGCACGCGCGTGCGGCGCTTGATGGCAACCACCGGGGCGCTGGTGATCAGCGCCCCGGCTACCAGACCCAGAGACTGCGCCAGCTGCGTGCCCTGAACGTACAGGCCGTTGTCGGTCTGCCCGGTGACGATCTCCAGCGCCTGCTCGCCGCAGCTCACAATCAGCGGGGAGACGGAGACGACGGTGCCCGGCTTAGCGGCCGGGATATCGTCACGCACGCGGGATTTCCAGACGATAAATTTGCTTACGCCTGCAAAGCTGTATGCGCCCGGCCACGGGTCGGTCACGGCGCGCACCAGGTTGTGCAGCTGGCGGGCGGGTTTATTCCAGTCCAGGCGACCATCTTCCGGCGCGCGGCGGCCAAAGCAGCTGGCCTTGCTTTCGTCCTGCTCGGTCTCGCTGAAGGTGCCGTTGAGGATGGCTGGCAGCGCGTCACGCAGCAGGCTTTGCGCCGCGGTGCAGAGTTTATGATGCAGCTCAAGCGCGGTTTCATCCGCGTCGATTGCCACGCGCTGCTGGGCGACGATGGCCCCGGCATCCGCGCGGCGCACCATGCGGTGCAGCGTCACTCCCGTTTCCGTTTCGCCGTTGACCAGCACCCAGTTCAGCGGCGCGCGGCCACGGTAGGCGGGCAGCAGAGAGCCGTGAAGGTTAAACGCCCCTTTTGCGGCCAGGCCTAAGATCTCGTCGCAGATCAGGTTGCGATAGTAGAACGAGAAGATGACATCAGGCGCGAGCGCGCGGATGCGATCCACCCACAGCGGGTGGTTGACGTCGTCCGGAGCATACACCGGAATACCGCGCTCGGCGGCGATACGCGCCACGGAGCCGAAGAAGTGATTCTCTCCCGCCGCGTCCGGATGGGTAAAGATTGCAGCAATGTCATAGCCCGCTTCCAGCAGGGCCAGCGTGCCCGCGCACCCCATATCGTGATAGGCAAATACAACGGCTTTCATGGGTGGTTTTCCTCTTGAGATGCTTTGTGTTCCTGACGGACAACACGTTGAATAAAGTAGCGCGGACGTGCGCGAACATCGTTATAGATACGGCCTATGTATTCACCGAGCAGGCCCATTCCGACGAACTGGGCGCCGATGAACATAAACAGCACGGCAAAAAGCATGAAGACCCCTTCCGCCGCCCACTGCGGGCCAAAGACCAGCCTCAGCACCACCAGCAGGACGGACAGCGTAAAGCCGGCCAGGGCGATGATGCTGCCGAACACGCTCAGCAGGCGCAGCGGCGTGGTGGTCAGGCAGGTGACGAGGTCGTACATCAGGTTGATGAGACGCATAAAGCTGTACTTCGATTCCCCGTGCTCGCGCTCGGCGTGCAGGACCGGAATTTCCGTTGCCTTGCGGGCAAAGGTGTTGGCGAGGATCGGAATAAAGGTGCTGCGCTCATGGCAGTGCAGCATGGCGTCGACAATATGGCGGCGGTAGGCGCGCAGCATGCAGCCGTAATCGCCCATTGCTTTACCGGTGGTGCGCTGAATAAGACGGTTGATGGTGCGTGACGCCAGCTTGCGGAACAGGCTGTCCTGACGGTTCTGACGCACCGTGCCGACCACGTCATAGCCTTCATCGGCTTTCGCCACCAGGCGCGGGATCTCCTCCGGCGGGTTTTGCAGATCCGCGTCCAGGGTGATAATCAGATCGCCCGTAACGTGGCTGAACCCGGCCATAATGGCGGAGTGCTGGCCATAGTTACGGTTGAGCAGCACGGCGACAATATGGCTGCCTTCGGCCTGGGCGGCTTCGGTCAGCATCAGCGCGGAATCATCACTGCTGCCGTCGTCCACCAGCAGAATTTCATAGGCTTTGCCCAGCGTGTCGCAGGCGGCCGTGGTGCGGCGGATCAGCTCGGGCAGGCTCTCCTGCTCGTTATAAACTGGGATGACCACAGAAACTTTTTGTACAGGCGGTGCGCTGAACATATCAATGTCCTGCAAGCTGATGGAGCGCGGTAATGACGCGGGTTGTGTCGTCATGAGTCATGTCCGGGAAAAGAGGGAGAGAACAAATACGCGCGCTGTTCCATTCCGAATTCGGAAGCGATACATCAGGAAAACGCTCGCGGTAGTATTTTTGGGTGTGCGCCGCGCGGAAATGAAGGCCGGTACCAATGCCTTGCTCCTTCAGCGCCGCCATCAGGTTGTCGCGTGAGATCCCGCAGCGCGCTTCATCAACGCGAATAATAAACAGGTGCCAGGCGTGAACGTGTGGCCATGACGGAATGCTCAGCGGCTGGAACGGCGTATCGGCAAGCTCGCGCAGGTAGCGTTGCGCGATTGCCTCGCGGCGTAGGTTGGCCTCTTTCAGCTTGCCCAGCTGTACCAGCGCCAGCGCGGCGTTGATATCTGCGAGGTTGTACTTAAAGCCCGGGGAGATCACTTCGGCCTGCGGCGCGCGGCCGTGCGTCTGGCGGTCATAGGCATCCACGCCCAGGCCGTGGAATTTCAGGCTGCGGATCCGCGCGGCAAGCCGGGCGTTATCCGTGACAACTAAACCACCTTCTGCGCAGGTCATGTTTTTGATGGCGTGGAAGGAAAAAATCGCCGTGCCTTTCCAGCCCACGTGACGGTTCTTGTAGTACGTTCCGGCGGCATGGGCCGCGTCTTCAATCACCGGAATACCGTGACGCTCACCGACGGCATGAATGGCGTCGATATCACACGGCGCGCCGGCGTAATGCACGGGAATAATCGCTTTGGTACGCGGGGTAATGGCGGCTTCAACCGCTTCCGGCGTCACCATCAATGTCTCTTTGTCCACATCGATCATGACCGGCGTGGCGCCCAGCAGCACGATCATATTCAGCGTGGAGACCCAGGTTTGGGAGGGGGTAATGACCTCATCGCCCGGACCAATATCCAGCGCCATCAGCGTGACGTGCATGCCCGCCGTCGCCGAGCAGACGGCAATCGCGTGCTGGTTCCCCGTCAGCTGACAAAATGCCGCTTCAAGTTCCTGATTTTTAGGCCCTGTGGTGATCCAGCCGGAGGTTATAACCTCCTGCAACGCCGCTAATTCCTCACTACCCATCGACGGGCGGGAAAAAGGCAAAAAATCACTCATCATTAATTTCCTTGCAATAAGAATGGCACGCACTTGATATTAACCAATTACTTTTTCGTTTATTTCAACGAACCATAAACTCATATCAAGGTATCGTTCATTTCTTAGGGAAAAATTAAGATGCGTAATTCAGATGTAACAAATTCAATATCAATTCATTTATAAACAATAGCTTATGTAATTGTGAATTATTTATTTCGTGATCAAACTCAATTTTTACAAAATGTTATTTTAAACCGAACATCAACAAACAAAAAAAATCCCGGTTATTTCTTTAAAAGCAGAAATAACCGGGAACTTTTCTTTTTAGTTAATTGTCGCGCTTATTTTAAGTTATCGGGAAAGTTTTTCGGTAACTCGCTGGCCGCGCAGGCAATCACGCTTTCGTTGTTCGCACCGCAGTCGCGTACAAAGGTGATGGTGGCAAATTCGTCAATCACTTCTGTTGGATATGCCGGCCCCGCATCGCGATAGCTGTTCATCAGCGGAATATGGTCGTTCTGGAAGCAGACGGTTTTTTCCGGGTTGTTCATGACCCAACGCGGGAAGAAGATGGTGCCATGGAACAGTTTGTCGCCCAGGTTCACAATCAGGCTAACGTCCGTACCGGTTGGCTCGGTCCAGGAGATTTTATAGATGCTCTCCCCTACCCGCACGATGTAAGCCTGCTGATCTTTAACCCAACGGTTCGCCACCAGACCGCTGTGAATACGGTAGTCGAGAGTAGTCTCGTTTTTGACATAAATTTCGTAATTCCAGCCGTTGTCATAGGTATAAACCAGATGTTTGCCAACGAATCCGCTTAAGTCGTGTTTGTCGAATGTGTTCATAAGATGTCTCCTTCGTTTTGATGAGACGATCTTAAGCCTTCAAAAAATGAATGAATAACGCTATGTTTTAATCAAATTCATCCAAATTTTAGATAAATTATGCACAAGACGACGCTGGAACAGTGGGCTTTACTGGAAAAAGTGGTGGATGCGGGCAGCTTTGCCAAAGCTGCAGAAGAAACCCACCGCAGTCAGTCCTCGGTGAGCTATAACCTGTCGCTGCTGCAGGAGCGGCTGGGCGTGGCGCTGCTGGCGCCGGAGGGGCGCAGGGCGGTGTTGACCCCGGCCGGTGAACTGCTTCTCGGCCAGGTGAAACCGCTGCTGAAAGCGTTTTCGTATGTCGAGACGCGCGCGGCGACCCTTCGTAACGGGATGCGCACGCGGCTGGACCTGGTGGTGGACTCGATTTTCCCACGCCGCCGCCTGTTCGCCATTCTGCGTCAGTTCCAGCAGCAGTATCCGCAAACTCAGGTCCGCCTCACGGAGGTGCTGGAAAATACTCGCGCCGATGCCATGAACAACGAGGCCGATGTGATGGTTTTAACCCGCCGCCAGGACATTACCGGGCTCGGCGAATGGCTGATGAACATTGACTTTGTCGCCGTGGCGCATCACCGGCATCCCCTCTTTAGCCTCGACGCGCCGCTGAATGATGAGATGCTGCGCCCGTGGCCGCTAATCCAGATTGCGGACAGCCAGAACGCCGCGCGGGCTGCCGGCGAGTCGTGGACGTTCTCGACCATCGACGCTGCCATAGAGGCGGTCGTCTCGCAGGTCGGCTACGGCTGGCTGCCAGAGGAACGCATTCAGCCCCAGCTGGAGCAAGGCGTACTGAAAATCCTCCCGCTGAGCCACGGCGTTCGTCGGGCCACGCCGCTGCATCTGATCGTGAAGCGCACCCTCGCCCCGCTGGATGAGCAGGTTGAAACCCTGCTGCGCCTTTTTAGCCAGGAGCCGTCATCATCACCTGCTACGCTTTAAGGTCCGAACGTTAAAACGATAAGGAGCTGATGATGAAAATCGACTTTACGGGGAAAGTGGCCCTGGTCACCGCCTCAACCGGCGGGATCGGGTTTGCCATTGCCAGAGGCCTGGCAGAAAGCGGCGCGGAAGTGATCGTTAATGGCCGCAGCACCGACTCGGTGAACAAAGGTATTCAGCAGCTGCAGCAGGTTGTGCCTGGCGTGCAGGTGCGTGCCGCCATTGCCGATCTCAGCACCGCGGAAGGGGTTGAATCGCTGCTGAAGGTCGCGAGCGACGTCGATATTCTGGTGAACAACGCCGGGATTTACGGCCCGCAGGATTTCTATGGCACCGACGATGAAACCTGGGAGCGCTACTGGCAGACCAACGTGATGTCCGGCGTGCGCCTCTCCCGCGCCCTGCTGCCGGGCATGGTGAAAAAAGGCTGGGGCCGCGTGGTGTTTATCTCCTCCGAGTCAGCCTGCAATATCCCGGCAGACATGATCCACTACGGGGTGACCAAAACGGCCCAGCTCTCGCTGGCGCGCGGGCTGGCGAAGTTCGTGGCGGGAAGCGGCGTGACGGTGAACAGCGTGCTGCCGGGCCCGACGATGTCCGACGGTTTCGCTGAAATGATGAAAGATGAGATCGAGAAAACCGGTAAATCGCTGGAGCAGCTGGCGAAAGAATTTGTCATGACCAACCGCCCCAGCTCGGTTATCCAGCGCGCCGCCACCGTTGAAGAGGTGGCTAATATGGTGATTTATGTCTGTTCGACGCAGGCCTCCGCCACCTCAGGCGCGGCATTGCGCGTCGATGGTGGCGTGGTGGACGACATTATTTAATGTCGTCAGGCGGCGCTGCCCGCGACACGACGGGCGGTAATGTAACGATCCTGCCAGTAGTCATCAGTCAGGGTTGAGACCGTTACGCCCTGGCTGCTGGAGGCATGAATAAACTGGCTGTTACCGATATACACGCCAACGTGCCTGCGGTTCGGGCCCGTCTGGAAGAAGACCAAATCTCCCGCCTTCAGACGGTATTGCGCTACCTGTACACCGCGATGGATCTGCTCGCTCGTCGTGCGCGGCAGATAAAGATGCGCCGCATCGCTGAACAGATGCTGCATAAGCGCGGAGCAATCCACTCCGCGGTGCGTGGTGCCGCCCCACTGATAGTGAGTCCCTTTCCATTTCTGGTATTGATCCAGTATCCGGGAGCGGAGTGGGCCTGTCTCCTGGTGAAGAAGGGCCGACTTCACCGACGATTCCGCAAATGTGCTATCGGCGGAGATCATCGATGCGGGCAGCTGAAAACTCAGTGCGGAAAACGAAGCAAAACTTAACGTGAGGATTGAAATAAGCGATCTGAATGTCATATCTAAACAGGAGCTTTGAGTGAATTTTTCCTTACCTGTGGAGGCCAACGTTCCCCCGAAATATCTTTCGATGTGGCGATAATATAGACTGCTCACTTTTTCACCAATCATTATTGAGGCCAAAATTGGACTCACTTTCAGATCGCAAGATTGAGAAAAAAAAGGGTGGTGATGTAAGGACTGTTCAGATAAAGCAGGTAAACTGATCGACAGAATGTGTAATTCAGCTAAGACGTATTTATGACCAATATGATTGCCGACGAGACGGTGGCGAAATCCAGCGTGCTCTCTGTCTTTGACTTTGACGGGACGCTCACGCACCACGACAGCTTTATCCCTTTCCTGCGTTTTGCCTTTGGGAAACGCTACTTTGCGGGTCGTCTGGTGCGCATGGCGCTGCCCACGCTCCACTGCGTGCGCCGCAAGCTGACGCGTGATGAGCTGAAGGAAGTGCTGATTAAAACGTTCCTGACGGGCGTGGACGAACACTGGCTACGCCAGCAGGCGGAAGCCTTTTGCGAAAAATACTGGAACAAGCTGATGCGCCCCGAAGGGGTTCTGGCGGTGGCGGCTGAGGTGAATTCCGGCGCGGAAGTGACGATCTGCTCTGCGTCGCCGGCGCTGGTGCTCCAGCCGTGGGCGGACAGGCTCGGCATTAAGCTGATTGGCACGCAGCTGGAAGTGAAGGACGGCAAGCTGACGGGACGCATTACGGGCAATAACTGCCGCTGCGCCCAGAAAGTGGCAAGGCTGGAGAAGGTGTATGGCGATCTGAACGACTATCATCTGCGAGCCTGGGGCGACACCCGCGGCGACCACGAACTGCTGGCCGCGGCGCAGGATCCACACTGGCGGCACTTCCATCACCCGCGCAAGCGTCGGAATTCACCGATTAAGGGTTAGGTGCGGTCTGTTGCCCTCACCCCAGCCCTCTCCCACAGGGAGAGGGAGAAAAGCGGTGCATCAGGCCTCACGTTTCCCCGGGAACATCACGCTCGCAATAATCCCCAGCGCCAGCACACCTAACACCACAAACAGGCTGGCCGTCGCGCCAATGCTGTAACCGTGATGCCAGAAGTGATCGGTCGCATTCAGACCCAGCTTGAACGCCACGAAGAACAGCAGCAGCACCACCGCTTTCTCCAGGTGCACCAGATACTGCTTGAGTGCTTCCAGCACAAAGTAGAGGGTACGCAGGCCGAGAATGGCGAACATCATGGCGCTGTAGATAATCAGCGGCTCGCGGCTTACCGCAATAATCGCCGGTACGGAGTCAAACGCGAACATCACATCAGAGAGTTCCACCACCGCCACGCAGAGCAGCAGCGGCGTTGCGTAGCGCTTCGCCTTCTTCACGCGGCCAACCATTACGTCCTGGTTTTCCGGCTTTTCAAGCTCCGCATCGACCTCTTTCTGCGTCAGGATAAACGCGTGGCTGCTGATTTTGGGCCAGACGGGATAGAAGCGTTTCACCAGGCGATAGGCAAGGTGACCCGAGTAATCTTCCACTTCGTCACTCTCTTCATTGCGCTTGAGCATCATCACCGCCGTCCAGCCGACGACCAGCGCAAAAATAACCTCCACGTACGGCCCCAGGCTCAGCAGACTGGTGCCGATCGCCACGAAAATACCGCGGAAGACAATCGCCCCCAGCACACCCCAGTAGAGCACACGGTGACGGTACTTATCCGGCACGCCGAACCAGGCAAAGATCGCCATCATCACGAACAGGTTATCGATGGAGAGCACCTCTTCCAGCGCGTAACCGGTGAGGAACAGACTCGCCATCTCGGCGCCGTGGTGGATGTACAGAAAACCGGCGAAGGCCATCGCCATCGAGAACCAGAAAACGGACCACATGGCCGCACTTTTCAGCGAAACAGGTTTATCGTGACGGTGCATGAAGAGGTCGATAAACATCGCCCCAACGGCCATCACCACAAAGACAACAACGGTTTCAGTCGGGAAACCGAGATGAGCAGAAGCCATGAATCTATCCTTAACCTTCATCTGCGCGCTGGCAGAGGCAACGTTTGCAACAAAAAAAAGAAAACGCCCGTATCACCGGGCAAGAGAATAATAATAACACTTCTTGACGCCAGCCCGGCAATGTAAATGTGATGTTAAAAGCGCCAGGATTTCTCTTACGTCTTCCGGGAAGGCAACGTGTTCTTCCGGAGATTATTCTTTCATTATTATGAAAGTTTTATTATCTGAGCTGAACCTGACATACGGCAAGTAGTAAATAAGCCGTAAAATTCTCACACTGAATTGCTGATAAAACCCTGATAAAAACAACCTAACCTGTTGATTTTAAAACAACCAAAGACAAATCATGACGTTCTCACTTTATTTTTTTTAAACGCTTGTTAACCTGACCCAGAAAAATATTCAGACTTCTTGTGATGGAAGTTTTTCACATGGACTGGTAAGCGATGATGAATATCCACCTTAATGTTTCATATTAGCGGAATATCCACATCCCGTGACCACAACAACGCTTTCGAGTGACTAACCCGAAATAATACTGTTCTACCTTTTACACACTGAGGAATATTTTAAAAAATGAATAAATCCGTTATTACCATGGGATTTTTATTGGCTGCAATTGCCAGTCCTTCCAGCCATGCAGCGCCAGGTAAAGGCGCAGGGACGATTGAATTCACGGGTATGATTACCGCGAGCACCTGTGATGTCGATATTAACGGTCAGGGCGGGAACCCAACGATCGATATGGGTACCATCTCGTCTTCAGCATTTAAAGAAAAAGGTGACGTTGCGGGTATTCACCGTATCCAGATAGAACTGTCTAACTGCGATACCGCCGTCCTTAAATCAGCCGGAGCACGATTTGGCGGTGCCTATGATGCTAATGATAATAATCTGCTCGCGCTTAAAACCGGTGGCGACGCCGCAACGGGTTTGGGTATTGAATTCCTGAATGAAGATGGAACATCGTTAAAACTGGGCGACAACCCGAATAAATTTGTTCCTATTACCGGTGATGGCACCACGGGGGCAGCCACCCTGCTGTATTCAGCCCGTTATAAATCATCCCTGGATGCTGTGACCGCCGGTAAGGCAGATGCGGTTGCGGATTACACCATTATCTATAAATAAATCATTCAACTCAGTTCCGGGCAATGAATAACAGCCCGGAACGCAAGGACGTTTTATGTTAAGGAAACGCTATCTGACGCTGCTGGCTCTGCTCTTTGGCTCTTGTATGTCACACGCCAGTGTGACCTTATCCAATACGCGAGTGGTGTATCATGCGGACAAGAAAGAGAGCAATATTACAGTCAGAAATAATACTGCCAGCCCGTTCCTGGTACAGAGCTGGGTACAGGGCAAAGTTTCACAGGGCACCAAAGCCCCGTTTATTGTGACGCCACCGCTTTTTCGCATGGATGCAGGTAAGTCCAACGCGCTCCGTATTATCTATAACGGCGCGCCTTTACCGCAGGATCGCGAGTCGCTTTTCTGGATCAACGTAAAATCGATCCCCTCCTCTTCCAGAGAGGACATTAATAAACTGCAGATAGCGGTAAATACCCGGATCAAATTATTTTATCGTCCGTCAAATTTAATGGATGAACCCACGGATATTAGTAAGAATGTGCAATGGTCTGTTAAAAATAACGAACTCATTGTACGCAACAACTCGTCTTATTACATTTCCTTTGCGGAGGTGAAGATCAATAACAAAGCATGGTCAGAGATTGACATGCTCGCGCCTAAAAGCAGCACAACATTCACGCTCAGGAACACGCTTTTGAAAAACAATGCCACCGTGCAATGGAAATATATCAATGATTATGGCGGCAACAGCCAGTTAATCACACAAAAAATAGAATAACGATTTTAAAACAATAACCTCACAGGGGTATTTTTTCATGACTATATTTTGGGGCATTCGTCCAGCGCTTTGCTTTGCCTGGATATTACCCAGCGCATTATACGCCAGTGATTACTTCGACCCGGCCTTTCTGGAAACGGGTGGCGCGCCGCGTACCGCCGTCGATCTTTCTCTCTTTGAGAACAAAGAGAGCCAGACACCCGGCGTTTATCGTGTTGACCTGTTTCTTAACAATAAAATGTACGACACGCGCGATATCACGTTTCGACTCGAAGAGAACGCGCAGCATAAAAATATCCTCGCACCGTGCCTCAGCGAGGAGACGCTCCAGTCGTTTGGTGTTAAAACGGCGGCATTCCCGTTGCTCCGGGACGATACCCAGGGCTGCGCGAATCTGTCGGCGATCCCTCTCGCAAGCAGCGAATTTGACTTCAGCGAGCAGGCGTTAAGGCTCAGCATTCCCCAGGCGGCCCTGGACAGCCACGCTCACGGCTACATCGATCCTGCGCGCCGGGAACAGGGTATTCCGGGCCTGATGCTCAGCTACAACTACAGCGGCGCCACGTGGACCTCGCACAACGGGACGGGAACCGATAGCCAGTACCTCAGCCTGCGTCCGGGACTGAACGTTGGACCCTGGCGTTTACGCAATTTCTCGACCTGGAGTAACAGCCAGGGGCAAGCTGGGCGCTGGGAATCGGTTTATACCTATCTGCAGCGTGATATCAGCGCCCTGAATAGCCAGCTGATTGTCGGGGATAACAGTTCTACCGCAGAAGTCTTTGATAGCACCCCGTTTCGCGGCGTTCAGCTTTACTCGGATGAACAGATGCTTCCGGGCAGCCTGCGAGGCTATGCGCCGGTGATCCGCGGTATTGCTCGTACTAATGCCCAGATCACTATTTTTCAGAACGGCTACAGCATTTATCAAAGCTATGTCCCGCCCGGTGAATTTGTCATCAACGATCTTTACCTCGGCAGCAGCGGCGAGCTGAAAGTTGTGGTGAAAGAGGCGGATGGCAGCGAACAAGTCTCTTTAGTGCCTTACGCGTCGTTAGCGGTTATGCAGCGGGAAGGGCAATACAAATATGAAGTCATTAGCGGCAGCTATCGTTCCAGCAGCAGCGATGCTGAGAATGCCCTGTTTTCACAAGGGAGCCTGATTTACGGTCTGCCATGGGAAACCTCGATATACGGAGGCATGCAGGCTGCCAGTCAATATCAGTCCCTGCTTTTTGGCATGGGTAAAAACATGGGCGATTTTGGCGCACTGTCATTTGATATTACCCAGGCCTGGGCCACCACTAAACAGGCAGAGAAAAACCGGGGACAGTCGCTACGCCTGCGCTATAACAAAAATTTGCTGTCTACCGGCACTAACGTTGCGATTGCGGGCTATCGCTACTCGACGTCCGATTTCTACACGCTCGGTGAAACCCTGAGCAGCTATCACTCGCAACCCTCGCGCCCGGATCGACGCCGTAGCCGTACAGAACTAACGCTAAACCAAAACCTGGGAGAAAACCTCGGCTATCTCTCCGCCATGCTGGTCAGCGAGGACTACCACACGAGCCAAAAACGCACGACTTCCGCCACGCTGGGCTATGGCAACAGCTGGAACGGGATCAGCTATAGCCTGAATTACAACCACTATCTGAACGTGACAAAAGAGGATAACCAGCGTCTCTATAACCAGGACAATCTGTTCAGCCTGAGCGTGAGCGTCCCTCTGGACAAATGGCTCCGCTCCACACGTGCCGGTTACACCTTCTCTGCGGCGGAAAAACGCTCGCCAGGCCACAGTGTTTCCCTGAGCGGCAGCGCCCTTGAGGACAATAACCTGAACTGGAGCGTACAGCAGAATATCAACCCAGGGAGCCAGGCAAACAGCAGCGATGCCTCGCTTAGCTATAACGGACGCTATGCGCAGGTTGGCGCCGGGTATGGCTATAGCCGGGACGCGCAGCGGCTGAATTACAGCCTGCGCGGGGGCGTGCTGGTTCATCCTCATGGCGTCACGCTGGCGCAGTCGCTGGGTGAAACGGTCGCTCTGGTTGAAGCGCCGGATGCCGCAGGTGTCAGCGTCCGTAACCACACTGGCGTGCGCACCGACCCCTGGGGCTATGCGGTGGTGCCTTACCTGACACCTTATCAGGAGAGCAATATCCAACTGCGTCCCGATACATTACCTGACGATGTCGAGCTGGAAAGTAACAGCCATAAAGTCGTTCCCACCCGGGGGGCTATCGTTCGGGCACGTTTCACCACGGCGGTGGGTAAACGCCTGATGATGACGCTGAAAGATGCGCAGGGCAAACCCGTTCCGTTCGGTGCCATTGTTTCTCAGAATACCACCAGCAGCATTGTGGGTGATGAAGGCAGCGTATTCCTCACCGGGATGGCAGAAAAAGGGACGTTAGACGTGAGCTGGGGTAAGAAACCCGATCAGCGTTGCCAGGTTCACTATCAGCTTTCTGGCCAGGAACCCACGATTAGCGGAATTGTGCAGTTAACGCAGACCTGCAAATCATCCGTTAATAAATAAAGGAATTAAAAATGAAAAAATTAACGTTACTCGCGTGCCTGGCAGCAGGGGGATTGATGGGCGCGCCAGCTTATGCTGATGTTGTAGGAAGCTGCTGGCCGACATCAACCGTATCTGGCCAGGCGCACAAGTTTGATATTATCGAAAACCTTACTGCCGACGACGTACCCGGCACAACCCAATCCACATGGAATAATAAAGGTAATTTTAATGGTATCTGCCTCTGTCAGGACTCCAGCGTGCCAGAAAGTATCTTATTTCGATTTACCAGTACGAAACTGGGCACAGGAGGCGGCAAACGTAACGCAGACTTTATCTATTATCCTCTGGATGCGGAAAAGGGTATTAATATCGGTATAAATGTCGTTCTTGGTGGCGAGGATGAATTGCGGTATATCCCGGTTGATTTGAGTAATACCGCCGGTGTTGATAATGGACGTCCTGCGACAAATAACTGTGATGATAAAAACGACCATACTCTGTTCGCAACCGGCTCCAGCGGGACTGTCTCTCTGGAATTAACTAAACCGCTTCCTTCAGGCCGCATTGATATTCCTATGCAGGAATTAGTGACCATTTTTGCCAAAAAACAGACGGGGAGTTATGACACCTCCAGACCTTTTGTCACACTTAATTTCCAACTGTCAATTGATATTCCACCACAATGCATGATTAATGACGGGCAAACCATCAAGGTCCCGTTTGGCAGTATTACCGCGAATGAATTTAAGCCCGAGGCCACCGGTAAGCAAAAAAGCGTGGATATTCGTGTGACTTGCAAAAATCCTGAAGATGAAAGCAAGGTGAGTATTAAGTTCCGCGCGTCCGATTTTAATGGCTCTGGTTTTATCAAGACCCATAATGATGAAGGTGAGCGCAATGATTTAGGGATAAAACTTGAACACAACGGGAATAAAATTGATGGCAGCAGTTCGGCCGTACCAACGCAGGAGGGGAATGTCACTATTATAGCAACACCTGTCCAACAAGGAGAAAAGTCTCCACAACCGGGAAAATTTGAAGCCACATCCACGCTGGATTTCGAGTTTAAATAAAGAAAAAACTTAATACAGCGTAGAAACCTCTTATTTCCCGGCAACACATAGCGCTATACAAATGAGTTGCCGGGTATGAAAAATGGATTTGTATAAGGATATATACTATGAAACTCAAAACGAAAACGCGTGTAGCGCTTTGCGTTGCAGCTTTATCAGGTACTGGCATCACGGCATCACAGGTTATCGCCAGCGATATCGAGCCTTATTCTGTCCCTGTATCTATTAAGGGTGAAAAACAAAAAGACTATTTCGGTATGACGATGACCACGATCGGTAAGTTTTCCGATAAGGACAATGGTTCGCATATCGCGGGTGAAGATATTGTCATTACTGCCCCCTGGGGGGATGGCGCAAAAGGGATCGCGTACGTCATTTTCGGGACTTCCGGTGGGAAACCCATGCAGCAAGTCAATAACGTAGGTGAATTCGATCCGCAAAACGCGCTTAAAATTATCCACAGCAATAAAGCGAATAAGCCTGGCTCAGTGACGACAAAATGGATGGGCGTCGCGGTACGTAAAATAGGTGATATTAACGGCGATGGATATGATGATTTAGTCATCGCCTCCCACTGGCATGATCAGGTCTATATTATCTGGGGCGGACCGCATCACCGTACCGGCGCGCGTCTTTCTAATCAGATTGACCTCAATGATATCGACAACGGCGACGCTCGCCTGGGTATTCGCATCCGTACGGTGAATTCTTCAGGCAATGCGAATACCGGCGGCTGGTTTGGCGCCGCGGTAGGCCCAATTAAATATAAAAATTCTGCCGTGGCTAACAAGATGGTCGATCTTGCTATCGGCGATATCGAAGGCACGGGCGGACGCGGCGGCGCCGTCATTATCTACGGCGCTCAAAAGCCAGGCGATCAGTGGCAGAACATTGATATTAAGCGCAACAACCTGGGCGACTGGGAGATCCCTGCCGCGACCGGTGCCTATATTCGTCCGCAGATGACCGCCACCAATGGCCCGGATAAACCCCTTAACTACAACCTTGGGCAGCAGATCAGCGATGTCGGGGATATTAACGGCGACGGCTTCAGTGATTACCTGATCGTCGACCCGGAATCGGTCAATGAAGGCCGTAAATCAGAGAACAGCGGCACTGATGGACGCGGCACGGCCTATCTCGTCTACGGCAGCAGCTTCAACCAGGGGAATCTCGACATCGCCTCGCTAAACGCGACGCAGGCAACCCGCATTCACGGTATGGGGGCGGCTTTCCTGGGTGGTCAGTCCGGCGGAGGTGAAGGAAGTAACGATCATAGCGCGTATACGCAGGATAAGCCCAATAACGGCACCATTACGCCATTAGGTAATTTCCTGAATGCTCACGCTAACGCTTTTGCGATTAGCGCCCCTGCCGACATGGGTATTGATAAAAAACGTTCCGGGCTGGTCTGGATTATTAAAGGTAAGGCCGACGGCAGTAAGCTACCATCGTCTCTGTTCCTCGATGCGGCGCACACCCGGCTGAACTACAACAAAACATTTAGCGTACATGATGGCTATGCTATTTACGCCGAAAGGCCTGGCAGCAAGCTGGCAGGGTTCGGGAACAGCATTCTCGGTAATGTGGACTTGAACGGCGACGGTAAAAAAGACCTGGTGATCGGCGATCCGAATGCGGTAAACGGCAGCGGCACGCAGGTGGGCGCCGTGTACGTCATCAACGGCGGTAAAAGCCTGGATGACTACGCTGACGATGAAGAAGGCATGATCAATATTAATACGCTGGTGAGAGAAGGCGTTGCGAAAGTCTACTGGGGTAAAAATCAGTATGAAAAATTCGGCGCGTCCATTGCGGCCGGGAGCTTCAATGGCTTCACTCAGGACAGTCTCGCCATTGGTTCTTACCGTGATAACACCTGGACGGGTAAGGTCACCTTCCGCATTGCGGATTACGCTATACCGGATTAATGCTTACATCATCTGAATGGGCAACACCGCCGGGGAGGAGACTCCCCGGCAATTTATTGCGCATTTTGCAGCGCCTGCGCGCACGCCCAGGCGCTCGACCACGCCCACTGGAAATTATATCCGCCGAGCCAGCCGGTCACGTCCATTACTTCGCCAATAAAGTAGAGCCCCGGTACGTTACGCGCTTCCATCGTGCGTGAAGAAAGCTCATTCGTATCAACGCCGCCCAGCGTCACTTCCGCCGTGCGATACCCCTCGGTACCGTTTGGCTGTACGCGCCAGTTCGTCAGCGTATCCACCAGCGTATCCTGCTCGCGGCTGTTAAGCTGCTTGAGCGACACATCCGGGATCTGCCCCAGCCCCTGCAAACACTCCACCAGACGCTTCGGCAGCTGCATCGCCAGGGTATTTTTCAGGCTCTGATTCGGGTGTGCGGTACGCTGTTCGTTGAGGAACGCGTTCAGATCGCTGTCCGGTACCAGATTCACCGAGACAAATTCCCCCGGCTGCCAGTAGCTGGAAATTTGCAGGACCGCCGGGCCGGAGAGACCGCGGTGGGTAAAGAGCAGGTTTTCGCGGAATACCGTCCCGTCTTCGGCGGTAATGACGGAGGGAACAGAGACGCCGGACAGCGTCTGAAGCTGTTCCAGCAGCGGCTTATGCAGCGTGAACGGCACCAGCCCGGCGCGGGTTGGCAGCACCTTCAGGCCAAACTGCTCGGCAATCTTGTAGCCGAACGGTGACGCGCCCAGCCCGGGCATCGAGAGGCCGCCGCTGGCGATCACCAGGTTATCGGCGCTGACGGTGTCACCGTTCAGCTGCAGCGTGTACCCCTGCTCGTCGCGGGCCACCTCCAACACCTCGGTGCGCAGGCGCATGACCACGCCGCCCTTCTCGCACTCGGCCACCAGCATATCAACAATCTGCTGCGCGGAGTCGTCGCAGAACAGCTGCCCCAGAGTTTTTTCATGCCACGCGATGCCATGCTTACCCACCAGGTCGATAAAGTCCCACTGGGTGTAACGCGCCAGCGCAGATTTACAAAAATGACGGTTCTGGCTCAAATAGGCCGCGGGTTCGACATAAAGATTGGTGAAGTTGCAGCGCCCGCCGCCTGACATCAGGATCTTGCGGCCTGGCTTTTTCCCGTTGTCCAGTAACAGCACGCGACGACCCGCCTGTCCGGCCATCGCCGCACAAAACATACCCGCCGCACCGGCGCCAATAACCACGGCATCAAACCTTTCCACGTCAAAACCCTCTTCGTTAACTGCCGCGGATTGTAAAGTTTCCTCTGTGGTCACACCAGCGTAAAAAGATATTACAAAGCCATTCCATTGAAATTTAACGATTATCCTTTCAGGCACTTTTCCCAAATCAGGTGGTATGTCAAAAAAAGTCTATATTTCACTTTGCCCGTTGCGCATTTGTCCTGGATAATGCGCCGCGTTCATGTCCTCAAAATGGCGTAACGTCCTATGCTACATTTGTTTGCCGGCCTGGATTTACATACCGGGCTTTTACTATTGCTTGCTCTGGTTTTTGTACTGTTTTACGAAGCGATCAACGGCTTCCACGACACTGCAAACGCAGTAGCAACGGTTATCTACACTCGCGCAATGCGATCGCAGCTTGCGGTTGTTATGGCGGCGGTATTTAACTTTTTTGGTGTCCTCCTGGGCGGACTGAGCGTTGCGTATGCGATCGTGCATATGCTGCCAACGGATCTGCTGCTTAACGTGAGTTCCGGTCATGGCCTCGCCATGGTGTTCTCAATGCTGCTTGCTGCCATTATCTGGAACCTCGGTACCTGGTATTTTGGCCTGCCTGCATCCAGCTCTCACACCCTCATCGGCGCGATTATCGGTATCGGGTTAACCAACGCCCTGATGACCGGGACATCGGTTGTTGATGCGCTGAATCTGCCTAAAGTACTGGGCATTTTCGCTTCTCTCATCGTCTCCCCTATCGTGGGTCTGGTGGTTGCGGGTGGATTGATTTTCATCCTGCGTCGCTACTGGAGCAACACGAAGAAACGTGCGCGTATCCACCTGACGCCAGCAGAGCGTGAGAAGAAAGACGGCAAGAAAAAGCCGCCATTCTGGACGCGTATCGCCCTGATCATTTCTGCTATCGGCGTGGCCTTCTCTCATGGCGCCAACGACGGGCAGAAAGGCATTGGTCTGGTGATGCTGGTTCTGATCGGTGTCGCACCGGCGGGCTTCGTGGTGAATATGAACGCCTCGGGTTACGAAATCACCCGTACCCGTGATGCGGTCAACAACGTTGAAACCTATTTCCAGCAGCACCCTGAGCTGCTGAAAAAAGCGACCGGCGTTGACCAGCTGATCCCTTCTCCGGAAGCCGGTGCCACCACCGCGCCTGGCGAATTCCACTGCCATCCGGCTAACGCGATTAACGCGCTGGAACGTGCCAAAAGTATGCTGGGCAACATCGAAAGCTACGATAAACTGGCCGTTGAACAGCGTGGTCAGCTGCGTCGTATCATGCTCTGTATCTCCGACGTGACCGATAAAGTCGCGAAGCTGCCAGAGGTGAATGGTGACGACAAACGTCTGCTGAAGAAACTGAAAAGCGATATGCTCAATACCATTGAGTACGCGCCAATCTGGATCATCATGGCCGTCGCGCTGGCGCTGGGTATCGGTACGATGATTGGCTGGCGTCGTGTGGCGACCACCATCGGCGAGAAGATCGGTAAGAAAGGCATGACCTATGCGCAGGGTATGTCCGCGCAGATGACGGCGGCAGTGTCTATCGGTCTGGCGAGCTACACCGGTATGCCGGTATCCACCACCCACGTACTCTCCTCGTCCGTGGCAGGTACCATGATTGTTGACGGCGGCGGTCTGCAGCGCAAAACCGTGACCAACATTCTGATGGCCTGGGTGTTTACCCTTCCGGCTTCTATCCTGCTGTCAGGCGGGTTGTACTGGATTTCGCTGAAGCTGATTTGATTGGCTGAAGGCGACAAAAAGCGGGTCAGGAAACTGACCCGCTTTTTTTATGGCCGTTGTGTTACTTAATCCATTGCTGTGAATAGGAAAATCTGAACATTATCTGTTCAGATTTTTTCTGCACAAATAACTATTATCCCCGCGAATGTTCTCAGTTCCCCCCATGACGGAAAAGACTATGCCATTCAAAACGGCTACTAAATGGATTCATCGCCTTGTTACTGTTTCGCTTCTGGCTCTGGTCATTGGATTTGTGTGGCTCAACCACCAGCCCAACCAGCAAGAGGGCGATAAACTTCAACGCGTTTATAAATTATCTGACAGCGTCTGGCTCTATATAACCGTGAACAATCAGGGTGGCGTCACCGTACCCACAATCTACCGTTACTATCTCTCGGAAAAGATAACAGGAAAAGACACCGACATTATCCATCAGTTGGCAATGAAGCATCCTGTCATTGAAGGTACGGGTACAATCACTGCGGCCAGCATTGATACAAACGGACACGTTAATATCGCCTATAGCGGGAAGGTTATTTCGATTGAGACCAATATCTCCAATCTGCGGTTCTCAGTGAAGCCCTGAACCAGAGGAAAGCAGGCGGGGTTATCCCCGCCTGCTGTGGTACTCAGTGCCAAATCATCAACGCAATCATACTGACCACGACCAGCCCACACAGGGCGCTAGTTAAAATGAACTGACGACGCAGACGCTCGCAGCGACGGATAAACTCTTCATCGTGATGATCGCGGTAGCGCTGGTAGTAGATATACCCCACCAGACGCATCTGCTTGCTGGGCTGTCCATGCGAGGTGAAGAACCCTCCACCGTCCACATACTGATACAGCAACGGATCGCAACCACGAAGTACCACTAACAGCGCACGTAACGATGAGAAGTAGCGCGCCATATTCACTATGCAAACTACGCATAACGCCCAAAACAATGCGACGGTGCTAATCATACATCCTCCCCGGCGTCCGCCCACGAAGCAAGGCTCCTGAGCTACCGCACCCCAATGCCCTGACAGACAGTTCAGTGAAAGAATGACTAAAAGTCGATCCGGTTCGCGTTTTAATATCCGAACGGCTCATTAAATAGTGTAGGAGATCCGTTAATTTTTTTGCCACAAGGTTAATCGTTATCAACACCAAAGCTTGAAAAATATGTTTAACTGGGCCGTAATGAAAGCATCAGACGACGGCTTTCCCATTTAGTCATCGATAACTTAAGGAAGGAGTAACACTATGGCTTACAAACACATTCTTATCGCGGTAGATCTCTCCCCGGAGAGCAAAGTGCTGGTTGATAAAGCGGTATCTATGGCACGTCCCTACAACGCGAAAGTCTCCCTGATTCACGTTGATGTGAATTACTCCGACCTCTACACCGGTCTGATCGACGTCAATCTGGGCGATATGCAGAAACGCATCTCTGAAGAAACGCATCACGCGCTGAGCGAGCTCTCCACCAACGCGGGCTATCCGATCACCGAAACCCTGAGCGGCAGCGGCGACCTGGGTCAGGTGCTGGTTGATGCGATTAAGAAATACGATATGGACCTGGTGGTATGCGGTCACCATCAGGACTTCTGGAGCAAGCTGATGTCTTCAGCACGCCAGCTGATTAACACCGTTCACGTGGACATGCTGATTGTTCCGCTGCGCGACGAAGAAGACGAGTAAGTGCAAAAAAAGCGGCACTGAAAGTAGGCCGGGTAAGGCGAAGCCGCCACCCGGCTTTTTTTATTCCGGCGTCCCCGAATAAATATCAAACCGATGCCCTTTCGTGGTCACCGCGTTGGTCGTAGCAACGTCCGCCAGCGGCGGCGCGTAATCCGGGCGCTTCACCACCACCCGCTTCGTCGCGAGCTGACGAGCCGGCTCCAGCAGGCCGTCTGCGTCTAAATCCGGCCCCACCAGCGACTGAAATACCCGCATCTCTTTCTTAACCAGCGCGCTTTTCTGCTTATGCGGGAACATCGGGTCGAGGTAGACCACCTGCGGACGCGGGGTGATGTCCGTCAGCGCCGTCAGGCTTGACGCGTGGATAAGCTGCAAACGCTCCTGCAGCCACGGGCCGATTTCCGGGTCCGCATAGCCTCGCGTCAGCCCGTCGTCGAGCAGCGCGGCGACAACCGGATTACGCTCCAGCATCCGCACCCGGCAGCCCACCGACGCCAGCACAAACGCATCGCGTCCCAGCCCCGCCGTGGCGTCCACCACGTCCGGGAGATAGCTCCCCTTAATGCCGACCGCTTTGGCCACCGCTTCGCCGCGACCGCCGCCGAACTTACGCCGGTGCGCCATCGCGCCGCCAACGAAGTCGACAAAAATCCCGCCGAGCTTCGGTTCATCGCGCTTGCGTAATTCGAGATGTGCTGTCGTCATTACCAGCGCCATCAGGTTCTCTTCATCGTGCTCCAGCCCCCAGCGGGCCGCCAGAACAGATAAGGCGCCGTCTCCGGCGCCCGTTTCATCCACTAAGCAGATCTTCACGTAACAATCAGCCTTTGATCCCGTAATGCTCAAGCATCGCATCCAGCTGCGGCTCGCGGCCACGGAAGCGTTTGAACAGCACCATTGGCTCTTCAGAACCGCCGCGGGTCAGGATGTTGTCAAGGAACGACTGGCCGGTTTCGCGGTTGAAGATCCCCTCTTCCTCGAAGCGAGAGAAGGCATCCGCCGCCAGCACGTCGGCCCACAGGTAGCTGTAATAGCCCGCCGCGTAGCCGCCCGCGAAAATGTGGCTGAACGCGTGCGGGAAGCGGCCCCAGGTTGGCCCTGGAATAACGGCAACCTGTTTTTTAATCTCGGCCAGCGTTTCGAGGATTTTCGCCCCCTGCTCCGGGCTGAACTCGGCGTGCAGGCGGAAATCGAACAGGCCGAACTCCAGTTGACGCAGAATGAACATCGCCGCCTGGTAGTTTTTCGCCGCCAGCATTTTATCCAGCAACTCTTTGGGCAGCGGTTCGCCGGTCTCATAGTGGCCGGAGATAAACGCCAGCGCGTCCGGCTCCCAGCACCAGTTTTCCATAAACTGGCTTGGCAGCTCGACCGCATCCCATGGCACCCCGCTGATACCGGCGACGCCGGCGGTTTCGATGCGGGTCAGCATGTGGTGCAGGCCGTGACCGAACTCGTGGAACAGGGTGATCACTTCATCGTGGGTAAACAGCGCCGGTTTGCCGCTTACCGGACGGTTGAAGTTACAGGTCAGATAGGCGACCGGTTTTTGCAGGGAACCGTCCGCTTTACGCATCTGGCCCACGCAGTCGTCCATCCACGCCCCGCCGCGTTTGTTTTCACGCGCGTAGAGATCGAGGTAGAAGCTGCCGCGCAGTTCGTTTTTCTCGTCATACAGCTCGAAGAAGCGTACGTCCGGATGCCAGACGTCAATATCAGTACGCTCTTTAGCGGTAATGCCGTAAATGCGTTTCACCACTTCAAACAGGCCGTTGACGGCTTTGTTTTCCGGGAAGTACGGGCGCAGCTGCTCGTCGCTGATGCTGTAGAGGTGCTGCTTCTGTTTTTCGCTGTAGTAAGCAATATCCCACGGCTGCAGCTCGTCCACGCCAAACTCCGCTTTCGCGAAGGCGCGCAGCTGGGCCAGCTCTTTCTCACCCTGAGGACGAGCACGTTTGGCCAGATCGGTCAGGAAATCGAGCACCTGCTGCGGGTTCTCGGCCATTTTGGTGGCGAGGGATTTATCCGCGTAGCTGTCGAAGCCCAGCAGCTGAGCCAGCTCGTGACGCAGGGCGAGGATTTCCGCCATGACCGGGCTGTTGTCCCACTTACCGGCATTCGGCCCCTGATCGGAGGCGCGGGTGCTGTAGGCGCGGTACATCTCTTCACGCAGGGCCTGGTTGTCGCAGTAGGTCATCACCGGCAGATAGCTCGGGATATCCAGCGTTAACAGGAAGCCTTCCTGCTCTTTCGCTTCGGCCTGGGCTTTCGCCGCCGCCAGTGCGCTTTCCGGCATACCCGCCAGCTCTGCTTCGTTGGTAATCAGCTTCGTCCAGCCCATGGTGGCGTCAAGGACGTTATTGCTGTACTGGTTACCCAGTTCGGACAGGCGCGCAGCGATTTCACCGTAGCGAACCTGCTTCTCTTTTGGCAGACCGATACCGGACAGTTCGAAATCACGCAGGGCGTTATCAACCGATTTTTTCTGCGCCGTGTTCAGTGCGGCATAATGGTCACCGTCGCGCAGGTCGCGGTAGGCTTTGTAGAGCCCTTCGTGCTGGCCGACCCAGGTGCTGTACTCAGAGAGCAGCGGCAGGGTTTGTTCGTAGGCTTCACGCAGTTCCGGGCTGTTTTTCACCGAGTTCAGATGGCTCACCGGGGAGAAGATACGCCCCAGCACGTCGTCCACTTCGGCCAGCGGCTGACACAGATTCTCCCAGGTGTACGGCGCGCCCTGCGCAACCACACTTTCTACCGCCGCGCGGCAGTTGTCCAGCGACTGGGTAACGGCTGGAACCACATGCTCAGGGAGGATTTTAGAAAACGGTGGCAACGAAAAAGGCGTCAGTAATGGATTGGTCATAAACGCTGTCCTGTTGAAATAGGTGAATGAAGCGCGCATCCGGCGCTGTGCATATTGTTTTCAGTAATGGGGTTAAGTGTAGAGGATTTCAATAGCTGCGCTTACCGGGCCTGCGGGTAATCTGTGCCGTTCTGCTGTAAACTGTGGCAAATCGTCAATTCAGCGGAATACCATTACCCATGCTCAGTTATCGCCACAGCTTCCACGCTGGCAACCATGCCGACGTCCTCAAACACACCGTTCAGAGCCTGATCATTGAATCGCTTAAAGAGAAAGAGAAGCCGTTTCTCTATCTGGACACCCATGCGGGCGCGGGCCGTTATCAGCTGAGCGGCGAGCATGCCGAGCGTACCGGCGAATACCTTGAGGGCATCGCCCGCATCTGGCAGCAGGACGACCTGCCCGCCGAGCTGGAGCCTTACATTGGCGTGGTGAATCACTTCAACCGCAACGGCCAGCTGCGCTACTACCCTGGCTCACCGCTGATTGCCCGCCAGCTGCTGCGCGAGCAGGACAGCCTCCAGCTGACCGAACTGCACCCGAGCGACTTCCCGCTGCTGCGTTCGGAATTTCAGAAAGACAGCCGCGCCCGCGTCGACAAAGCCGACGGCTACCAGCAACTGAAAGCCAAGCTGCCGCCGGTTTCCCGTCGCGGCCTGGTGCTGATCGACCCACCGTACGAAATCAAAACCGACTATCAGGCGGTGGTGACCGGCATTCACGAAGGCTACAAACGTTTTGCGACCGGAACCTATGCCCTGTGGTACCCGGTGGTGCTGCGCGCGCAGATCAAGCGCATGATCAAAGACCTTGAGGCGACCGGCATTCGTAAAATCCTGCAGATTGAGCTGGCGGTACGCCCGGACAGCGACCAACGCGGCATGACCGCTTCCGGCATGATCGTCATTAACCCGCCGTGGAAGCTGGAAGCGCAGATGAACAACGTGCTGCCGTGGCTACACAAAACGCTGGTGCCAGCCGGAACGGGCCACGCCACCGTCAGTTGGATCGTGCCGGAGTAATTGCAGCCATCGGTGGAAACTATTGATTTCAGGTATACAATCGCGGCAATTCACGATTAAGGACAAAAGCTATGACTAAGCATTATGACTACATCGCAATCGGCGGCGGCAGCGGCGGCATCGCCTCCATCAACCGCGCGGCCATGTACGGCCAGAAATGTGCGCTGATTGAAGCCAAAGCGCTGGGCGGCACCTGCGTGAACGTGGGTTGTGTACCGAAAAAGGTGATGTGGCACGCGGCGCAAATCCGTGAAGCGATCCATATGTACGGTCCGGACTACGGCTTTGACACCACCATCAACAATTTCGACTGGGACAAGCTGATCGCCAGCCGTACCGCCTACATCGACCGCATTCATACCTCGTACGACAACGTGCTGGGCAAAAATAACGTCGACGTGATTCACGGCTTCGCCCGCTTTGTGGACGCGAAAACGATCGAAGTGAATGGCGAGACGATCACCGCCGATCATATCCTGATCGCCACCGGCGGCCGTCCGAGCCACCCGAATATTCCGGGCGCGGAATACGGTATCGACTCCGACGGCTTCTTCGAGCTGCCTGCCTTGCCTGAGCGCGTTGCCGTGGTGGGCGCGGGCTATATCGCGGTAGAGCTGGCTGGCGTGATTAACGGCCTGGGTGCAGAAGCGCACCTGTTCGTGCGTAAACACGCACCGCTGCGCAGCTTTGACCCGCTGATCGTCGATACGCTGGTTGAAGTGATGAACACCGAAGGCCCAACCCTGCACACCAACGCCGTGCCTAAAGCGGTCGTTAAAAACGCGGACGGCAGCCTGACCCTTGAGCTGGAAGATGGCCGCAGCCAGACCGTTGATTGCCTGATCTGGGCGATTGGCCGTGAACCGGCGAACGACAGCTTTAACCTGGCGGTGACCGGCGTGAAAACCGACGAAAAAGGCTACATCGTCGTCGATAAGTTCCAGAACACCAGCATACCGGGCATTTACGCCGTCGGTGATAACACCGGTGCGGTTGAACTGACGCCGGTGGCCGTTGCGGCGGGCCGTCGTCTCTCCGAGCGCCTGTTCAATAACAAGCCGGACGAGCATCTGGACTACAGCAACATCCCGACCGTGGTCTTTAGCCACCCGCCAATCGGCACCGTCGGCTTAACCGAGCCGCAGGCGCGCGAGCAGTACGGCGACGACCAGGTGAAAGTGTATAAATCCGCGTTCACCGCGATGTATACCGCCGTCACCTCTCACCGTCAGCCGTGCCGCATGAAGCTGGTCTGCGTGGGCCCGGAAGAGAAGATTGTCGGTATCCACGGCATCGGCTTCGGCATGGATGAGATCCTGCAGGGCTTTGCGGTGGCGCTGAAGATGGGTGCGACCAAGAAAGACTTCGACAACACCGTGGCTATCCACCCGACGGCGGCGGAAGAGTTTGTCACCATGCGATAATGCAGAAGCCCCTCTCCTGAGGGGCTTTTTTTATTCACATACATAAATCGTTGCAAAACGAATGCTCCGAAAAGAGTGATCTACCGCACATATCCCTCCACATCTACCGAAGCGAATGTCTACGCTTATAGGACGCCCGGAGAAACCTGTCTTCAGAACACACAACCGGAGGTCCCTATCACCATGTTCAACCAGAAACTACAGGCTACCGAGAACATCGAATTCGAGATTGCAGAAGAGCTGCGCTACGAGACCGATCCCTGCGAGTTAAAACTGGATGAGATGATTGAGGCGGAGCCGGAACCCGAAATGATCGAGGGGCTACCCGCCTCCGATGCCCTGACGCCCGCCGATCGCTACCTTGAACTGTTCGAGCACGTACAGTCGACGCGGCTGTTTGCGGACAGCAAAACCTTCCCCGACTGCGCGCCGAAGATGGATCCGCTGGATATTCTGATCCGCTACCGTAAGGTCAGACGGCACCGGGATTTCGACCTGCGCCAGTTCGTTGAGAACCACTTCTGGCTGCCTGAAACCTACAGCACGGAATATGTCTCCGACCCCGGACTGTCGCTGAAAGAGCACATTGATAGCCTGTGGCCCGTCCTGACGCGCGAACCGCAGGACCATATTCCCTGGTCGTCCCTGCTGGCGCTGCCGCAGGCCTATATCGTGCCCGGCGGGCGATTCAGCGAGACCTACTACTGGGATTCGTACTTCTCCATGCTGGGGCTGGCGGAAAGTGGCCGTAACGATCTGCTGAAGTGCATGGCGGATAACTTCGCGTGGCTGATCGAACGCTACGGCCATATCCCTAACGGCAACCGCACCTATTATCTCAGCCGCTCGCAGCCGCCGGTCTTTGCCCTGATGGTGGAGCTGTTTGAAGAGGACGGCGTGCGCGGCGCGAAGCGCTACCTCGACCACCTCAAAATGGAGCATGCCTTCTGGATGGACGGTGCGGAGTCGCTGCTGCTTAATCAGGCCTACCGCAGCGCGGTGCGCATGCCGGACGGTTCATTGCTGAACCGCTACTGGGACGACCGTGACACCCCGCGCGACGAATCGTGGATTGAGGACGTGGAAACCGCCCGCCACTCGGGCCGTCCGCCGAATGAGGTCTATCGCGATCTGCGTGCGGGTGCAGCGTCTGGCTGGGATTACTCCTCCCGCTGGCTGCGCGATCCGGCACGGCTCGCCAGCATTCGCACGACGCAATTTATCCCCATCGATTTGAACGCCTTCCTGTTTAAGCTGGAGAGCGCGATTGCCAATATCTCGGCGTCGAAAGGGGATAAAGAGACGGCCGAGCTGTTCCGCCAGAAGGCCACCGATCGCCGCGCGGCGGTGAACCGCTATCTGTGGGACGAGGAGAGTGGCTGTTACCGCGATTACGACTGGCGACGCGAGCAGATGGCGCTGTTTTCTGCCGCCAGCATTGTGCCGCTGTATGTTGGAATGGCGACGCACGAGCAGGCAGAACGTTTATCTGACGCGGTAAAAGCGCGTCTGCTGACGCCGGGTGGGATTCTGGCAACCGAGTACGAAACCGGCGAGCAGTGGGATAAACCCAACGGCTGGGCGCCGCTGCAGTGGATGGCGATCCAGGGGTTCAAGCAGTACGGCAACGACTCGCTGGGGGATGAAATCGCCTGGAGCTGGCTGCATACGGTGAACCACTTCTACAAGACGCACCACAAGCTGATTGAGAAGTACCACATCGCCAGCAGTACGCCGCGCGAAGGGGGCGGCGGGGAGTATCCGCTACAGGATGGCTTCGGCTGGACGAACGGCGTGGTGCGACGGTTGATTGGGTTGTATGGGGAGCCTTGAGAGGGGTGCGATCTGGCCCCTCTCCCCTCCGGGGAGAGGGGGAAAACGTTAGCGAATCACCTCATAAATGGCGGTCTGAATAGACTGCCATTTTTTCGTGGTGGCATCCGGCTGTGACTGCGCGCGTCGCGTTGCCATCTCAAGATCGTGCTTCTGGCGCTTCACCACGGCCGGCACGGTACAGAAGGCTTTCAGATACTCTTTACGTATTGACGTCAGGGACTCGCCGTTTGACATGGCGTGGCTAAGCGTATTGATGAAACGACGACACGGCTTCTCTTCTGCCATGTTCTGCCGATAGCGCAGCATAAGCTCCAGAACGTCGTCATAGCCTGCCGACATCGCCTCTTCGGTCCATGACAGCTTCCAGTCCATCCCACCCTGCAAAAAGAGCAGCGCCACGCGGGTATCGTTGCGGTTAATCGCCGAACGGAAATTACTCTCGTCCCAGGTCACTCCCATGCGCGTCAGCGTCTCGCGCGAGGAAGGGGTTTCGCGCATCTCCTGCGGCGGAGCCGCCGCTTGCGCCGTATTTTCGGCCGCAGGCTGCGGTTTGCTGCTGGTCACCAGCCAGAAGCCGCCTACCACGATGGCAATCACCATCACGCCGACCGCTCCCCATAGCGCACCGGAGATAAGCTGCTCACGCTGTTCGGGCGTGCGCGGGGCGCGCTGGGTCGGCTTTTCAATCGTGTCGCGGACTTCAAATAGATCCCCACCGGTAACCCGATCCATTTTTTGCGCCTTTTCCCAGAACGCGTGCAGCTCGCTGGCATCCACCGCCATGAATCCGGCCGGGTTGACGCGCGTTCTCCCCTCTTCAAACGCGCGTTGAACCGGACGGGAGATCTGCATGTAGTAGTTATCCAGCAGCTGAATTTGCGCCGAACTTAACGTTTTCTGCACCGTAATGCTGTTGCGGATTTGCCGGATGTCATCGAGGAAGGTTTGCAGCGTTTTGCGCGGCTCCACCAGGAGCGTCAGCATGGACGGGTCGTTAAACAGCGAGGCGTAATAGCGGCTGAACTCTTTTTTATCCACCAGCATTTGCGCCAGTTCACTGAACATCATGCCGCTCAGGACATCGTTGATTTCGCCATGCTTCAGCCAGCGCCGTACGCGGTCAGCGTTAAATAAGGTTTTAAGATGATTATTGAGCCGCACCTGATCGGGCCAGGCCTGCTGAATGAGGCCTTTAATCATTAACTCAATTGCGCGTACCTGCTTGTGCGCCTGCTGTTGCTGGAGTTCGCTTCCCGGGGCCAGCTCGGTGCTGTAGGTCAGAAGCGGCTGCTGCAGACGAAGATGTTCCAGCGTAGTCACAAACCGCATCGCCGCAATAAGCTGGTTTTCACTGACATCCTGCCCGCTCTCGTACTGCGGGACGCGCTGCTGCAGCAGGCGCAGCTGCAGCGTAAATTCCGACATCTCGGCATCATTCAGGTTAAGCTTCTTCGCAACCGTAGCCCATCCCCCGAGGCCTAAACGCGCGCTGTCCAGCTGTTCCAGAAACCAGCGTGGATCTTTCCCCTCAGAAACATGTACATTCAGAAGAAGCAAGATTTCCACCGACGCCTGGCGAATGACCGCCAGACAGTGTTCAAACTGTTCGCGGATATGATGTGATGTGCTGAGAGTCATTGTTTTCCTTAAGCGACAGCGAAGACATCCGGAATGGGCACTAACGGCCGTTTTTCTTTTTATTTATACGCGCTTAACCATACCTGACTTTCTGTTGAAATAAAGTGACAACCCTAAAATCATTTAAAATGCTTCAGGAGAATCTTAATGCCAGTTTTAATGACCTCACGCCTGAACTGCTCGCCCCTGCAGGAGCAAGACTGGCCCTTTTTTCTGGCGTTGCAGCAACACCCCGAAGTCATGCGCTTTGTGGCGGAGAACCGCCCCGTCGCAGCGATCCGGGAGGCGTTTGATTCGCGCCTGACGCCCTGGACGCCTGGCAGCGCGCACTGGCTGTGCCTCGTCGTACGTGATGCCCTCTCACAGGCCCCGCTGGGCGTTACCGGGTATATTCATCGGGAAGAAGATTGCGCCGAAGTGGGCTTTCTTTTTGCCCCCGAGGCGCAGGGCAAAGGTTACGGCTTCGAATCCCTGCAGGCGCTTTGCGATTACGCCTTTCATCAGGGCGGTATTCGTCGGCTCACCGCCACCGTCACCGCGGGAAATGTCGCCTCCAGGCGCCTGCTGGAAAAAGCTCGCTTCCAGCTGGAAGGCGAGCTACGTGAAAGCTATTACCTTTCCGGTCGCTGGCAAAATGACTGGTTATTTGGGTTATTACGGCAGGAATACCTGAACAATAATTCCTGATCAACAGCCATTTGGCGGATATTGCTCGTACCGCGATTCCTCTACAGTATCGCCATTAAGAGGAAACGAATATGAACGGTCATGCGCTAAATATATCTTCTGCCGCCATAGAATTAATAAAGAAACATCAAGGGCTTTCACTGGAGAAATATCGTGATGAAAAGGGTGTATGGGTTATCGGCTATGGGCATGTGATCCGCGAACGGGAAAATTTTCACGGCCTTATCACGCCTCTTCAGGCGGAATATTTACTCCATGAAGATATTCAGCTGTGTGAAACGCTGCTGCGGGAAAAGTGTATACATCCATTAACCCAGCAGCAGCATGACGCGCTGGTACTGATGATACTGAGTTTCGGCGTGACGTCTTCACTCCCGAAAGCGCTGCTTCAGGCCGTCGCCCGGGTGTAGTACATGGCTGCCTGGGTTCGGTTTTTTACCTCCAGCCGGCGAAAAAGCGCTTCCAGATGCGCTTTTACCGTGGCCGCACTGATGTTGAGATTGCGACCAATTTCTTTGTTTGATTCGCCCGCCGCCAGCAGCTTCAGCACCTCACGCTGACGCTCGCTTAAGGAAAGTAACGCCTGCGCTGACGATTGCTGGCTGACCCACTCAGCGGGAAAGCAGACCATCCCTCTGGATACGGAATCCAGCACGGCGGCAAACCGCTCAGGGTTAGCGTTACGGGGGATAATAGCCATCACGTTTCGCTGCATGAGTTGTTCAACCCATCGGGTCTCTTTTTTTGCCAGAACCATCATCACCCGTACCGACGGGAAGCGATGCATGATTTCATCCAGGAAAGAACTCCCCTCATCCTGAATTAAATTGCCGTCAATCATGACGATAGCAGACGGTGACGCGGATATTTGCGTCCATAAATCGTCTGCCTGACAAGCCCCCGTTATATTTATTTCAGGAATTAATTTCTGCAAACCGTGTATCGCTCCATGAATAAATATCGACTGCCTGTCAAACATGATTACTCGCATCGTATTTCTCCCTCTGAGAATAGCGAAGGGGGATTCTACATAGGCGCTATTTAAGAAAAAACTCAATGAATGGAGAGGTTACAAATCCGCCTGTGGTTTTTATATTTACCCGCATTTTGACACATCCATATTAAGGATTTCCTTAAGGGGTTCCCTCCCCTTAACATCAGACATCACAGGAACATACCGCCTGACACTTCAATACGTTGCGCGTTCATCCAGCCAAGCTTATCGCTAAGCAGCGCCGCAATGGCATCCCCGATATCGTCCGGCAAACCTACCCGCCCCAGCGCCGTCTGCGACGCCAGCATCTGGTTAAGCTGCGCGTTGTCGCGCACGCGCCCACCGCCAAAGTCGGTTTCGATCGCGCCTGGTGCGATAATATTGACGGAGATACCGCGCGCTCCAAGCTCCTTCGCCTGATAGCGGGTGAGCACTTCCATCGCCCCTTTCATGGCCGCGTAGGTTCCTGAGCCTGGCTGGGTGAAGCGGGCCAGTCCGCTGGAGACATTGAGGATCCGCCCCCCGTCGTTAAGCAGAGGCAGCAGGCGCTGCGTCAGGAAGAAAGGCCCTTTGAAGTGAATGTTCAGCGCCTCATCAAACTGGGCTTCCGTCGTTTCGGTATAGGGTGCGTATAAACCCGTCCCGGCATTGTTCAATAAATAATCAAATGTTTCGCGCTGCCAGACGCTCTTCAGGATCTCCTGAAGCTGTTGAGCAAAATTTTCGAAACCGGCGATATCCCCGACGTTGAGCTTTAATGCCGCCGCCTTGACGCCTTTTTCCTGAATTTCGCGCACAACTTCCAGCGCTTCCTGCTGGCTACGATTGTAGGTCAGGATAATTCCCGTGCCGTCTGCAGCCAGCTTTAACGCAGCGTTTTTACCTAAGCCGCGGCTACCACCCGTCACTAATGCGATACGTTCAGTCATCATAAACCTCGTTTTGGCTGTTATGGAGATTGAGAAAGAGCTTATTAGGTGATAGAAGATCAATAAAGATGGGTAATAACGCTTCACTGTTTCAGTACAAACAACAATGAGCTTCATCTATGGATAAAATTCACGCAATGCAGCTGTTTGTTCGCGTCGCGGAACTGGAGAGTTTTTCCCGCGCAGCAGAGACATTAACGCTGCCGAAAGGCAGCGTTTCCCGGCAAATTCAGGCACTGGAAAACCGGCTTGGCACCCAGCTACTGCACCGTACCACGCGCCGCGTCAGCCTGACGCAGGACGGCATGGTCTATTACGAACGGGCAAAAGATCTGCTGGCGAACCTGGATGAGCTGGACGGCATGTTTCAGCACGATCCCTCCAGCATCAGCGGAAGGCTGCGCGTGGATATGCCCGTTGGCGTTGCTCGAAATGTCGTCATCCCCAAACTGCCTGCGTTTTTACAGCAGTATCCGGGTATCGAACTGGAGCTCAGCAGCAGCGATCGTCTGGTGGATGTGGTCCGCGAAGGGTTTGATTGCGTCGTCCGCGTGGGTTCCCTGAAGGACTCAGGGCTGATAGCCCGTCCGCTGGGCAAGCTGTCGGTGATCAACTGCGCCAGCCCGGATTATCTGGCGCGTTTTGGCTACCCTGACACGCTGGACGATTTAGGCTCGCACGCCGTGATTCATTATGCCGCGATGCTGGGAAGCCGCCCTCAGGGCTTTGAATTTTATAACGGCAGCACGACGCAGTGGATAAAAACGGGCGGGGTGCTAACCGTCAACAGCACGGAAACTTACCAGGCCGCCTGCCTTGCCGGGCTGGGGATCATTCAGGCCCCGCGCGTTGGGGTGCGCGACCTGCTGCGCGCAAAGAAACTGATTGAGATCCTCCCGCAGTATCGCGCGGAACCGATGCCTGTCTCCCTGATTTACCCCCACCGGCGCAACCTCTCTCGCCGGGTTCACCTGTTTATGGAGTGGCTAACCGAACTCACAAAAGCTTACGTGGACTAGTCGCAAGCTATAATTCAATAACATCCAGCCAAACGAAAAAGGAAAAGACGCGTGACGCCGGAAAATAACCCGCAACGACCCACCCAACATTTAGATTATGAACCCATCAAGAAGATGGAAACCGAGCCGGAAGAGGCTAAAGCCCCTGGTACCGCCAGCAAGGCGCTGGGCACCGTCACCAGCCTGGCGGAGAGAATTCAGCAGTTTCCCATGGTTGCGCATCTTATACGTGCGACCGAGCGCTTTAATGACCGCATGGGGAACCAGTTCGGTGCCGCGATCACCTATTTTTCGTTCCTGTCGATGATCCCCATCCTGATGGTGTCGTTTGCTGCGGCCGGTTTTGTACTCGCGTCGCATCCAACGCTGCTGCAGGATATTTTCAATAAGATCCTGAATAACGTCAGTGACCCAACCCTCGCCACCACGCTAAAAAGCACGATTAACACCGCCGTTCAGCAGCGCACCACCGTCGGGATCGTCGGTTTGCTCATCGCCCTTTACTCCGGCGTTAACTGGATGGGCAACCTCCGCGAAGCTATTCGCGCCCAGTCGCGCGAGGTGTGGGAGCGTAAACCGCAGGATCAGGAGAAAATTTGGGTTAAATATTTCCGCGACTTTATTTCGCTGATTGGCCTGCTTATCGCGCTCGTCGTCACACTCTCCATTACCTCCGTGGCGGGCTCCGCGCAGCAGATGATTATTTCTGCGCTCTATCTTGATTACATCGAATGGCTGAAGCCCGCCTGGCGCGGCATCGGGCTGGCGATTTCCATCTTCGCCAACTACCTGCTGTTCTTCTGGATTTTCTGGCGCTTGCCTCGGCATCGTCCGCGTAAGAAGGCGCTACTCCGCGGCACATTGATTGCGGCGATCGGCTTTGAAGTGATTAAGATCGTGATGACCTACACCCTGCCGTCGCTGGTGAAATCCCCGTCCGGCGCGGCATTTGGCTCGGTGCTGGGGCTGATGGCGTTCTTCTACTTCTTCGCGCGTTTAACCCTGTTCTGCGCGGCGTGGATTGCCACCGCCGAGTACAAAGGCGACACGCGAATGCCCGGAAAAACACACCGTTAATTCCGCTCTCGGGCTGATATTTCAGCCCGACTCATCATTTCAGCATATAAATCCAGTCCGTAACTTTTATTTAACCGAAAACCAGTTTTATCCACCAATATTTAAAAAACGTGAAGCATTTCATGGAAGCATTTTGGCTGGCCTGAACATTATCCGCTTTTTGTTGATTTTATAATCAGGAAGCGACTTTGTTACAGATTGAAATGTCGCTTTTGCTGTGCGTAATATGGCCTTTCGTTCGACAAAAAATAAGAAAATATTATGCAATCAACAGCCACAACACTCGACTCTGGTGCGGAAAACGTCCCGGTAAACTCGCGCAATAAAGTTGTCGTCGCATCGCTGATTGGCACCGCCATTGAGTTCTTCGACTTTTACATTTACGCCACCGCAGCGGTCATCGTTTTCCCGCATATTTTCTTCCCGCAGGGAGACCCGACGGCGGCGACGCTACAGTCTCTGGCGACCTTTGCTATCGCGTTTGTGGCGCGTCCGATTGGCTCCGCGCTGTTTGGACACTTCGGCGATCGTATTGGGCGTAAAGTCACCCTGGTGGCCTCGCTGCTGACAATGGGCATCTCCACCGTGGCGATCGGCCTGCTGCCGACCTACGAAACCATCGGCATTCTGGCGCCGGTCCTGCTGGCGCTGGCGCGTTTTGGTCAGGGTCTGGGGCTGGGCGGTGAATGGGGTGGCGCGGCGCTGCTGGCGACCGAGAACGCCCCGCCGCGTAAACGTGCGCTGTACGGTTCATTCCCGCAGCTTGGCGCGCCGATTGGCTTCTTCTTTGCCAACGGGACCTTCCTGCTGCTCTCCTGGCTGCTGACGGACGAACAGTTCATGAGCTGGGGCTGGCGTATTCCGTTTGTCTTCTCGGCCGTGCTGGTGCTGATTGGCCTGTATGTGCGTGTTTCCCTGCATGAGACACCGGTGTTCGCAAAAGTAGCCGCGGCGAAAAAACAGGTAAAAGTGCCGCTGGGCACCCTGCTGACCAAACACGTGCGCGTGACCGTGCTGGGCACGTTTATCATGCTGGCGACCTACACGCTGTTCTACATCATGACGGTGTACTCCATGACCTACAGTACCGCCGCCGCACCGGTTGGGCTGGGCCTGCCGCGTAACGAAGTGCTGTGGATGCTGATGATGGCGGTGATTGGGTTTGGCGTGATGGTACCGATTGCCGGCCTGCTGGCGGATAAGTTTGGTCGTCGTGCGAGCATGATTACGATCACCACGCTGATCATTCTGTTTGCTCTGTTCGTCTTCCCGCCGCTGCTGAGTTCAGGTAGCCCGGCGCTGGTGATGGCGTACCTGCTGATTGGCCTGAGCCTGATGGGGCTGACCTTCGGCCCGATGGGCGCGCTGCTGCCGGAGCTGTTCCCGACGGAGGTGCGTTATACCGGCGCGTCGTTCTCCTATAACGTCTCGTCTATTCTGGGTGCGTCCGTGGCACCGTATATCGCCACCTGGCTGCAGGCAAATTATGGTCTGTTCTACGTGGGCGTTTATCTGGCGGCCATGGCGGCGCTGACGTTGATTGCGCTGCTGCTGACGCATGAGACTAAGCATCAGGCGCTGTAATTCATTGCGGCCTGATGCCCTCACCCCGGCCCTCTCCCACAGGGAGAGGGAGAAAGGCGTTACTTCTTCATCTGCGACAAAATCGTCCGGCATTGATTCGCCTCGCCTTCTGACGGCGAAATCAACGCCAGCAGCGCGGCGGCCGGGGTGACCAACGTCGCGAGGGCTGCGGCCACCGCACCACGCGCAATCAGCGGCCCGGGCTTGACGCCCGCCTGCGGATTTTTGAAGGTCCCACGGACGTAAAGCGGCGAGCGCAGGGTAATAATACGAATCCCCTTACTTTCCGGATCGATGGTCAAATCCAGCTGCTCGGAGGCCATGCTGGCGGTACCGGTCACGTTAATCACCGCGTTTTCCGTGTCGAAGGCAAAAATCTGCGGACGCGCCACGCCGTTAACCAGATCCACATTCGCCGCCGCGCAGTTCACCCTCACCTCGTCATCGCCAAAGATTTGCCCGATGATAAAGTTACCGACGTTCAGCCCCAGGATCTCCATCAGGTTGCGGCTGACCAGACCGTCGTTCATTAGCAGTTTCAGGTTACCGTTGCCGCTGCCCAGCAGTGCCGCCACGGAATTCCCCACCCCGCGAATGTCCGCATCGCCGTTCATTTCACCGAGGGTTTTCTGCATCAGCTCCACGTTCGGCATCAGCTCTTTCAGCTTCAATCGACGCGCCTGGATCTCCGCCCGCCCCTGCATCGGCTTTTTATCGCCTTCCAGGTGAATGTTAGAGGAAATCGTCCCGCCCGCCATGCCAAACTTCAGCGGCTGCAGGCGCAGGTCGGCATTTTTCAGGATGATATGCGTCGAGAGATCGCTCAGCGGCAGCGTGCTGCCATGCTCAATCTTGCGCCCTTTGAAGCGCACATCCGCATCCATCACGTCCCACTTATCGGTTTCAAAGCGATCGTAAGGCAGCACTTTTCCCGCAGGCTGAACGTCCTTTTTGACCTCTTTTGACTTTGTCCCTTTGCCCGAATCCACGCCTATCAGCGGGCCAAGATCGGCCAGACGCAGCTGGCGGGATTCGACATCCCCTTCCAGTTTTGGCCGTGGTTTTCCGGTGGTGTAGATCAGCGTGCCGTGAATATCGCTGTCGCCGATGCGGCCGTTGAAATCCCGGTAGTCAAAAACGGACGATTTTTCGGTATCAATTTTGGCAACCAAATGCCCGTCCGTTTCGAACGGCGGGGTATCCGGCAGCAGTACGCCAGTCAGTTCATACAGTTCGCCAAGCGAGTCACCGGCGAACTTGAGCTGCAGGTCAACGCCCCCCATGTTCATCGGGTCGTTGACCGTCCCCACAAACGCCACGCGCGTATTCCCCGAGCGGAAATCCGCCTGCACCGGGAATGGCGTGCCTTCGCTCCGGAGCGCCAGCATGCCGCCGATTTTCCCTTTCCCGTTAAGCGGCTGACCGTTGTAGCGCCCTTTTGCCGTCAGGCCGAAGACATAATCACCCGCTTTGGCACTATCGCCTTTCGCTTTATTGCCCGTGACTTCGCTAAACGGTAGCGGTTTACCCAGCGGATCGACCAGGATCTCCACGTCTGCCTTGCTGACCTTATCGTCGATGGCGATCCGCCCGCGATCGAAAAGAATATTGTCCAGACGGAATGACCACGAAGAAGGCTGGGCATTCGGATCTTTTTCGCCGTCGCTGGCAAGGTTAAACGTCCAGTTATTGTTTTTTTCAGAGAGGCGGATCAGGCGCGCATCGGGCTGCTGGAGCTTGATCCACGGCAGATAGACGGTTTTGGTCAGGAGCGCTAGCGGCGCCAGCGTGGCTTCCACGCGCGGCAGATGCACCATAGTCACTTCGGGGATATCTGGCGGGTTGCCGAGAATAATTTCGTCGGCGTGGACGTGCGGCCAGGGGATCCAGCTTCGCCAGCCGGTCTCCTCTTTCTGACGCTCCCATACCACACCCAGATCGCCACGAATGGCGAAGGGACGGTTCAGCTCAGTTGAGACTTTCTGGTTGATGGTCGGCTTAAGGCGGTTCCAGTCAAACGTCGCGATAATGATGACGACGATCGCGATCAACAACAAGAAAATCCCTGTAATCCAGGAAATGACCCTGGTTGTTTTTGTCATTGTTATCCCCTTTCCTGATGACCTTTCCTGTAAAACTATAGTCCAGACAAAGGGAAACGGGGTTATCAGAGGGTCGTTCTGGCGCTTTCGAGGAGATCCATCGGCACGGGGCGAGAGAGGAAATAGCCTTGCGCCGCCGCTGCGGGAGAGTTTTGCACATCACGCCACTCTTCCAGCGTTTCCACGCCTTCAACGATCACCCCCTGGCAATAGCGATTCATCAACTGCAATAACAGCGTAAACAGATTCCGCCCTTCCGGGGTCTGGCGCAGCATGATGAACAGATCGCGGGCCACCTTGATGTAGTCGTAGCGCACTTCGCTGAGGGCCGAGAAGTTCGCCATACCGGTGCCAAAGTCATCCAGCCACAGCGGGCCAAATTCACACATTGACGCAAACGAGGAATCCTGCGGCAGGCGCACGTGCTCCACCAGCTCAAAGCGCAGCCACGGCAGGGTGGCGATCAGCTCCTGCAGCTTCGCGTTCTGACGCAGCGCCAGCAGAGTTGGGCCATCCACGTTCACCGAGGCGAGGATCGTATGCTGCTCGAAAAAGGCCTGTTTCGTCGCCAGCATACGGAGCTGCTCTTCCAGCACGTCCAGACGCTGGCGAACGGCAACTTCGGCAAAATAGCGATCCGGCGCGATACGCTGAGTAGGGTTTGAGGGATGCGTAACGACGGTCAAAATCTCAATTGCCATCAGCCGACCGTCCGTTCGATAGATCGGCTGCCAGGTGTACGCGCGCTCACATTGCAGCCAGTAGCGATGCTCCTGCAAGTTCTCAATACTTGCCTCAGGCGTAGTGCTCAGCCGCTGGATAACCTGCTCTGACTTCATTTCAGATGTCCTGTTGTTGGGATAGCCTTTCTGGACTCGTCACAGGATTATCGGCGCGATAATTGAGAACTTTATGTTCAATTCACCGTGAAAATGAAATTAAGATGACAGAAATTTGCCGGAACACGCGCTGGCTCAAATAAAATAATGGAACACCGTTTTAATATAGTTGACCATCTAATTCACTCGGCGCACACTGCTGAAAATTCTTCTGTTCAGGTTCACGACTATGTCCAAAAAAATTGCCGTGATTGGCGAATGCATGATTGAGCTGTCACAAAAAGGCGCGGAAGTCAGCCGCGGATTTGGTGGCGATACGTTAAACACCTCGGTTTACATTGCCCGTCAGGTTGCGCCTGAGGCACTCACCGTGAACTACGTCACCGCCCTTGGTACGGACAGCTTCAGCCAGCAGATGCTGGAAGCCTGGCAAAGTGAACATGTTGACACCTCGCTTATACAGCGTATGGAAAACCGCCTGCCTGGACTGTACTACATCGAAACTGACAGCACCGGCGAACGCACGTTTTATTACTGGCGTAACGAAGCCGCGGCCAAATTCTGGCTGGAGAGCGACGCCGCTGGGGCCATCTGCGAAGAGCTGGCGACGTTTGACTATCTCTATCTGAGCGGCATTAGCCTGGCGATTTTAAGCCCGGTCAGCCGCGAAAAGCTGCTCTCGCTGCTACGCGAATGCCGCGCCAACGGCGGGAAGGTGATTTTTGATAACAACTACCGCCCGCGCCTGTGGGCCAGCCGCGAAGAGACGCAGCAGGTTTATCAGCAGATGCTGCAGTGCACGGACATCGCCTTCCTGACGCTCGATGATGAAGACGCCCTGTGGGGTGAAAAGCCGGTTGAGGACGTGATTGCCCGCACGCAGGCGGCCGGCGTGAGCGAAGTGGTGATTAAGCGCGGCGCGGAGTCGTGCCTGGTCGCGATTGCGGGTGAAGCGGTGGTTGAGGTCCCTGCGGTGAAGCTGGCCAAAGAGAAAGTGATTGATACCACCGCGGCGGGGGATTCCTTCAGCGCGGGCTACCTGGCGGTACGCCTGACGGGGGGAACGCCGGAAGCGGCGGCACAGCGTGGGCACCTGACGGCCAGCACCGTGATTCAGTATCGCGGGGCGATTATTCCGCGCGAGGCGATGCCTGTTTAGTTTCCCCTAACCCTCTCCCTTTGGGGAGAGGGCCGGGGTGAGAGGATTACTGCCCCTGCGGAATATCCGACGCGTCCTGGTGTAGATCATCAGCCGTTGCAGCCTGCGCTGGCTGCGACGCGGTGGCCATAATGGAATCCCAGGTCTTCTGAAGTTCCTTCATGTCATATTCCGGCTCGCCTTTCGGCTGCAGAAGGATCAACGCCATATCCTGCGACAGCTGCTGACGTAAATCCTGATTCAGCATATTCACAGTCAGGCCGTTCAGGAAGTCCTGACGCAGCTTCTGGTACTGCTCAGGCGCAATGTCGACAACCTGATTCTGCAGGGAGCGAATCCGCTGGCTGATCAGAATGTCGGTATCGGCGCGAGCGTAGGTGGCAAAGAGCTTCTGCAGCTCCAGTTTTTTCTGGGCCAGCAGCGCGTTGAACTCCTCTTCAGAGAGCCCCTCTTTACGCACTTTTGCCAGCTCTTTCGCCACCACACCCAGGTTCGCATTCAGTTTATCGCCCGGTGATTCAACGTTAATGGCACATTGCGCACGCTGGAACAGCACGCGGCAGTCAAAGCCAAGGCCAATGTTCTTCACGTTGTTTTTGCTGAGCGTCTGCTGAACGTGCCAGAACAACGCTTCACGCGCCAGATCGGCACGCCAGTAGCGCAGCAGCGCCGCAGACTCGCGAATAGGCTGCCAGGCGTTATCCCACATCACGGAGAGCCTGTCCTGGCGCACGGTGTCCGTCATAATGCTGACAGGCTCGGCGCGCAGCGGAGAGAGCGTCGGGACAGGGGCTGGCGTTTCACGTTTGCCCTTCAGATCGCCAAACGCTTTGTTGATCTGCTCAACCACCGCGCGGCTATCCACATTGCCGACGACGATCAGCGTCATCGCGTCCGGGGTGTACCATTTCTGGTAGAACGATTTTACCTGTTCGACGTCCACCGGCTGCTTCAGCGGCTCTGCCGGATCGTGCCCCAGCAACGTTGAGCCTTTCAGACGGTAGCGCCACCAGCCCTCTTTGGTGTCCGCAGGCCAGGTCGCCACCATGTCGCCGTTGCTCAACGCATAGTTCACGGTGTCCGGCGTAATCGCCAGGTTGCCAGAGGCATCGGAGAGATAGGTAAGGGCTTCTTTAAGCAGGTCGTTACGGTTATTTGGCAGGCTCAGGTTAAACATGGTGTAGTCATAGGAGACCACAGCCGGAGGAAGGGGACGTTTCGGATCGATGGCCTGTTGCCACAGCGAACGCACCTGTACTGCCTGCAAGCTGCCGCTCTGCGTGAGCGCCAGACGGGGAATAAAATGGCTAAAACCGGTTTGCTGAGTGCTTTCCGTAAGGGAGCCGGTATTTACGGACAGACGGATTTCAATACGATCGCTGGGACGCTGTGGAGTAGATAACACCTGCCACTGAAAACCGTTCGCTAACGTGCCTTGTTGCCAGGCCGGGTCTGGCTGGAGCGCATCTGCCTGCACATAACTGGCTGCTGCCATCATCAGCAAACCGCCGGTTAAGAGTCGAATTTTTGTGCCCTGCATGTGAACCCCTGATCAACATTCCTGGTTAAAAAGAGTGTCTCGCGACGCGCTGCACTCTAAAAGATGACGATGAAAACACGTCGATTAGACCGCGCGTTCGGCAAAACGTCACGGTCCGAAGTGAAATATACCCAAAAAAAATCTTGTCGAATTATGACAGGTATGAACAGTTATTATGCGCAGGAGCCCGCATCCCGACAAGGGAATGCGGGCAATTGTGACAAGATTAGGAGGTTAAACCAGGATTTTTGCTATCAGACGCGCGATTATTCAGCGTATCGTTGAGCTTCTTGTGATCCAGCTCTTTCACCCATTTCGCGACCACCACCGTGGCCACGCCATTACCCACCAGGTTGGTAAGAGCACGCGCCTCAGACATAAAGCGGTCAATACCAAGAATCAGTGCCAGACCCGCCACCGGCAGATGCCCCACCGCAGAAATGGTGGCCGCCAGCACGATAAAGCCGCTGCCCGTCACGCCCGCAGCCCCTTTAGACGACAGCAAGAGCACCACCAGCAGGGTGATTTGATGGAAAATATCCATATGGCTGTTGGTCGCCTGGGCGATAAACACGGCCGCCATCGTCAGGTATATCGAGGTACCGTCAAGGTTGAAGGAGTACCCCGTCGGGATCACCAGGCCGACCACCGATTTACGGCACCCCAGCTTTTCCATCTTGTCGAGCATACGCGGCAGCGCCGATTCTGAAGAGGAGGTCCCCAGAACAATCAGAAGCTCTTCACGGATGTAGCGGATGAATTTGAAAATGCTGAAGCCTGTCGCACGGGCGATGGAGCCCAGCACCACCACCACGAAAAGAATACAGGTGATGTAGAAGCAGATGATCAGCTGACCCAGCTGCACCAGCGTGCCAACGCCATACTTGCCGATGGTGAAGGCCATCGCACCGAAGGCACCGATCGGCGCCAGGCGCATGATCATATTGATGATGCCAAAGATGACCTGCGAGAAGCTTTCAATCACGTTGAAGATAAGCTGGCCTTTGCTGCCCAGACGGTGCAGGGCGAAGCCAAACATCACGGCAAACAGCAGCACCTGCAGAATGTTTCCGCTGGCGAAGGCGCCGATGACGCTGCCAGGGATGACGTCCAGCAGGAAGGCGACCACGCCCTGATCCTTCGCCTGTTCGGCATAGACCGCAACCGCTTTGGCATCCAGCGTAGAGGGATCAACGTTCATACCCGCGCCAGGCTGTACCACGTTGACGATGACCAGACCAATAATCAGCGCAAGGGTACTGACCACTTCAAAGTAGAGAAGCGCCACTGCACCGGTACGGCCCACCGCCTTCATGCTTTCCATGCCAGCGATGCCCGTTACCACCGTACAGAAGATCACCGGGGCGATGACCATTTTAATGAGCTTAACGAACGCGTCGCCAAGCGGTTTCATTTGCGCGCCCAGCTCCGGGTAATAGTGACCCAGCAGAATACCGATGGCGATGGCTGTCAGGACCTGGAAATAAAGACTTTTGAAGAGTGAGGTTTTCATAGGGTGTCCTTGGGAAGAAAAACCACAGGCTTTGTAAGGTTATGGTTAACCTGCGGCTCTAAAATAACACCCGTATAACAGGACAGAAATAAACCCGGTTCAAATTTGAAACACAAATGTTAAGAACTTTGAACTGGCTCGCACAAGCCAGCAACAAAATTACACTTTTGCGTTATGGTCAGCGCCAGAAAGGTATCGCTGCTCGAAGACATCCGGCGGCACCGCCGGGGCAAAAAGGTAGCCCTGGCCGCTCTCGACGCCCGCCTCTGCCAGCCAGACGCGTTGCGCTTCGGTTTCAATCCCCTCGGCAATAAGATGCACCTTGAGGCTGCGCGCCATCTGGACGATGGCCTGCACCATGCTGCTGTCCTCCGGCAGACCGTCGACAAACGATTTATCGATTTTGAGCACGTCCACCGGCAGGGCTTTCATGTGCTGAAGCTGGCGCAGCCCGGCGTAGCCCATACCAAAATCGTCCAGCGCGATGCGAATGCCGGCATTGCGCAGCGGCTTCAGGATGGCCACCGCGTCGTTAGGATCGTCAATGCGCCGGCTCTCCGTCACTTCCAGCGTCAGCGTATCAGGCTTGATCCGGTAGCGGTGGATCAGCTCCAGCATCTCGGAGACCATCGTCGGATGCATAAGCTGCAGGGCAGACAAGTTGACCGACAGCGGCAGCATTACGCCGCGCTCCTGCCAGGCGGCAAGCTGGCGGCAGGACTCCTCCAGTACCCAATAACCAACGGTGACCATCAGGCCGCAGGATTCGATGCGCTCAATCAGCCCCTCCGGCAGCTCCCATGAGCCATCCGGCTGCTGCAGGCGGAGCAGCGCCTCGGCGCTTTTCACTTCCCCCGTCTGTAAATTTACCTGCGGCTGTAGCCAGAGGGCGAACTGACGGTTATCCAGCGCGGTCAGGATATCGCTCTCTTCCGTCAGGCGCTGCTGCGCCTTTTCCATCTGCTCCGGGTCGAAGAACTGGATCTGATTTTTCCCTTTGCGCCGGGCGGTAAATGCCGCCGAGAACGCGCGGCGGTACAGCTGCTCCGCCGTTAAATCACCGTAGTACATGGCGATACCGATACTGGCGCTCGGACGAAGCTGGATGCCCTGCACGGGCAGCCGCTCATTTATGACAGTGAGTACTTGCTGACCTAAAGTGATAGCGTGCCACGGCTCTTTCACGCCGTTGGCAATCACCACCAGGTCGTAACCGCTGACCTGGGTCAGCACCATGCGCGGAGCAAGGACAGACCTCACCTTTTCCACCAGCGTCAGCAGCAGCATTTCACGCTGGCTCTCCTTGAGCACGCCCGCCGTGTCCTGCAGGGTTTCACAGGCAATCACCATCAGTGCCGTGGTTTGCTGCCGCGCAACGGTCTGCTCCAGCATTGCCATCAGAAACGCTTTATTAGGTAGCTCCGACACAGGGAAGCGCGTGGCGCTGTTGTTTAGCTCATCCTGATGACGCTGGATGCGCTGCTGGTTGAGGTTGTAGCTGCGCACCAGCATACCGATCTCATCGTCTTGATGCAGACGCGGCAGCTCAAGCTGGTGCCCCAGTTGATCCTGCGGCGAAAGCCCATTCAGCTCGCGGGCGATACGGCGCAGCGGGTGAACAATGAGGCGGTTTATACACCACGTCAGCGCTACGCTGATGATCAGGGTCATAAGTAAGCAAGTGGTCACTAACGTAACCACCCAACTCATGACGAATTTATACATCCGGTACGAGTCCGCCTGCAGAACCAGGTAGGCCAGTGGCTGCGGATTGGCAGGACGTTCCAGCGAATAGAGAGGCAGAGAAATTTGCACCGGCAGCTCAAACAGGCGCATCACCATCATCGGGACGGGACGCTCCGGGATAAAACTCATCCGCAACGCCTGGAACTGGTTGGGTAAGACGACATCGGCGCGGCTAACGACCCCGGCAGGCTGAATGCGCTTTAAGATGGTTTCCGCTTCGGGAATGTCCCCTTTCAGGATCGAGGCGGAGAGCGGGCCGCGCACCGAGCGGGCGATACTTTCTAACTGCGAAGCCGTGTTATAGCGATTCTGCTGTACGGAATGAAACAGCAAAATTACGCAGAAGAGCAGTACAAACAGCATAGTGACGGCAGAGACCATCGCCATTTGTTTGATCGTTAAGGAACGGCTGACACGCAAAATGACTCTCCACAAAACTCGAAGCGCAGGGCGCGCCAGGGTGTAAACCTGGCGCGCCTGAGTATACCCGATTGCCGCGCTATTAAGAGAGACTTACAAATGGATTAAGGAAAATCCGATTACCAGTCCGCATAAGGAATAAGCGGCTGCGGCGGTAAGTCCATATCGCCCTGCCAGCCTGCAGCAGAGTAGCGCACATAAATTAGCGCATGGCTTGGGGTGTAATCTTTCGCTTCCTGAATATCCACGCCCATGCCCACAAACCAGTTGGAGGTGACCCGGCGTTCGATAATTGCCCGCGCGGTATAACCCGTCCCGGAGGAGGAGCTGCCGGTTTCCATCGCGCCACGGTCGGTATAGCGGCCTGGCTCATCGGTCGGGATCAGGCTCTGGATCGGGTAACGCAGCTCGTCTTTGGTTTTGGAGTGGGACCAGGACACCGAGCCACCCAGCTCCCAGGACCAGTTTTCCGTACGCTTACGCCAGGTCACCGGCAGCGCGAAGGAGACATACTCCTGCGGGCTGTAGTAGCCGCCCTGACCGAGGGAATAGCCGCTCAGATCCTTATCGTAGTGCCAGAGCATATTGGAGACACCGACCGTCAGGCGCTCGTTGTTTTTATTAATGAGCTTGTAGTAATAACCCGTCATCCAGCGGACGCGCCAGTTATCTTCCACATTTTTACCGGTCAGCGTTTCCGCGTTCAGGCTTGACCAGACGCCGTTCGCCTCGCCTTTGTCATAGCTGATGCTTACCCCGCCGCCCGTCGCGCGCACGCCGCCCCAGGTGGTGCCGGTATTGGTATCTTTTTGCCCGGCGAACGCCAGCAGAGAGCTGGAGATAGGCCGACGATGGGCGTTGACGGTGTAGCCGATGGGGCCTAAATCGCTGCTGTAGCTGATACCGCCCACCACGTCGACGACGTCAAAGCCCATTGGCGTGGTACCAATATCCATCGCCCAGGTTTTATTCTGCCAGCCAACGGCGACGCTGGCGCCGCTGTCGCTCTGGCTGGTGTTGCCGCTACACGGCGTGTCGTAGCAGGTCCCCCATTTAGGGTCGTAGGTTCCGTTATTGTTATCAAAGGTGCCGGCGTCCATGTTGACCAGATCGCTTCTGAAGAACATGCGCCCGTCAGAGAGTGGGGCGTCCACCTGGAGCATGGTGGTATGCGCTTTCAGGTCGGAATAGCCGCCCGTGCCGCTGGAGCCCCAGTAGTCGTGCTGCAGCGTGACGTTAACATCCTGCTGCCGGTACAAATCACCGGCGTCACTGCGCACGCCGCGCTTCAGCCAGTCATCTTTTTCATCGTTACGCGTCAGACGGGTGAAACTGTCATTGTCCACCGGACGCGTCGTGGTGATGCCGGACGACACCATCGCATCTTTATACGTCTCCAGCGCCTGCTGCGGCTGGCCGTTTTGCGTCTGGAAGCGGGCAGCATCACGCAGCACCAGCGCGCTTTCCATGGAGGCGGGCTGCGATTTAGCCTGCGGAATGATTTTGCTGAAGGTCTGTTCTGCGGCAGAGGAATCGCCCAGACCTGCCTGCGCCATCGCGATCCGGCGCTGCATATTGAGCGACGGCGGCTGGCCGTTTTGCGCTGCGGGCAGTTTCGCGAGCTCCGCACGGGCGGCATCTTTGTTACCTTCCGCGCTGTAAATTTCGGTCAGACCGAGGATCGCGTCTTCGTTCTGCGGCTCACGCTGCAGGACGGCGCTGTACGTCGTTTTCGCCGCGTTCAGATCGCCACGCTGCTGCGCCCAGTCCGCCAGCGTCAGGTCGATGCGGGTTGAGGCAGGCTGTTGACGCAGAAGATTTTCTGCCTCCTGCTCTTTGCCGCTGTCGCGCAGGCGGTTGGCGGTTTCCAGCACCTGATTGCTTTGCAGACGGTCGGCAAGCTCCTGAATATTGCCGTTCCACTGGCTGCGCGGCAGGGTATTCAGATGCGCCAGCGCGGCCCGGTCCTGATCGTTTCCGGACAGGTAGAGCCCGTTGGCATACACCTGCTCCGGGTCAGACGGTTTCTGGCTGGCAAGCTGGCGCATCAGGGTATCCGCCTGGCTGCGCTGGCCCGCGCTGTAGAGATCGCGCGAGAGACGATACGTTATCCAGACGTCACCGGGCGAGAGTGCCAGACGGCGACGCTGAATTTCTGCCGCCTGAGCGTATTTCCCCTGACTCTCCAGCTGTTCTGCCTGGGCGGAAAGCTGCTCGTTAGTCAGGCTACGCTCAATATCATCAATACTCCGGCGCTGGCTGGCAGAGAGCGACTGGATAAACTGCGAGGCTTTCTCCGGGGACTGCGCGCGGTAAACATTGGCAAGGCCGCGAACCGCATTGCTGTTGCTGCTGTCCATACGTAACGCCTGGCGGTAATAACGCTCCGCCGCGTCGTTATCTTTACGCGCCGCAGCGGCATCTCCCAGCCCCAGCAACGCATAGCTGTCGGTATTGTCGACGTTGCGCGCCTGCTGATAGTAACGCTCCGCCTGCGCCGGGTTATTTGCCTTCAGCGCCGCATCCCCCCTGCTGGATCAGCAGCCAGTAGCGGTTAACCTTCAGCAAGCTGTCCCATTTCCCGCGGTTATCGCTCTGCGGATCGAGGGCAATCGCCTTTTCAAACTGTGCCACCGCGCGGGCGCGGTCGCCTTTCTGGGAATAGGCCTGCCCAAGGGCACCCACCGCTTCACTGTCGGCATGGTTGGCGCTGACGGCTTTTTGCAGCTCCGCCACCGCCTTACTCCCCTGCCCGGCATCCACTGCCGCCAGCCCTTCCGCTTTCGCGCGGAACGCCGGGTCAGCGAGCTGCTTTTGCTGCGCCTCAAGCTGGGCGCGCGCCGCCGCGACGCTATCGCCGTCGCTGAAAACGGTCAGGTATTTTTGCAGCGCGGTGACGCTGGCGCTGCTGGCTGGCTGGTCTTTGATCTGCTCATACCACATGTCAGAGGCCTGGCCGCGGCCGCCTGTGGATTTAGCCATCTCCTGCAGCACCGCAAAGCCTTCATCACGGCGTCCACTCTGGAACAGAAGCTGGGCCAGCGTCGTCTGTAGCTGGGTATTCCCGGGGCTGCTGCTGTTTATTTTTTTCAGTTGGTTGATGGCCGAAGCGCGACGGGCAGGATCTTTCGCCACCACATTCCAGTATTCCGTCGCCACGTCGCCGCCCGGCGGGTTGCCGTCAAAGAGCTTGTCATAGGCGGCAATCGCCTCCTGCGTGTGCCCTGTCGTAGCGAGTAAGCGCGCCTGCTGAAGCTGCTGGCGGCCATCCGGGGTGGAAAGCAGCATGGTATTGCGTGAGGACTGGTACGCGCCGGAGTCAGGGGCGATCCCCTTCAGGCGGTCCAGCTCTTTTTGCGCTCCGGCGTTATCGCCCTGGCGCAGCAGGTAGCGAAAGCGGGCGGCAATGACGTCAGGGTTGTTCGGATCGATCAGCTCAAGACGGTAGAGCGACTGACGAACCAAATCCTCGCGATGGGTCGATTCGCCCAGCCGAACCTGCTCCAGCAGCTGTTTCTGCTGCGGAGAGTTAACGGCCTGCGCCAGCGGCATCAGTGCCAGCCCAAGCGATAGAGTGAGTAGATTTACTGTGAACTTGCGCATTCCTGGCCCCAATCCGGTATTAATTCACCCTTAGCGGTGAAGCGAAAACGATGCTGATCCCATCCCTGACCAAAAAGAGTCAATACATAGCTGTAGTAGGCATTGTTATCGGGAAAATGATCTGCCACGCGCTGGCGCTGAACCGCCTGGGCATCGCGCTGCTGTAAAAACGGCAGCATCGCGGCAGAGAACCCGACCGGGCCATTGCCGGTGTGTTTCCCCGTCGCCACATCCACTTTCTCCGGCGGCACGCCCTGTTTAATTGTCTTTGCCGCCATCGGCTGGAAGCGCGTCAGCAGCCGGGCTTTTTGAGGATCTTTATCGCTCATCATGCCCACCCAAAGATAGACACGGATGGCGTCATAGCCCCCTTCCAGCGTTTTATCCTGCTGTAGCTGCCAGCCTTTGTTTTTCTGATACTGCACCCAGTTCGGCGAGAATCCCTTCGGCGCACTTTCCAGCAGCAGCCGCAGATTGGTTTCACGCAGCGTGGTCCACGGGGCACCGTAGCGGGTGAAATAGCTCGCTAACTGTGGAGGAAGGTAGCTGGGGTTAAAGCGCCAGGCGTTTTCTTCGGCAAAACCGACTTTACCGGGAAGCAGCATTGAGCCGAGCCCCGGCACTTTCACTACTTCCTCGCTGGCAATGCGTTTTAGCAGTGCCTTGCCCGTTTGGGTATAGTCCGGGTCTTTCCATAACCGGCCCGCTTCGAGCAGCGACCAGGCAATCCAGACATCGGCATCTGAGGCGGAGTTGGTATCAATCACCCCCCAGTTTTCTTTGTCTTTCTGTCCCCAGAGCCAGGCGGGCAGACGATCGTTGAGATTGCCGCTGGCGAGGTTATCGCGCGTCCACGTCAGCAGCTGGTCAAACGCCTTGCGATCGTTAGCGGCCAGGGCAAAGAACAACGCATAGCTTTGCCCTTCCGACGTTGTAATTTTGCGCGTGTCGCTCGGATCGATGACGCGCCCGCCCTCGCTGATGTAATCCTTTTTAAACTGCTCCCAGGCAGGCCAGGTACAGGCGGCGCGAAGAGGGATCGCCGCCAGCATCAACGCTGCGACTACACACCAGCGAAAGGCTTTCATCACGTCTTACTCATCCGGGTTAAGGCGACGACGGCTGATGATGCGCAGCAGACGCCACAGCACCCATGCCAGCAAGACCACGCTGACCGCAGCCAGGATGGCGAGCAGAACCGGATGGTTCGACAGCGCATACCACAGGCGCTCGAACCACGGCAGATGGCCGACGTAATACACATCACCCACGCGCAGGCTGTTGACACCGGACTCGCGGATCACCGACACAGAACCAAACATCGCGGCACGTTTGCCGCTGTCGTTCATCGCGGTATTCAGCAGCTCATAGCCGCGCGGGCTGTCCGCCAGCAGGGCTATCACGCTACGCTGATCGTTGTAAGGAGACTGGAAGCCCACCACCGCAGCCATCGCCCCCTGAGAGGTTACGGCCGTCTGCGCGCTGGCCTTACGGTCGTTCACGTCCGGCATAATGCTTGGGAACTCGGTCTGGCGAAGCGGCGTGTTAACCCACGACTCGGTGGCTTTCACCAGCAGGTCGATACGTTTTTCATCCTTCAGCATGTCCGGGATGGTGCCGATCACCATGATATCCGCATCTTTGTTCTGGATCTGACTGCCATCGTCCGTCAACGTGACGTTAACTGCCGGTAATCCGGTTTGCGCGCCTACGGTTGCCATGGTGTCGAGCAGGGTCGTCACCTGGCCTTCGTTTGGCGCTTTTGGCATCACCACAATGGATTCAGAGAGATCGGCCATGCGGCTGAACGGGAAGCCCGCGTTAGCAAAGGCACGCAGATCCGGCATCGCCAGGAAATGGTAGTACTTCGAGAAGTCGATGGTGGACTCATCGCCGATCACAACGTGGTTTTGTACCGGCTGGAAGGTGATGCAGTTATCCACCGAACCGCCAGGCATCGGGTTCATGTACTGGAAATCAAAACGCAGCTGGTTGATCGCGCCAAGCTTCAGCGCCGGAATAGAGACGTCCGTTTTTCCGTCCAGCAGCCCCTGCAGCACCGGCAGGCGGAGCATCAGACGGTTGGTGTCCTGGGTACTTTGCAGACTGAACGATTGCAGGAACTGGTTGTTCAGGCTGATATCCATGCGCGAGCTGTCTTTCGTCGCCGGCGCGGTATAGCGGTAGTTGAGATTGATATCAATGCCGTTGGTGCGCAGCAGGTACAGATCCGGCGGCAGGTTCAGCGACAGGCTAATCGGCGATGGCTCCAGCCCGGACGCCTGCAGCTGCTCTTCATAGGTTTTTAGTTCACCAAACGTCACGGCGCGGTCGGTACGCACCCAGTTTGGCGCGTCATAAGGTTTACGCGCCAGCAGCGGCTTAACTTCGTCCACCACCACGCTGTTGCCGCGGAAAAGGACGTTGCCCTGAGCAATCGCCTTCGCGGCCTGGACCAGATCTTTATCATCACGACCAAAGACCACCAGCAGCTTCACGTACGGGTTATCCGGGTGGCTTACCATCTCAATGGTTGGCGCTTTGACTTCCGGGTGGTCGCGCAGGAAGCCCGGACGCTTCGCGTTGGTTGCAAAGACAATCGCGTTCCTGTCCGGCATTTTGTCATACATCACCGGGAAGTTCTGACCGCGCCAGCCGGAGCGGGAGCCAAACCAGGAGGCTACAATGGTCGCCGCCAGCTGCTCGGTCACGTCAGGGGACGATGCAAACACCATCGGCAGCGTGAGCGGACGGTTATCACGCGGGTCGAAGAACGGAACCGGGAACGCCGACAGATCGTTTTTCAGCGCCAGCGGCTGGTAGGTCATCTGCAGCGAGGAGTTACGCCCGACGTCCAGCCACAGCGTGTTGCTGGCGGGGTTTTCGCAGACATCGCGGTAGTGACCAACAAACTCCAGACGGATACGGTTAAAGTCGGTGATGAACAGCGGGTTAATCGGCACCTGCGCCTGTGTTTTCTTACCCAGCTGCTCTTTGGTCACCGGCAGAACGTCCATCAGTTCATCGTTCAGGTAGACCTTCAGCTGAGACTGCGTCGGCAGCAGGGATGGCGACGGGGTGTATTCAAGGTTCAATACCGCATTTGAAACAACCTCATCGCTGCGCATACCAAATTCAATGCTGCCGTTAGGGTTGACGCCGCGCAGCACCATGCTGCCCGGCGGCGGCGCAATTTGCGCGAAGGTCAGCTTCACGTCCCGCGACGGCACATTATCCGCGACAACGGGCGCGTTAGCCCCCCGCACGCCCGGCATCACCTGCCCGATGACCGGATTCTCGGCCGGCAGGGTGTTCCCCTCCGTTGGCTGGTTCGGAATGATGTTTTCTGTTTGACCGGGTGCCGCCGTAACAACCGGATCGGTTGCCTGCGCGACGACAGGGACCGTCGGCGCAGGCGTCGCCGCTGCGTTACCGGGTGCTGCGTTAGCCATTGTTGCGGGAAGTGCACTCACTCCCATTGCCACTGCACATAACCAGGAAAGTTTTGTTTTCATCGCGTTATCATCATTGTTGAGCCATAACCGGGTCCGCCTGCTTCGTCTCATCCCGCTCGGGACGACGAGGAATGAACGACACGACCCAGGAAACCAGCGAAGTAAGTGACCGGAAAATTAATTTCACCGACGACGGGGCAAATTCTGCAAGGTGACGATAGCCACGGAACCCCAGCTTCAGAATATCCAGCAGGCTTTCCAGTGGTTTATCTTCCGGGAAGCTGTCCTGCCAGAGAGCCCATGTATCCGCACGGGCAAACGTACACTGCACAAAATCAATGTGTTGCTTTTTGGTCAACGGCATCAGCTGCAGACCCACTTCACTGCCTGCCACACGCACAACCTGCGTCGGGAAGACATACTCCTGCTGACCGCGCTTAAGCAGCAGGTTAACCTTCTGCCCTTCCAGCACTTTCGCCTGGCCGTTGATTTTGATCCCCAGGCCACCGTCAGAGAAGTCGTGCACCGTACAGGAGAAGAGGTGACCATCTTCACGGGCGATCGCCGCAGGCATGCAGATTTCAACGCGATGCGCGCGACGAACCTGTTTACTCTCTACCGACACCGCCACCGCGCCGCCGAGGATAATCAGGTTGTAGAACACCCAGGCCATACTGACGAAGACGGTCAGGATTTCGTTTTCCGGGCCGTAGAAGTAGCGCCAGATACCGGCGATCACGCCGACAATATTCAGCAGCACGAGGAAGATATACGGGCGGGAGATCACCCAGTCGACGTACTCTTCTTCCACCAGCCCGCCCTTCGCGGTGACGTTGAATTTCCCTTTGTGCGGGTTAATCAGCGCGACCATCGTCGGCGGCGCGATGTACCACGCCAGCACCGTTTCGTAGATTTCACTCCAGAAGGAGTGCCGGTATTTGCCCTGAATCTTCGAGTTCGTCAGGCTCGCGTGGATCATGTGCGGCAGAACGAACAGCGCAATCATCAGCGCGGGGGCGTAAATGATATAGGCGTGAAGGAGCAGGAACGCCAGCGGCGCGGTCAGGAAGATCAGCCGCGGGATGCCGGACAAGAAGTGGAACATGGCGTTGACGTAGCAGAGACGTTGCGCCAGCTTGAGCCCTTTGCCTATCAGCGGGTTATCGAGGCGGAAAATCTGCACCATGCCGCGCGCCCAGCGAATACGCTGACCAATGTGCGCCGAGAGAGATTCCGTCGCCAGACCGGCGGCCTGAGGGATACGCATATAGGCAGAGGTATAGCCCCGACGGTGCAGGCGTAGCGAGGTATGCGCATCTTCCGTTACCGTTTCAACGGCAATTCCGCCGATTTCATCCAGCGGCTTACGGCGGATAACCGCGCAGGAGCCGCAGAAGAAGGTGGCATCCCACATGTCGTTCCCGTCCTGCACCAGCCCATAGAACAGCGTGCCTTCGTTCGGGGTTTTGCGGAAGCGGCCAAGGTTACGTTCAAACGGGTCCGGCGAGAAGAAGTGGTGCGGCGTCTGCATCATCGCCAGCTCTTTCTCTTTCAGGAACCAGCCCATGGTCATCTGCAGGAACGAGCGCGTCGGCACGTGGTCACAGTCAAAAATCGAGACGAACTCCCCGGAGGCATACTTCAGGGCGTTGTTGATATTCCCGGCCTTCGCGTGCTCGTGAGTCGGGCGGGCGATGTATTCGACGCCGACCTCCTCAGCGAACTGGCGAAACGCCGGACGGTTGCCGTCATCCAGGATCCAGACTTTGAGTTTATCTTTCGGCCAGTCGATGCCCAGCGCGGCATAGATGGTGTTTTTCACCACGCTCAGGTCTTCGTTGTAGGTCGGGACGAAGAGATCGACGGTCGGCCACTGCGTGGTGTCTTTAGGCAGCGGAACCGGCTGGCGGTTGAGCGGCCAGATCACCTGGAAATAGCCTAGCACCAGCACAATCCACGCGTAGGTCTCAGCAAACAGCAGCACCAGACCGCACACCAGGCTGACCGGGTCGTCCCAGTTCAGCGTTGAGGTGTAACGCCACCAGATGTAGCGGCAGGAAACCGTCAGCGACAGCACAATCAGCATCAGCGCCGAGAAACGGCCCGGAATACGACGAACCAGCAACGCCACGCCCCACAGCAGGATCAGGAAGATGAACTGCGCCAGCGGGTTGAAAGGTTGCGTAATACAGACCAGCGCCAGAATGAGCGAGAACACGACAATCACGCCGAGAATAAAACGCCGCAAGCCTGGGTGGAGATGCCCAAGCTCTTTATGGTTATCCAGATGGCTGGTCTTATCGCTGACGCTAGCGGGCAGTTTATCCAGCCACTGGTGATAGCGTTCACGTAACTGCTGTACGCGGGAATAGCTGCGCCAGTGCGGCGTTATTTTCTCCGTTCGGGATGACGATATTGCCAGCCAGACGGCCTGAATAAGATAGCGCGCCGGGTCCAAAGGCCGTGGTCGGTCGGGGTTAATGTGTGGGTATAATTCGCCGTGACGCGCACGGATGCGCTGCCAGCGCGGGTGCTCGAGTGGAATGAACGTCCAGGCCAGAATCAGCCAGAAACAGCCGAGCGCGGCGCTGAATGCCGGAGCACCATGCCGGCGAAAGTGCCGGTAATGGTCGCTCAAACGCGAACTGACCGGCGGGATAAGAAGCCAGCTGGCGAGTCGACTCATACCGAACTCCCGGCAGGCTCCGCCTTGCTGGCGAAGTTCAGCAGACACCAGTTCGCCAGCGTCAGGATCTCTTCTGCTGCCAGCGAGTCGCTGCGGTATTCGCCCAGCGGCTGCTTGGAGGCGAGGCATTCCGCCATCCCCTCATCCCGATGAATCACAATGGGAAGCAGGCGGCGCTGGCTTTGCAACCACACCTGATAGAGGTCGTCCTGGATTTGGCTACCGATACGTAAATCGTTAATCAGGAGATGTGCGTTCTGAGGCAGCCCCTGCTGATGCAGGCGAATATGGCAGTTCGCATCGACGTTCACCACGGAAAGTACATGATCGCACTGGGCGATGAGCTGCCGGGTCAGCGTCCCGGCGCCGTGCGGCAGATCCAGCAGGATCCACTGGTAGTGCCCCTTTTCTTTCAGGCTCTGCAGCGCAAGCGTGAACTGCGAAAACAGACGCTGATAGGCGGCTTCATTCTCGCGTTCTGTGGTGGTCAGTTGGCCAAAAGGCAGTAAATCCAGCTGGGAGGTATAGCGTAGCCCCGCATCCCGCCAGTCTTTGTCATCAAGCAGCGCGCGGGCCCAGCCCTCTTCGCGAGTGAAATCGACGTTGAACGACATACGCAGCAAATTATCGGCGCAGGCGTCAATCACCAGCACCGATTCACCTAAAAGCTGTAATGACCACGCCAGCGCCGCGGTAACAGATGTGGTACCCACACCGCCACGGACGCCCTGTAATCCGAGTATGGCCATCAATGGCTCCCTTAATGTTGATGGGCGAATTCAGCTAATAACGGCCAGCGTTTAATAGCAGCAGCCAACTGTTCCCGCTGGGAAATATCGGTGTAATCTATTTCAGGTAGAGAAAAGGCCTGCGCCAGCGCCAGAAAATCGTTTTGGAATGTGTAACCCAGAGTCGAGTCGACTGGGGTTGCAGGTTCGTTATTGTCCATTCTTATTCCATCCCTTTGAGGAAAATCGCACGCTCGGAAGTTGCGGGGCATCCTGCCCTGACAAATTTCATTTACATGCTAAATCTGATGTTCTTTAATTTCAATGTTAGGTTTATTTCTACGCTTTCGCTAGTAAACTGAGATACAGGCAAATTAGACGAAAAGAGGGACATCGTGGACTCCATATTTTCTATTGGCATCCAGTCATTATGGGACGAATTGAGCCACATGCCAGTCGGTGGAGTCTGGTGGATTAATACGGATCGTAATGAAGACGCTATCAGCCTGGTAAACCAGACAATTGCCGCTCAGGATAAGGATTCCCGCGTGGCCGTCATTAGCATGGGCGAAGAGCCGAAGAAAATAATTTCGCTCGAAAGCGACAGCGGCCCCCAGAAAGTACGTTTGTTTTCCATGTCAGCGGAAGCGGATAGTCTATACTTTTTGTCCCGCGACGTTCAGTGCTCTATTGATCCGGATCACTATTTAGTGATTCTTAAATGTGCAAATAACATACTGCAAAATATTCCTGCTGAAAAACTGCTGTCGTGGCTGGAAAAAATCAATAAATGGGCAAAGTTTCAAAATTGCACGCTATTGGTCGTCAACCCCGGCAGTAATAATGACAAGCTGTTCTCACTTTTGATGGGCGAATATCGCTCCCTGTTCGGACTGGCAAGTCTTCGTGACCAGGCAGGCAGCTATCTCTACGATATTGCCTTCTGGTGCAATGAAAAGGGAGTGAGCGCCAGGCAACAGCTGACTCTTAAACATATTGAGGGGAAATGGCACCTGGCACAGCAGGAAGAAACCGTGGTGCAGCCGCGCAGCGATGAAAAGCGCATCCTGAGCCATATCGCGGTTTTAGAGGGCGCGCCCGCGCTTTCGGAAAACTGGTCACTGTTTGAGTCTAACGAAGCGCTTTTTCATGAAGCCCGCACCACCCAGGCAGCCACCCTCGTTTTCTCGTTGATGCAGAATAATCAGATTGAAACGCTGGCGAGACAAATTCACACCCTGCGCCGCCAGCGTGGTAGCGCGTTAAAAATTGTGGTGCGCGAAAATAATACCAGCCTGCGCGCTACCGATGAGCGTCTGCTTCTGGGCTGCGGGGCAAATATGGTTATCCCCTGGAATGCGCCACTGTCACGCTGCCTGACGCTTATTGAAAGCGTTCAGGGTCAGCAGTTCAGTCGCCATGTACCGGAAGATATCTCCACGCTGCTCTCCATGACCCAGCCGATGAAGCTGCGTGGCTACCAGAAATGGGATACGTTCTGCGATGCCGTCGGCAACATGATGAGCAACACGTTACTTCCGGCGGACGGGAAAGGGGTTATGGTTGCCCTGCGGCCGGTCCCGGGCATTCGCGTTGAGCAGGCGCTCACCCTGTGTCGCCCGAACCGTACAGGGGACATCATGACCATTGGCGACAATCGCCTGGTGCTGTTTTTGTCGTTTTGCCGGGTCAACGATCTTGATACCGCGCTTAACCACATCTTCCCCCTACCTACCGGGGATATTTTCTCGAACCGTATGATTTGGTTCGAAGATAATGCTATCAGCGCAGAGCTGGTGCAAATGCGCGCTCTCCAGCCTGAACAATGGGTTAAACCGCTCGCAATCACGAGCGATGTAAAACCGCTCCTCAATGCCAGACATGACGGACATGTCTGGCGTCGGGTTCCGGAACCCCTTCGCTTATTAACTGATAACGGGGAGAACGCACCATCATGAATATCAGCGATATCATCCAACTGGTCGTATTCTGCGCGCTGATCTTTTTCCCGCTTGGCTACTATGCACGCCATTCCATACGCCGTATCCGTGATACGGCCAGAGTGATGTTTGTAAAACCTCGCTATGTAAAACCAGCCGGAACACTGACACGGGCATCACACGTCAAGGCAGACCGTAAACATGACTAATTCTTCCTATACCGCTTCGTCACCCTCGCCGCTCTGGCAATACTGGCGCGGCCTTTCCGGCTGGAACTTCTACTTTCTGGTGAAGTTTGGCCTGCTTTGGGCAGGTTATCTGAATTTCCATCCCCTGCTTAACCTGGTGTTTATGGCCTTCCTGCTGATGCCTCTGCCGAACATCAGGCTGCATCGTTTACGCCATTGGGTGGCCATCCCCATCGGCTTTGCGCTGTTCTGGCACGATACCTGGCTGCCTGGTCCGGAAAGCATAATGAGCCAGGGATCGCAGGTCGCGGGCTTCAGCGCAGACTATATGCTTGACCTGGTTGAGCGTTTCATTAACTGGCAGATGATTGGCGCCGTCTTTGTCCTGCTGGTTGCCTGGCTGTTCCTGTCTCAGTGGATCCGCGTCACGGTGTTTGTCGTCGCCATTATGATCTGGCTTAACGTGCTGACGCTGGCGGGGCCAAGCTTTTCGCTGTGGCCTGCCGGCCAGCCGACGACAACGGTGACCACGACGGGAGGAAGCGCAGCGGCTACCGTTACAACGGCAGGCGATACGCCGGTGGTGGGCGATATTCCAACGCAGACTGCACCGCCGACCTCCACCAATCTTAATGCCTGGCTCTCCAGCTTCTATACCGCTGAAGATAAGCGACAGACGAAATTCCCGGATGCGCTGCCAGCCGATGCGCAGCCGTTTGAGCTGCTGGTGATTAACATCTGTTCCCTCTCCTGGGCTGACGTGGATGCCGCCGGTTTGATGTCTCACCCACTGTGGTCCCACTTTGACATCCAGTTTAAAGATTTTAACTCTGCCACCTCATACAGCGGCCCGGCGGCAATCCGCCTGCTGCGAGCAAGCTGCGGTCAGGCATCGCATAAAAACCTGTATCAGCCCGCTGGCAATCAGTGCTATTTGTTCGATAATCTCGCGAAGCTGGGCTTTACGCAGCACCTGATGCTGGGGCATAACGGTCAGTTCGGTAACTTCCTGAAAGAGGTACGTGAACAGGGTGGCATGCAGGCGCCACTGATGGATCAAACCGGTCTTCCCGTTACGCTGCTGGGCTTCGATGGCTCGCCGGTTTATGACGATACCGCCGTGCTGCAGCGCTGGCTGCAGACCATCGAAAAAGACAGTAATCCGCGCAGTGCAACGTTCTATAACACCCTGCCGCTTCACGACGGTAACCACTTCCCGGGGGTGAGTAAAACGGCGGATTACAAAGTGCGGGCGCAGAAATTCTTCGACGAGCTGGATGCGTTCTTCACGGAGCTGGAAAAATCTGGCCGTAAAGTGATGGTGGTCGTGGTACCTGAGCACGGTGGCGCGCTGAAAGGCGACAGAATGCAGGTATCCGGCCTGCGCGATATCCCAAGCCCGTCCATTACCAACGTGCCTGCAGGCATTAAATTCTTTGGTATGAAGGCACCGCACCAGGGCGCACCAATTGAGATTACCCAGCCAAGCAGCTATCTGGCGATTTCAGAACTGGTTGCCCGCGCCGTTGACGGGAAGCTGTTTGTGGAAGATAGCGTGAACTGGGATCAGCTCACCAGCAACCTGCCGCAAACGGCAGAAGTGTCCGAGAACGCCAACGCAGTGGTGATTCAGTATCAGAACAAACCGTACGTTCGCCTGAACGGCGGGGACTGGGTACCGTATCCGCAGTAACTGATTTCCCCCTCTTCCCATAGGGGAGAGGGGGTAGTCAGTGCGTCATTATTGCGCTGAAATCCACATCCGCATTTTCAGACTTGCCAAATCGTCGTCGTCTTTAGAGGTGATTTCGGGCTCTCCGGAAGGCTGCCCCATCGTTAAATGCCAGGGTAGCGCAGACGGATTGTCGCATCGTTTACTCCATCCGGTTATTCGGCGCTTCGCAGGGAAATCTCACCGCCCACCCAGGGCTTGAGCGCGCCATCCTGCTCCAGAAGTAGCGCGCCCTGTGCGTCAATACCGCGGGAAATGCCGTAAATCTCTTTATCACCAATCAGCAGCTTCACCGGACGGTTGATGAAGTTATCCAGCTTTTCCCAACGAGACAGGAACGGTGCCAGGCCTTCCTGTTCAAAAAGCGTGAGTGAACTGCGCAGCTCTTTTATCATGCGCACGGCAAGGGTGTTACGATCGATGACGATCCCCGCCTCCTGGAGATTGGTCCAGGCCTGATTCACCACATCATCCTGGACAGTACGCATCACCATATTGAGGCCCGCGCCAATAACAATTTGCGCCGCATCACCGGTTTTACCCGTCAGTTCGACCAGAATACCGGCAAGTTTACGATCGTTAAGGTACAGATCGTTTGGCCACTTAACGCGGACCCGATCGGCACCCAGATCGTGCAGCACTTCCGCCATGACGATACCAATGACCAGACTTAGGCCAATGGCTGCGGCAGGCCCCTGCTCCAGACGCCAGTACATGGACAGATAGAGATTGGCGCCAAATGGCGAGAACCATTTGCGACCGCGACGGCCACGACCGGCCTGCTGGTATTCAGCAACACAGGCATCGCCGGACGAGAGTTCGCTCAGCCGATCCATAAGGTACTGGTTCGTCGAATCAATCACCGGCAGCACCGCAACGTTGCCGTATCCAAGCTGGCTGCGGATGACGTCTTCATTCAGCAATTGAATTGGCTCCGGCAGGCTGTAGCCTTTTCCCGGCACCGTGAACACATCGACGCCCCAGTCGCGAAGCGTCTGGATATGCTTGTTAATGCCGGCACGGCTCATGCCCAGCTGCTCGCCCAGCTGTTCGCCAGAGTGAAACTCCCCGTCAGCAAGGATGCTAATCAGGGTTAACGGAATGGTATTGTCCTTCACGCAATGGTCTCCACGGCATTCACTTCACCTGTGCGGCCAATGAAGCGGACTTCTGGCTCCAGCCAGACGTTAAACTTTTCGCCCACACGTTGACGAACATAATGCGCCAGCTGTACAACATCATCGCTGGTCGCATCGCATTGATTAATCAGTACCAGAGCCTGCTGCTGGTGAACGGCAGCGCCACCTACGGACGTGCCTTTTAACTGGCATTGATCGATCAGCCAGCCAGCGGCCAGCTTCACGCTGCCATCTGCCTGAGGATAATGTGGCGCAGTGGGCCATCCTTCAAGAAAGGCTTTTGCATTTTCGCTGCTAATAACCGGATTTTTGAAGAAGCTTCCTGCATTTCCGTTTACTTTCGGATCGGGAAGTTTGGTCATTCGCATATGGCAAACTGAGTCAAATACGTCGCGGGGAGTGACGGTTGCCGGATCGAGACGCGTTAAATCGCCATAGGTCAGCACCGGCTGCCAGTTCTTTGGCAGACGCAGGCCCACGGCGACAATCACGTAGCGATCCTGATATTCATGCTTGAAGATACTGTCACGATAGCCAAACCGACACTGTTCTGCCGTTAAGCGCTTAGCCGTTCCGGTCGCCAGTTCGATGCAGTCGACATATTCACAGACATGTTTCAGTTCGATGCCGTAGGCACCGATGTTTTGGATGGGTGACGATCCGGCGCAGCCTGGGATCAGCGCCAGGTTTTCCAGACCCGGCATCCCTTTTTCGAGGGTAAATTGCACCAGCTGATGCCAGTTTTCTCCGGCCCCCACGTGCAGATGCCAGCTATCGGCATACTCTTCCACACCAATGCCCATGATGCGGTTAACGATCACCGTTCCCGCATAATCGTCGAGAAACAGGACATTGCTTCCTTCGCCCAGAATCAGTACGGGTTCGTTATTTTCTGTTGCGCTTTGCCATGCATCCAGCAGCTGCTGTGCAGTATCGGCACGTACAATTTGATTAGCATTACGTTGAATGCCAAAGGTATTCCAGGGCTTAAGGGAGTGGTTCATAGACGCTATCCTGATGCAAAAACGCAGGTAGTTTACCGTATAAGCAGGGCGTTGGGGGATTAGTTTGTGCAGCGCAGAAACGCAAAAAGGCCATCCTTTCGGATGGCCTCTTCACTTATTTGATGCCTGGCAGTTCCCTACTCTCACATGGGGAGACCCCACACTACCATCGGCGCTACGGCGTTTCACTTCTGAGTTCGGCATGGGGTCAGGTGGGACCACCGCGCTAAAGCCGCCAGGCAAATTCTGTTAATCTGTATCAGGCTGAAAGTTGATTGTTCTGTCTCTCACCGCCAAAACATCTTCGGCGTTGTAAGGTTAAGCCTCACGGTTCATTAGTACCGGTTAGCTCAACGCATCGCTGCGCTTACACACCCGGCCTATCAACGTCGTCGTCTTCAACGTTCCTTCAGGAGACTTAAAGTCTCAGGGAGAACTCATCTCGGGGCAAGTTTCGTGCTTAGATGCTTTCAGCACTTATCTCTTCCGCATTTAGCTACCGGGCAGTGCCATTGGCATGACAACCCGAACACCAGTGATGCGTCCACTCCGGTCCTCTCGTACTAGGAGCAGCCCCCCTCAATTCTCCAGCGCCCACGGCAGATAGGGACCGAACTGTCTCACGACGTTCTAAACCCAGCTCGCGTACCACTTTAAATGGCGAACAGCCATACCCTTGGGACCTACTTCAGCCCCAGGATGTGATGAGCCGACATCGAGGTGCCAAACACCGCCGTCGATATGAACTCTTGGGCGGTATCAGCCTGTTATCCCCGGAGTACCTTTTATCCGTTGAGCGATGGCCCTTCCATTCAGAACCACCGGATCACTATGACCTGCTTTCGCACCTGCTCGAGCCGTCACTCTCGCAGTCAAGCTAGCTTATGCCATTGCACTAACCTCCTGATGTCCGACCAGGATTAGCTAACCTTCGTGCTCCTCCGTTACTCTTTGGGAGGAGACCGCCCCAGTCAAACTACCCACCAGACACTGTCCGCAACCCGGATCACGGGTCCACGTTAGAACACCAGCCATTAAAGGGTGGTATTTCAAGGACGGCTCCACGCAGACTGGCGTCCACGCTTCAAAGCCTCCCACCTATCCTACACATCAAGGACCAGTGTTCAGTGTCAAGCTATAGTAAAGGTTCACGGGGTCTTTCCGTCTTGCCGCGGGTACACTGCATCTTCACAGCGAGTTCAATTTCACTGAGTCTCGGGTGGAGACAGCCTGGCCATCATTACGCCATTCGTGCAGGTCGGAACTTACCCGACAAGGAATTTCGCTACCTTAGGACCGTTATAGTTACGGCCGCCGTTTACCGGGGCTTCGATCAAGAGCTTCGCGTTGCCGCTAACCCCATCAATTAACCTTCCGGCACCGGGCAGGCGTCACACCGTATACGTCCACTTTCGTGTTTGCACAGTGCTGTGTTTTTAATAAACAGTTGCAGCCAGCTGGTATCTTCGACTGATTTCAGCTCCGTCCGCAGGGACTTCACCTACATATCAGCGTGCCTTCTCCCGAAGTTACGGCACCATTTTGCCTAGTTCCTTCACCCGAGTTCTCTCAAGCGCCTTGGTATTCTCTACCTGACCACCTGTGTCGGTTTGGGGTACGATTTCGTGTTACCTGATGCTTAGAGGCTTTTCCTGGAAGCAGGGCATTTATCACTTCAGCACCGTAGTGCCTCGTCATCACGCCTCAGTGTTAAAGTGAACCGGATTTGCCTGGAACACACACCTACACGCTTAAACCGGGACAACCGTCGCCCGGCTGACATAGCCTTCTCCGTCCCCCCTTCGCAGTAACACCAAGTACAGGAATATTAACCTGTTTCCCATCGACTACGCCTTTCGGCCTCGCCTTAGGGGTCGACTCACCCTGCCCCGATTAACGTTGGACAGGAACCCTTGGTCTTCCGGCGAGCGGGCTTTTCACCCGCTTTATCGTTACTTATGTCAGCATTCGCACTTCTGATACCTCCAGCATGCCTCACAGCACACCTTCGACGGCTTACAGAACGCTCCCCTACCCAACAACGCATAAGCGTCGCTGCCGCAGCTTCGGTGCATGGTTTAGCCCCGTTACATCTTCCGCGCAGGCCGACTCGACCAGTGAGCTATTACGCTTTCTTTAAATGATGGCTGCTTCTAAGCCAACATCCTGGCTGTCTGTGCCTTCCCACATCGTTTCCCACTTAACCATGACTTTGGGACCTTAGCTGGCGGTCTGGGTTGTTTCCCTCTTCACGACGGACGTTAGCACCCGCCGTGTGTCTCCCGTGATAACATTCTTCGGTATTCGTAGTTTGCATCGGGTTGGTAAGCCGGGATGGCCCCCTAGCCGAAACAGTGCTCTACCCCCGAAGATGAGTTCACGAGGCGCTACCTAAATAGCTTTCGGGGAGAACCAGCTATCTCCCGGTTTGATTGGCCTTTCACCCCCAGCCACAGGTCATCCGCTAATTTTTCAACATTAGTCGGTTCGGTCCTCCAGTTAGTGTTACCCAACCTTCAACCTGCCCATGGCTAGATCACCGGGTTTCGGGTCTATACCCTGCAACTTAACGCCCAGTTAAGACTCGGTTTCCCTGCGGCTCCCCTATACGGTTAACCTTGCTACAGAATATAAGTCGCTGACCCATTATACAAAAGGTACGCAGTCACACCACGAAGGTGCTCCCACTGCTTGTACGTACACGGTTTCAGGTTCTTTTTCACTCCCCTCGCCGGGGTTCTTTTCGCCTTTCCCTCACGGTACTGGTTCACTATCGGTCAGTCAGGAGTATTTAGCCTTGGAGGATGGTCCCCCCATATTCAGACAGGATACCACGTGTCCCGCCCTACTCTTCGAGTTCACAACCTGTGCATTTTCGTGTACGGGACTGTCACCCTGTACCGTGCGACTTTCCAGACGCTTCCACTAACACACAAGCTGATTCAGACTCCGGGCTGCTCCCCGTTCGCTCGCCGCTACTGGGGGAATCTCGGTTGATTTCTTTTCCTCGGGGTACTTAGATGTTTCAGTTCCCCCGGTTCGCCTCGTTAACCTATGTATTCAGTTAACGATAGTGTGACGGATCACACTGGGTTTCCCCATTCGGACATCGACGGGTCAAAGGTTCATATCACCTCGCCGTCGCTTTTCGCAGATTAGCACGTCCTTCATCGCCTCTGACTGCCAGGGCATCCACCGTGTACGCTTAGTCGCTTAACCTCACAACCCGAAGATGTTTCACTTCTGATTGCGAAAATTTGAGAGACTCGAACACACCATTAAGATGTGTCGTTTCAATTTTCAGCTTGATCCAGATTTTTAAAGAGCAAAACTTCGCAGTGCACCTTTTCAGGTTCACTCTGAAGTTTTCTTGTGTTCGCAGTAAAAGATGGTGGAGCTATGCGGGATCGAACCGCAGACCTCCTGCGTGCAAAGCAGGCGCTCTCCCAGCTGAGCTATAGCCCCATCGTTTTGCCAACCTCTTCAAATTTGCTTTGCAAATTTGGTAGGCCTGAGTGGACTTGAACCACCGACCTCACCCTTATCAGGGGTGCGCTCTAACCACCTGAGCTACAAGCCTGTAGAGGTTTTTTACTGCTGTTTTTCATCAGACAATCTGTGTGAGCACTGCAAAGGCAGGTTCTTTAAGGTAAGGAGGTGATCCAACCGCAGGTTCCCCTACGGTTACCTTGTTACGACTTCACCCCAGTCATGAATCACAAAGTGGTAAGCGCCCTCCCGAAGGTTAAGCTACCTACTTCTTTTGCAACCCACTCCCATGGTGTGACGGGCGGTGTGTACAAGGCCCGGGAACGTATTCACCGTGGCATTCTGATCCACGATTACTAGCGATTCCGACTTCATGGAGTCGAGTTGCAGACTCCAATCCGGACTACGACGCACTTTATGAGGTCCGCTTGCTCTCGCGAGGTCGCTTCTCTTTGTATGCGCCATTGTAGCACGTGTGTAGCCCTACTCGTAAGGGCCATGATGACTTGACGTCATCCCCACCTTCCTCCAGTTTATCACTGGCAGTCTCCTTTGAGTTCCCGGCCTAACCGCTGGCAACAAAGGATAAGGGTTGCGCTCGTTGCGGGACTTAACCCAACATTTCACAACACGAGCTGACGACAGCCATGCAGCACCTGTCTCAGAGTTCCCGAAGGCACCAAAGCATCTCTGCTAAGTTCTCTGGATGTCAAGAGTAGGTAAGGTTCTTCGCGTTGCATCGAATTAAACCACATGCTCCACCGCTTGTGCGGGCCCCCGTCAATTCATTTGAGTTTTAACCTTGCGGCCGTACTCCCCAGGCGGTCGACTTAACGCGTTAGCTCCGGAAGCCACGCCTCAAGGGCACAACCTCCAAGTCGACATCGTTTACGGCGTGGACTACCAGGGTATCTAATCCTGTTTGCTCCCCACGCTTTCGCACCTGAGCGTCAGTCTTTGTCCAGGGGGCCGCCTTCGCCACCGGTATTCCTCCAGATCTCTACGCATTTCACCGCTACACCTGGAATTCTACCCCCCTCTACAAGACTCTAGCCTGCCAGTTTCGAATGCAGTTCCCAGGTTGAGCCCGGGGATTTCACATCCGACTTGACAGACCGCCTGCGTGCGCTTTACGCCCAGTAATTCCGATTAACGCTTGCACCCTCCGTATTACCGCGGCTGCTGGCACGGAGTTAGCCGGTGCTTCTTCTGCGGGTAACGTCAATCGACAAGGTTATTAACCTTATCGCCTTCCTCCCCGCTGAAAGTACTTTACAACCCGAAGGCCTTCTTCATACACGCGGCATGGCTGCATCAGGCTTGCGCCCATTGTGCAATATTCCCCACTGCTGCCTCCCGTAGGAGTCTGGACCGTGTCTCAGTTCCAGTGTGGCTGGTCATCCTCTCAGACCAGCTAGGGATCGTCGCCTAGGTGAGCCGTTACCCCACCTACTAGCTAATCCCATCTGGGCACATCTGATGGCAAGAGGCCCGAAGGTCCCCCTCTTTGGTCTTGCGACATTATGCGGTATTAGCTACCGTTTCCAGTAGTTATCCCCCTCCATCAGGCAGTTTCCCAGACATTACTCACCCGTCCGCCACTCGTCACCCGAGAGCAAGCTCTCTGTGCTACCGTTCGACTTGCATGTGTTAGGCCTGCCGCCAGCGTTCAATCTGAGCCATGATCAAACTCTTCAATTTAAGTTTGATGCTCGTGAATTAAACTTCGTAATGAATTACGTATGTTCACTCAGAGACTTGGTATTCATTTTTCGTCCGAGGACGTTAAGAATCCATGTCACTTTGAGTGCCCACACAGATTGTCTGATAAATTGTTAAAGAGCAGTGCCGCTTCGTTTTCGCTGCGGCGCGGGGTGTGCATATTACGCTTTCCCGCTTCAGAGTCAAGCGTTTATTTCGCTTTTCTCTGCTGACCCGGCGGCGTGTGTGCCGTTGTTCCGTGTCAGTGGAGGCGCATTATAGGGAGTTATTCTGAAGTGACAAGCACAAAATACAAAAAACTTTTCGTTCGCTCACTTTTCAAACTTAACGCTTATTTAAGTCGCGAATCGCCCGCTAAATGGGCAATTTCCCGCGCAAAACTGGCCACCTGCGACCAGTCGGTATAAACCACTTCTTTACGCGTATCGGTTTCGCCACCCGTCATCTTCATTATCAGGCGGATCATGAAGCGGTCATACCAGCGGTAGCGAGGATAGCGTAGCGCACCGGCAAAGACGGCGCACAGGTCTGGCTGCCACGGCGAGCCGAGCAAAAATTTGCGCGTGTAGCTGTTGGTCTGCGGCGTACGCTTCTCAGCTTTACGGGCAACCAGATTGACCGAGTAAAACGCGCCCGGCAATGTGTTGAGTACCGCCGTATGCTTTTTCACAAAGCGATCTAACGCCGGATGGAAGTGTCCGTAACGAATGGAGGCGCCAATCACCACGCGATCGTACTCCTGCCAGGCAATCTCCTCCGCGCGATTCAGGTTTACCACGTCCGAGTATATCCCCAGCTCTTTTAATTCCGATGCCAGATAAGCGGCAATCTCACGCGTTTGTCCGTCTCGCGTAGAGAAAAGAATCAGTGTTTTCATCAACGGCTCCTTATTCGCGCCAGAATGTTGGGGTGAACAGCACCAGCAGCGTAAAGACCTCAAGACGACCAAACAGCATATTGGCAATAAGGATCCATTTCGCAACCGGGTTCATGCTGGCAAAGTTATCCGCCACAACCCCCAGGCCAGGCCCGAGGTTGTTCAGTGTTGCGACGACGGACGCAAAGGCGGAGAAATCATCCACTCCCGTCGCGATGATCGCCAGCATGCTGACGATAAAGACCAGCGCATACGCCGAGAAGAACCCCCACACCGCTTCGAGGATACGTTCCGGTAGCGCGCGGTTCCCCAGCTTAATGCTGTAGACCGCATTCGGGTGGACCAGGCGCTTCAGCTCACGGTTCCCCTGCTTGAACAGGAGCAGAATACGAATCACCTTCAGACCACCGCCCGTCGACCCGGCGCAGCCGCCGATAAACGCGGAGCACAGCAGAAGTACCGGCAGGAACAGCGGCCAGCGCGCGATGCTGTCCGTGGTAAACCCGGCGGTCGTCGCCATCGACACCACCTGGAAAAACGCCTGATTGAGCGTGGTCAGCGCCGAGTTGTAAACATCATGGAACCACAGCACCAGGGTGCAGATGACGACCAGGGTAAGCTGGACGCCAATGAACATGCGAAACTCAGGATCGCGCCAGTACACCTTCAGGCTACGTCCGCTCAGTAAAGAGAAGTGCAGGCCGTAGTTACAGCCGGAGATCAGCAGGAAAATCGCAATGATGGTGTTAATCGTTGGGCTGTCGAAGTACCCCACGCTGGCATCGTGAGTGGAGAACCCGCCAATGGCAATCGTCGCGAAGCTGTGCCCGATAGCATCGAAGGCAGGCATCCCGGCAAACCACAGCGCCAGCGCGCAGGCTACCGTCAGCAAAACATAAATCAGCCACAGGGTTTTCGCCGTCTCGGCAATACGCGGGCGCATCTTATTATCTTTCAGCGGCCCCGGCATTTCAGCCCTGTACAGCTGCATCCCCCCGACGCCCAGAATCGGCAGGATGGCCACCGCCAGGACGATGATCCCCATCCCCCCGAACCACTGCAGCATCTGGCGATAAAAGAGAATAGCGTGGGGTAACGAATCCAGCCCCACCAGCGTCGTCGCACCAGTGGTCGTTAAACCAGAAAACGATTCAAAAAAGGCATCCGTGATGCTGAGGTTAGGCTGCTCAGAGAAGATAAAGGGCAGCGAACCGACGCTTCCCAGCACCGTCCAGAACAGGACCACAATCAGAAAGCCTTCGCGAGATTTCAGCTCACCTTTCTGACGACGGTTCGGCCACCACAGCAGCGAGCCGATCGCCAGCGCGACAAAGAAGGTCTGGGTAAAAGCCCGCCCCGCGCCGTCCCGGTAGATAAGCGCCACCAGTCCAGGGAGAATCATCGTCCCCGAAAAGAGTATGACCAGCAGTCCAACGATTCGGGTTATGGCACGAAAATGCATCTCTGCCGCTTCCTTTGGTATTCAAAAAGTGAGGTGGGGATTATTCTTCAATCGGCAGCAATTGCAACGAACCGCGACTGAAATCAGCCAGTTTTGCTGAAAAAGCAGCCAGTTCTGCCTGAGGAAGCGCCACGCGTAATTGCACCATTGCCTGGTAATCACTGTGCGCAATCACGCCGTTAAATTGTTTGAGCAGTGTTTCAATGCCCGATAGCTGAGCGTAATCGCACAATAAAGTATATTCGGTGAGCGGCGTTTTGCGGGTGGCCGTCAGGATATTCAGTGCCTGCTGCACTCCACCGCCATACGCTTTAACCAGCCCGCCCGTGCCCAACAGGATGCCGCCGTAGTAGCGCACCACCACGGCGGTAATTTCACCCACGCCGCTACCCATCAGCTGGGAGAGCATGGGTTTACCGGCTGTGCCCGCCGGTTCACCGTCGTCGGAAAAACCGAGCTGTTGCGAATCGTCCGGTGGCCCTGCCACCCACGCCACGCAGTGGTGACGTGCGTCAGGGTGCTCCGCGCGAACGGACTCGACAAACGCTTTCGCCGCCTCTACGCCGTCGGTGTGCGCCAGCAGCGTAATAAAGCGGCTTTTCTTGATTTCCTCAACAAAGGTGACCGGTTCAGCCGGTATCAGCCAGCTTTCCATCAGGCCAGCTTCAGGTCTCGCGTCATATTCTCGATACCGTTCTCGTGAACCACCACGTTATCTTCGATACGAATGCCGCCAAACGGTTTCAGCGCGTCGATTTTTTCCCAGTTGAAGTGCTTGCTGAACTGCCCTTCACGCCACGGCGCCAGCAGGGATTCAATAAAGTAGATCCCCGGCTCGATGGTCAATACCATGCGCGGCTCAAGAATACGGGTGCAGCGCAGGTAAGGATATTTAGACGGTGCCGCCAGGTGCGTGCCGGTATCATCCTGCATGAAGCCCGCAACGTCGTGAACCTGCAGGCCCAGCGGGTGGCCGATACCGTGCGGCATGAATGGTCCAGTCAGGTCGTTTTCGACCATCGCCTCTTCGCTCATGTCTTTCACAATCTGATGCTTACGCAGCAGTTTGGCAATGCGCTGATGGAACTGGATGTGGTAATCCACGTAGCTGGTTCCGGCCTTCATGGTGCCAATCAATGCCAGCTGTTCGTCGTTTACGTCCTTAATAAGCTGCGCAAAATCGGTATCCGCATTCGCCGCCCAGGTGCGGGTCAGATCGGCCGCATAGCCGTTGTACTCTGCGCCTGCGTCCAGCAGGAAGCTGCGCATCTCAGACGGAACCTGATGATCCAGTTTGGTGTAGTGGAGAACAGACGCATGCTCATTCAGCGCGACGATGTTGCTGTACGGTACGTCGGTGTCACGATGACCGGTTGCGGTCAGGTAGGCCAGGTTGATATCGAACTCGCTCATGCCTGACTGGAACGCTTCGTGCGCGGCGCGGTGACCATTCACCGCCGTTTTTTGCGCTTCACGCATGCAGTAGAGTTCATAGTCGGTTTTATACGCGCGGTAATAGTGCAGGTAATCCAGCACGCCTTTCGGATTGAGTTTGTCTGCCGGAATATCCAGACCGAGCGCACGTTCAGGTACAGGGCCAATGTAGCCGATGTTGCCGCGCGCAGCTGGCAGCTGGCTGCCAATGCCGTCCGCTTTTGGCAGGGCGATCACCTCAATTTCTTCGGTCCAGAAAGAGGTCGGCAGCGGTTCGACGTTGTGCCAGTAATCAACCGGCAGGTAGAACCACAGTTTCGGCTTGTTCACGCCGTCCACCAGCAGCCAGCAATTCGGAACCTGTGTCACCGGCACCCAGGCTTTTAACTGCGGGTTAACCTTAAACGGATAGGCGTGGTCATCAAGAAAAGTATTCATCAGCTCGCCGGAGTGGATCAGAAGAGCATCCAGCTTGAAGCGGGCCAGTACATCGCGGGTACGTTCCTGTAGGGTAACGATATGATTTTTATAAAGCGAAGCCAGTGAGTCCATCATTCTTCCTTTCGTTTTTTTGACCTCAAGTCATCGCATCTTAGCACACCTCACTCCGGCTGCGTGATTTCCACCGACCGTGATCAACGCAGCAATTTCTTAATGAGTAATTTGCATTTTATTAACATAAATTCCACACTCCGTCTCATCTGGTATGACCAGATCCACTTGCTGGATTCAGGAGACTGACATGCTTTACAAAGGCGACACCCTGTACCTCAACTGGCTGGAAGATGGCATTGCCGAACTGGTGTTCGATGCCCCCGGCTCAGTGAATAAGCTTGATACCGCGACGGTGGCCAGTCTTGGCCAGGCGCTGGAAGTACTTGAAAAGCAATCTGAATTAAAAGGGCTGCTGCTGCGTTCGAACAAAGCGGCCTTTATTGTCGGTGCCGATATCACCGAATTTCTTTCGCTGTTCCAGGTTCCGGAAGAACAGCTGAGCCAGTGGCTGCACTTTGCCAACAGCGTCTTTAATCGTCTGGAAGATCTGCCTGTTCCAACGATCTCTGCCGTGAACGGCTACGCGCTGGGTGGCGGCTGCGAGTGCGTGCTGGCGACCGACTACCGTCTGGCGACGCCGGACCTGCGTATCGGCCTGCCGGAAACCAAGCTGGGCATCATGCCGGGCTTTGGCGGTTCCGTGCGTATGCCGCGCATGCTGGGCGCCGATAGCGCCCTGGAAATCATTGCCGCTGGTAAAGACGTGGGTGCAGAACAGGCGCAGAAAATCGGCCTGGTCGACGGCGTCGTGAAACCAGAGAAGCTGGTTGAAGGTGCACTCGCCATTCTGCGTCAGGCGATTAACGGTGATCTGGACTGGAAAGCCAAACGTCAGCCGAAGCTGGAGCCGTTAAAGCTCAGCAAGATTGAAGCCACCATGAGCTTCACCATCGCCAAAGGCATGGTGATGCAGACGGCGGGTAAACACTACCCGGCGCCAATCACGGCGGTGAAAACCATTGAAGCGGCAGCCCGCTTTGGCCGCGACGAAGCCCTGAAGCTGGAAAACCAGAGCTTTGTTCCGCTGGCGCACACCAATGAAGCCCGCGCGCTGGTTGGTATCTTCCTCAACGATCAGTTCGTGAAGGGCAAAGCCAAACAGCTGACCAAAAACGTTGAGACGCCAAAACACGCGGCGGTACTCGGCGCCGGTATTATGGGCGGCGGCATCGCTTACCAGTCGGCCTGGAAAGGCGTGCCGGTAGTGATGAAAGACATCAACGAGAAATCCCTGACGCTGGGCATGACCGAAGCGGCCAAGCTGCTGAACAAACAGCTTGAGCGCGGCAAAATTGACGGGCTGAAGCTCGCAGGCGTGATCTCCACCATCCAGCCCGTGCTGGAATACAGCGGTTTTGATCGTGTCGACGTGGTGGTCGAAGCCGTCGTCGAGAACCCGAAGGTCAAAAAAGCGGTGCTGGCGGAAACGGAAGACAAGGTTCGCCCGGATACCGTGCTGGCCTCTAACACCTCCACCATTCCAATCAGCGAACTGGCGAGCGTGCTGAAGCGTCCGGAAAACTTCTGCGGTATGCACTTCTTCAACCCGGTACATCGTATGCCGCTGGTCGAAGTGATCCGCGGGGAAAAAACCTCTGACGAAACCATCGCTAAAGTCGTGGCGTGGGCAAGCAAGATGGGTAAAACGCCGATCGTCGTTAATGACTGCCCAGGCTTCTTTGTGAACCGCGTGCTGTTCCCGTACTTCGCCGGCTTCAGCCAACTGCTGCGCGACGGCGCGGACTTCCGCAAAATCGACAAAGTAATGGAAAAACAGTTCGGCTGGCCGATGGGCCCGGCGTATCTGCTAGACGTCGTCGGCATTGATACCGCCCACCACGCGCAGGCCGTCATGGCGGCGGGCTTCCCGCAGCGCATGCAGAAAGACTATCGCGACGCTATTGACGCGCTGTTTGACGCCAACCGCTTCGGTCAGAAAAACGGTCTGGGCTTCTGGCGTTATAAAGAAGACAGCAAAGGCAAACCGAAGAAAGAAGAAGATGCGGCGGTGGATGGCCTGCTGGCCGAGGTATGCCAGCCGAAACGCGACTTCACCGACGACGAAATTATTGCCCGCATGATGATTCCTATGATCAACGAAGTGGTCCGTTGCCTGGAAGAAGGCATTATCGCCAGCCCGGCAGAAGCGGATATGGCGTTGGTATATGGCCTGGGCTTCCCTCCGTTCCACGGCGGCGCGTTCCGCTGGCTGGATACGCTCGGCAGCGCCCGCTATCTCGATATGGCGCAGCAGTATCAGCACCTCGGTCCGCTTTATGAAGTGCCGGAAGGGCTGCGTAACAAAGCGCGCCATAACGAACCCTACTATCCAGCAGTTGAGCCAGCCCGTCCGGTTGGCGCGCTGAAAACGGCTTAAGGAGTCACAATGGAAAAGGTTGTCATTGTTGATGCGATTCGCACCCCGATGGGCCGTTCAAAAGGCGGTGCGTTCCGTAACGTGCGCGCGGAAGACCTCTCCGCGCACCTGATGCGTAGCCTGCTGGCGCGTAACCCCGCGCTGGACCCAGCAGCGCTCGACGATATCTACTGGGGCTGCGTGCAGCAAACGCTGGAGCAGGGCTTCAACATCGCCCGCAACGCGTCGCTGCTGGCGGAGATCCCGCATTCGGTTCCGGCCGTTACCGTCAACCGCCTGTGCGGTTCGTCGATGCAGGCCCTGCACGACGCAGCGCGCATGATCATGACCGGCGATGCGCAGGCCTGTCTGGTCGGCGGCGTTGAACACATGGGCCATGTGCCGATGAGCCACGGGGTCGATTTCCATCCGGGCATGAGCCGCAACGTGGCGAAAGCCGCAGGCATGATGGGCCTTACCGCCGAGATGCTCTCCCGCCTGCACGGCATCAGTCGTGAAATGCAGGATGCTTTTGCCGCGCGCTCTCACGCCCGCGCCTGGGCCGCCACGCAGTCCGGTGCCTTCAAGAATGAGATCATCCCGACCGGGGGCCACGATGCAGACGGCGTACTGAAGCAGTTCAGCTACGACGAAGTCATTCGTCCGGAAACGACGGTCGAAGCGCTTTCTACCCTGCGTCCGGCATTTGATCCGGTCACCGGTACGGTAACGGCAGGGACGTCGTCGGCGCTGTCCGACGGTGCCGCCGCGATGCTGGTGATGAGCGAAAGCCGCGCCCGCGAATTGGGCCTGACGCCACGCGCTCGCGTGCGTTCGATGGCGGTGGTGGGCTGCGATCCTTCAATCATGGGTTACGGCCCGGTTCCGGCCTCGAAGCTGGCGCTGAAAAAAGCGGGCTTAACTGCCAGCGATATCGATCTGTTCGAGATGAACGAAGCGTTTGCCGCGCAGATCCTGCCGTGCATTAAAGATCTGGGGCTGATGGAGCAGATCGACGAGAAGATTAACCTCAACGGCGGCGCGATCGCCCTCGGTCACCCGCTGGGCTGTTCCGGGGCGCGTATCAGCACGACGCTGATTAACCTGATGGAACGCAAAGATGCCCAGTTTGGTCTGGCAACGATGTGTATCGGCCTGGGTCAGGGTATCGCGACGGTGTTTGAGAGAGTGTAAGTAAGGAAAAGTATCTCAAAGCCAATGACGTCAGAACAAGGCGGCAAGCGAGCGAATCCCGATGAGCTTACATTAGTAAGTGATTCGGGTGAACGAGCGCAGCCAACGCAGTTATGGCGTCATTGGCGAAGAGAGACAGTTTAGTTGCCGTTCTTCCCGCCTGTCAGGGGCGGGTTTTTTATTTAAATGAAGGCAAACGCATCGCCAAACAGGCGATCTTCACGCGCATCGCGTTCGTTACAGAACAGGTCGCGGGCAATTTTCGCCATCTCGAAACGGCCTGCAATGTAGATATCATGTCCCGCCAGCGTGCCGTGATCCTGCAGTACCGCCGTCAGCACCGTCCCGCTACGTCCACGCCAGCCCTCTTCCGGCTGCTCGACCACTGGCTCAATGCGCAGGTTAGGATGGTTAACGCTCAGCGCTTCCAGTTCAGACAGGTCGTACAGGTGCTTCTCTTCACGGCCGCCCCAGTAGATGGTGATGTCACGGTCTGGATTACGCGCCAGCGCGGTCAACAGAATAGAGCGCACATAGGAGAAGCCCGTACCGCCCGCGATCAGAATCAGCGGACGGTCTTCGTCATCACGCAACCACGCATCGCCGTGAGGAATGTCGACCACAATCTCACGCTCTTTCAGGATGCGGTCCATCACGGCCATCGCGTACAGGTTAAGCTCAGACGCACCAATATGCAGCTCAATAAATTCCTGCTCTGCTGGCGTAGAGGCCATAGAGAAAGGACGCTTATCACGCTCATCCATCACCACCATCAGGTACTGGCCGGCACGGAATGAGAATGCCGCTTCAGGAACCAAACGGACGCGATATACGGTGTCGGTAATAGCATCAACCGACGTCACTTTACAGCTTAAGGTTGTCATTCGCTCTCTCTGTCGGGAAGTCTATAGGGCTTAACGGTCAGCTCAGGGTTTACCGTTATTCATTATGGCCAGTTCGTCCCAGATCGCGTCAATTCGCGCGGTCACAGCAGGATCTTTTTTGATCGGGCGACCCCATTCACGGTCGGTTTCGCCAGGCCATTTATTTGTGGCATCCAGTCCCATCTTTGAGCCAAGACCGGAAACCGGCGAGGCAAAATCCAGATAATCTATCGGCGTATTTTCGACTAACACCGTATCACGCGCAGGATCCATTCGCGTGGTTATCGCCCAGATAACGTCGTTCCAGTCACGGGCGTTAACGTCATCATCGCAGACAATAACAAATTTGGTATACATAAACTGGCGCAGGAAAGACCATACGCCCATCATCACGCGTTTAGCATGTCCGGGATACTGCTTCTTCATCGTGACCACCGCCATGCGATACGAGCATCCTTCAGGCGGCAGATAAAAATCAACGATTTCCGGGAACTGCTTTTGCAGGATCGGCACAAATACTTCGTTCAGCGCCACGCCGAGCACCGCCGGTTCATCCGGTGGGCGGCCAGTATAGGTGGAGTGATAAATCGCATCTTCACGCTGAGTAACATGCGTGACGGTAAACACCGGGAAGTTATCCACTTCGTTGTAATAGCCGGTGTGGTCGCCGTATGGACCTTCTGGCGCCATTTCACCCTGCTCAATGTAACCTTCCAGCACAATTTCGGCGCTGGCCGGCACTTCGAGATCGTTGGAGATACACTTCACGACCTCGGTTTTAGTCCCGCGCAGCAGGCCAGCAAACGCATATTCAGAGAGCGTATCCGGTACGGGCGTGACCGCCCCCAGAATGGTGGCCGGATCGGCACCTAACGCGACAGACACCGGGAACCGTTCACCCGGATGTGCAGCACACCACTCCTGGAAATCCAGCGCGCCGCCGCGGTGCGACAGCCAGCGCATGATGAGCTTATTCTTGCCAATCAGCTGCTGGCGATAAATACCTAGGTTTTGCCGCTCTTTATGCGGTCCGCGCGTCACGGTGAGGCCCCAGGTGATCAGCGGCGCAGCATCTTCAGGCCAGCACTGCATGATAGGGATTTTGGTGAGATCCACCGCATCGCCTTCCAGCACTTTCTGCTGACACGGCGCGCCGCGCAGGCGTTTGGTGGGCATGTTCAACACCTGCTTAAACTGCGGCAGCTTATCGAACAGATCGCGGAAACCTTTCGGTGGCTCAGGCTCTTTCAGAAATGCCAGCAGTTTCCCCACTTCACGCAGCGCGGTAACGTCTTCTTGTCCCATTCCCAGCGCGACACGACGCGGGGTGCCAAACAGGTTGCACAGCACCGGCATTGAGTAACCTTTTGGATTTTCAAACAGTAATGCAGGGCCACCGGCACGTAGGGTGCGGTCAGCAATTTCTGTCATTTCCAGATAAGGATCAACAGGAAGTGTAATGCGTTTCAGTTCACCCTGCTTTTCCAGCAGCGTCAGGAAGTCGCGGAGATCGTGGTATTTCATGCAGTTAGTCATGGCCTCTCTGTAAGCGCTTCATTATACGGCGTAAGCCTGCTTGATGCTGTAATTTTGTTAAATTAGCGTGAACTTATCCGCTGTGTTCGAATTTCCCCCATTATAATCAACTTAGCGATCCCTCCAGGGTTTTGATATGCTTGCGCCCCGAACTAAGGGAAAGAGTGATTATGCAGGCCTGGTATTTACTGTATTGCAAACGCGGGCAACTTCAGCGCGCGCAGGAACATCTTGAACGTCAGTCTGTAAATTGTCTGACACCCGTGATCACGCTTGAAAAAATGCAGCGCGGGAAGCGCACAACCGTCAGTGAGCCTTTATTCCCGAACTATCTGTTCGTGGAGTTCGACCCTGAGGTGATCCACACCACTACCATCAGCGCAACGCGCGGCGTCAGCCACTTCGTTCGTTTTGGTGCCCACCCGGCAACCGTTCCGTCGACCGTCATTCATCAGCTGTCTGTTTATCAACAGCCTGAAGGGATCACCGACCCGGAAACCCCTTACGCGGGCGATAGCGTCGTCATTACCGAAGGCGCATTCGAAGGCCTGCAGGCGATTTTCGCCGAGCCGGACGGTGAAGCGCGCTCCATGCTGTTGCTCAATCTGCTGAACAAGCAGGTGCTGCAGAGCGTGAAAAACACCGACTTCCGCAAAGTTTAAACGTTTATCCCGAACAGGCGACGCACGTTGTCATCCGTCTGCGCGGAAAGCCAGTGCGGATCCTCTCCGCGCCAGTGCGCTACGCGCTCAACAATGTGCCCCAGCAAGGCGGGCTCGTTTCGCCGCGATGCCGGTTTGGGCTTCATATCTCGCGGCAGCAGGTATGGCGCATCGGTTTCAAGAAGCAAACGGTCTGCCGGGATTATCGGCAGCAGCTCGCGAAGCTCAAGCCCGCGGCGCTCATCACACACCCAACCGGTGATCCCCAGATACAAACCGCGGTTCAGGCAATCCAGCGCTTCCTGGCGAGACCCGGTGAAGCAGTGGAGCACTGCGCCGGTCAGTTTATCCAGCCACGGGTCCAGCAGTGCGAGAAAACGTTCATGCGCATCGCGACAGTGCATAAAGACGGGCATTTCAAGCTCTGCCGCCAGCGCAAGCTGGGCAGTGAACGCCTTTTCCTGTTCTTCAGGCGTGGAGAAGTTGCGGTTAAAATCGAGCCCGCACTCGCCAATAGCCACCACCTCTGCCGTTTTTGCCAGCGTGCGCAGGGTTTCTGCGCTCTCCGCCGTCCACTGGCTGCTGTCATGAGGGTGGACGCCGGCGGTTGACCAGCAGTGTTGATAGCGTTGCGCCAGCAGTAGCGCCTGCTCGCTCTCATGCAGGTTGGTCCCGGTCAGGAGCAGCCCTTTTACGCCAGCCTCAAAAGCACGCGCAACCACCTCGTCACGATCTTTCGCAAACTGCGAGCTGGTCAGGTTGAGTCCGATATCAAACATGCGATTCCCCATAGAACAACCGCCCTGACGGGCGGCTGGTTTTACTCTTCAGTGGTCTTTTCGGACGCATCGTCTTCATCGTCCGACCGGCGTCCTTTTCCCACGTAGAAACGCGAGAAGAATACGCCAACCTCAAACAGGCAGTACATCGGTATTGCCAGCAACGTTTGTGAGAAGACGTCCGGCGGCGTCAACAGCATGCCGACTACGAAGGCGCCCACCAGAATATAGGGACGCTTCTTACGCAGGTCATCAGGGGTGGTTACCCCAACCCAGCAGAGCAGCACAATGGCCACCGGCACTTCAAACGCCACACCGAACGCCATAAACAGCGCCATCACAAAGCTGAGGTAGCTGGCGATATCCGTCGATACCTGAACCCCTTCCGGCGCGGTATGCGTCAGGAAGCCAAAGGCCAGCGGGAAGACAACGAAGTAGGCAAACGCCATGCCGATATAGAACAGCAGCGAACTGGAGACCAGCAGCGGGATCACCAGTTTACGTTCGTGCCTGTACAGTGCTGGCGCCACAAATGCCCATACCTGATAAAGGATGACGGGTGCAGACGCAATCAACGACACCCAGAAGGTGAGCTTAATCGGAGTGAAAAACGGTGATGCAACGTCTGTTGCAATCATCGTTGCCCCCAGCGGCATCTGCTTGATCAGCGGCGCAGAAACCACCTGATAAATATCGTTGGCGAAATAGACCAGGCACAGGAATATGAGGAATACCGCAATAATGCAGTTTAACAGGCGCTTACGCAGCTCAATCAGGTGCGTAATAAGCGGTTGAGTATCATCTACTGCCATAGTTACGCTTTATCACTCGACGAGGGGGATGATTCGGAAACGGGCGCGGCGGGTTTCGCTTCAGCCGCTTTTACCACCGGCTCTTCCGGCTGCGCCTGTTTTTTCAGTTCAGTTTCCTGCGGCGTTTGTTCAGGCGCTGCGGCCTGGTGCTCCGCACTCGCTGGCGTCACGCCCTCACGCTGCGCTTCGCTGTCCTTCACCACCGGGTTATGAATAGTGTTCGCTTCATCGCTCGCTTTTTCAGGATCGTTAACGCTGTAAGAGCGCTTCATGGATTCCGCCGCTTCGCGCAGCTCATCCATTGAGGCTTTCAGTTCAGGCGTCAGGTTATCCATGCTCGCCTTCTCAACCTTTTTCAGGCTTTCCTGAAACTCCTGCAGCTTAAGTTCCTGCGCCAGCTCGTTCTGAACGGTCGAAGCCAGCGATCTTAGCGCTCGAACCCAGCCCACGACGGTTTTCACCGCTACCGGCAGACGCTGCGGCCCCAGCACGATCAGACCAATCACAAAGACCAGCAGCAGCTCACTAAAACCAATGTCGAACACGACTTACACCTGCTCTTTATCGTGGCGTTTAGCGTCTTCCTTTTTGGCATCTTCCTGCTTATCGGAGATGGATTTAGCAGTAAAGTCAGCGTCCTGGCTGGTTTTATCCTGCTTGCTCTCATCATCGCTCATTGCTTTCTTGAAGCCTTTGATAGACGCGCCCAGATCGGAACCAATAGAACCGAGCTTTTTGGTGCCAAACAGCAGCACAACGATGACGGCAATAATGACTAATTGCCAGATACTGATACCACCCATACATATTCCTCAGGGATAGATGATTAATTGGTCAGGTCGCATTATACGTATGCGACCTGTCGATGGCGATGCAAACTCAGCGCGTTTTTCTCCATCCTGCAAGCCAGACAACAACCCCGCCAGCCATCAGCCAGGCGGGCATCATCTGCCAGTCAGGACGGTTGATCAGCAGCAACGTACCGCTCAGCAGCAGCGTTGCGCCAATGCCAAAGAGGTAGCGTGACTGTCCCTGGCGCACACGGCTGGACTGAAGCTCGCGGGCGATTTTATCCATGCTGTGCTGAAGATTCTTGCTCTGACGCAAACTGTCGTAAACCAGTTCAGGAATTTCAGGCATTTTTTCGATCCAGAACGGTCCTTTCTCTTTCAGCGAACGCACCAGCGCTGGAAGGCCAACCTGATCCTTAATCCAGGATTCCAGGAAAGGTTTAGCCGTCTTCCACAAGTCTAACTGAGGATAGAGTTGTCGACCTACACCCTCAACGTAAAGTAATGTTTTCTGAAGTAAAACTAACTGTGGCTGAACTTCCATATTAAAGCGGCGGGCCGTATTGAACAGGTTTAACAGCACGTGTCCAAAAGAGATCTCTGCCAGCGGTTTTTCAAAAATCGGTTCGCAAACGGTACGGATAGCAAACTCGAACTCTTCGACGTTGGTGTCTGGCGGAACCCAGCCGGAATCCACATGCAGCTCGGCCACCTTACGGTAGTCGCGGTTGAAGAAAGCGATGAAGTTCTCAGCCAGATAACGTTTATCTTCTTTATTCAGCGAGCCCACAATTCCGCAGTCGATACCGATGTATTTCGGATCCTCAGGATGCTCATAGCTCACGAAGATATTGCCCGGATGCATGTCCGCATGGAAAAAACTGTCGCGGAATACCTGGGTAAAGAAGACCTGCACGCCACGTTCGGCCAGCAGCTTCATGTTCGTTCCCTGCTTCTCCAGGGCCACCACATCCGAAACCGGAATACCGTAGATGCGCTCCATGACCATCATGTTCTGGCTGCAATAGTCTGAATAGACTTCAGGCACGTAGAGCATCGGGCTGTTTTCAAAATTGCGGCGCAGCTGAATGGCGTTTGCCGATTCACGCAGCAGATTAAGCTCATCAATCAGCGTTTTTTCATATTCCCGCACCACTTCCATCGGGCGCAGTCGACGGCCGTCCGGCAGCAGACGCGGAACCCAGCGCGCCAGACGATAAATTAGCTTCATGTCGGCTTTGATAATCGGCAGGATATCCGGGCGGATCACCTTGATCACCACCTCTTTGCCGTTCTCTTTCAGACGCGCAGTGTGCACCTGAGCGATAGAAGCCGACGCCAGCGGTTCTATTTCGAAATCGTCAAACCAGGTTTCAACGGGAAGGTTACCCATCGCCTCCTCGATCTGTTTCTTCGCTCTCACCCCGTCAAACGGGGCGACACGGTCCTGCAGCATCGCCAGTTCATCGGCAATGTGCGGCGGGAAGAGATCGCGGCGAGTTGAGAGCATCTGTCCGAACTTAATCCATACCGGGCCGAGCTCCTGCAGTGCCAGACGCAGGCGTTCACCCAGCGGCTGACCTTTATGGCGATTTGGCATCCAGAACAGCGTCCGCCGCCAGATCCTGAGCGGCAGCGTGATACGCATTTTGGGGATGAGCTCGTCGAGCCCGTAACTCAAAAAGGTGTGGATGATAAAATAGAGGCGCCGAATTTCACCAGGCGTCATTTGCCCTCCAGTTTTTCCAGCCGTTTGCTTAGGGCATCAACCGCACGTTCAACCGCGGCCGTCTCTTCTGCGAACCACGCAACTTCCAGCGGCCCGGGCGCCATGCGCCACTCTTCGGTCAGCACTTCTGCGGCATAACGCTGTTGGCGTTGCAGATTTTTGCGCAGGAACGCCGTGCCGCCATGAATAACTTTCCCGATCCCTTCAGCGGCGATGTCGCCAATAAAAGGCGCCAGCAGCTCTGCCGGGTCAAACTCAGCCAGATCGCTGAGCGCAACGAAGTTCTGCACGACCTGGATGTCGCCTTCCACTTCCAGCTCACCGCTGCGGATAAGCGCCGTTAATTGCTGGCGATCGCGCAGTTTTGGCAGCACGCTCATATGGGTAATGACCGAGCAATCAGCTTCACCTTCCCACTCACCCAGAACGTCAAGCTGACGTTCGCTGAAAACCAGCACGAGCGGCGTCGAGAACTCTTTTAACACAATGCGCAGTACCTTCCCGTTTAGCCTCTGACGTGCGGCTTTCAGCGCCGGAGCGCGATACAGGAAGGCATTCAGCACATTCTCGATGCCTGCGGTGACTAAGGGTTTAAAGGGCACGGGACACCTCCACTCAGAATTTGTAACCGCGATGCAGCGCGACGACACCCGCCGTCATGTTGAAGTACTCAACGTTCTCAAATTCCGCATCCTGCATCATGGCTTTTAAGGTGTCCTGATCCGGATGCATGCGAATTGATTCCGCCAGATAGCGATAGCTTTCCGCGTCGTTTGCCACCAGTTCGCCAATACGCGGCAGCACGTGGAAGGAATATGCGTCGTAGGCTTTGCTCAGCGGGTCGATAATCGGTTTAGAGAACTCGAGCACCAGCAGGCGTCCACCCGGCTTCAGCACGCGGTACATGGAGCGCAGCGCTTTTTCTTTATCAGTGACGTTACGCAGACCGAAGGAAATCGTGATGCAGTCAAAAGTATTGTCCGGGAACGGCAGCGCTTCGGCGTTGGCCTGCACGTATTCCACGTTACCCACCACGCCGATGTTACGCAGCTTTTCGCGTCCCATTTTAAGCATGGAGTCATTAATATCAGCCAGTACAACGCGACCGGTTTCGCCCACCAGACGGGAGAATTTCGCCGTCAGATCGCCCGTACCGCCAGCCAGATCGAGAACCGTTTGTCCACGACGCACACCGCTGCAGTCGATGGTGAAGCGCTTCCACAAGCGATGAATGCCGAACGACATCAAGTCATTCATCACATCGTACTTCGCCGCCACGGAATGAAATACGTGGGCCACCATGTCAGCTTTCTGCGCTTTGGCTACAGTCTGAAAGCCAAAGTGCGTCGTGTCTTGTGAATCGTCAACCATTTCAGAGCCTGCTAATCAGTCAAATGTTCGTGAAGTGTAACAGATTGGGCGCAATTGCCCTACGATTCAACCACCGCGAAAGAAACGCGCTGGCTGCTCGTCTGGCGATAAATCCGGCGCTAAATCGTTGTCCTGGCTGGGTGAATTTTGTTCATCCCCGCCCTCACGCAGTCGGAACTCTTCGTCCTGGGCTGTCGCCTGTTCGACCAATTCCGGATTAATCTCGCGTTTAACCTCCACTCCCAGGCTGCGGAATGCTTCAGCCTGCGCAAGCAGGTTGCCACGCCCGGAGGAGAGCTTTTTCATCGCCTGGCGGTAGTTATCCTGCGCACGATCCAGGCTTTGCCCGACGGAGGACATGTCGTCCACGAAGAGGCGCATTTTGTCGTACAGCTTGCTGGCGCGGTCGGCAATCTGCTGCGCGTTACGGCTCTGGTGCTCATAGCGCCACAGGTTAGCAATGGTGCGTAAGGCCACCAGCAGCGTGGTGGGGCTGACCAGCATAATGTTATTTTTCAGCGCTTCGGTGATCAGTTCGGGCTGTCTGTCGAGCGCCAGCAAAAACGCGGGTTCGACCGGGATAAACATCAGCACGTAGTCCAGCGAGCGCAGCCCCGGCAGCTGCTGATAATCTTTTCTGCCCAGCAGGCGAATATGGTTACGCACGGAGGCAATGTGCTCCTGCAGCGCCGATTCGCGCGTATAGTCATCTTCAGCGTTGAAGTAGCGCTCATAGGCCACCAGCGTCATTTTGGCGTCAATGACCACATCTTTGCCCTGCGGCAGACGCATAATCACATCCGGCTGCATTCGCGAGCGGGCATCGTTTTCGATACTCACCTGCGTTTCGTATTCATACCCTTCCCGCAGGCCAGAGGCCTCCAGCACGCGGGTGAGCACCACTTCCCCCCAGTTACCCTGGGTTTTGTTATCGCCTTTCAGCGCCCGCGTCAGGTTGACCGCCTCCTGCGCCATCTGGGCATTCAGCTGTTGAAGATTGCGGATCTCATGCGCCAGCGTGTGGCGTTCGCGGGCTTCCTGACCAAAGCTGTCCTGTACCTGACGGCGAAAGCCGTCCAGCTGTTCGCGCAGCGGCGTCAGCAGGCTGTTCAGGCTCTGGCGATTTTGCTCATCAACGCGGCGGTTGCTGTGCTCGAAAATACGGTTGGCGAGGTTCTCGAACTGCTCGCTGAGGCGCTGCTCGCTGTTGATCATCTGGCGGATTTTGTCTTCGGCATGCAGCTGGGTGGATTCAAGGCGGGTAGTCACTTCACGGAGATCGGCCTCCAGCGAGGTGTTGATGTCGCGCAGGTTACGCAGTTCGTTATTGAGCAGTTCACACTCGTCGCGCCAGTGGTCGCTTAGGGCAAGCTGCTGTTTTGCGGCGCTTAAATCGGCGACGATCTCTTCGCGTTCAGCCAACTGCTCGGCCTTCTGCTGTGCATGCTGATAGCTGGATATCAGCCAGCCTATCGCCACGCCAGCCAGCGCAATTACCGCATAAATCAGGATTGAGATATCCACAACGCCCCCTGCATCAACGTATTACCCGCACAAAATAAGATTGTGCTGTATAAACGTCCAGTTTGAAAGGGTTTTCCTGCGAGGCGCTACGCAAAAAATAAAGGCCGAACGCGTCGGCCTTTTATCTCAGAGAGGAGGACTAGATCAGGCGGCGAGCCGCTTCAACCACGATTTTCACCGCGTGACTTTCTGTCTGCTTCATGGTTTCGGCGTTCGGGATCTCCTGCTGGGTGCGGTTGACGATAACGCCCGCCACCATACCGGCACGCAGACCCTGGCTTGCGCACATGGTCAGCAGCGTTGCGGATTCCATCTCGTAGTTCATCACGCCCATAGACTGCCACTCTTCCATTGAGCCTTTGAAGCGGCTCACTACGCGGCCTGAGAAGGTGTCGTAACGCTCCTGGCCCGGATAGAAGGTATCAGAAGAGGCAGTTACGCCCACGTGAGTGGTTGCACCCACGGATTTCGCCGCTTCAACCAGCGCGGTGGTGCACTCGAAGTCAGCCACTGCCGGGAATTCCATCGGTGCAAAGTGCAGGCTTGCGCCGTCCAGACGCACGGAAGCGGTCGTCACCAGCACGTCGCCGACGTTAATGTGCGGCTGAATCGCGCCGGTGGTGCCGATACGCAGGAAAGTACGAATGCCCAGCTGCGCCAGCTCTTCCACGGCAATAGAGGTAGACGGGCCACCGATACCGGTAGAGCACACAATCACCGCTTTGCCATCCAGCTCTGCGCGCCAGGTGGTGAATTCACGATGGGCAGCCAGCTTGACCGGCTTATCCATCAGCGCGGCGATCTTTTCCACACGCTCTGGGTCGCCAGGGACGATAGCGAGCGTAGCCCCTTGTAAATCGTTTTTAGTGAGGCCGAGATGAAAAACATCAGACTTAGACATAGGTGACTCCTCTGTGGGTCGGTTAGTCAGAAGAAGTAAAACGGTACTTTACAGAAGCGGTAAGCATAATTTCGTGACACATCTCACCATGAATGAAAATGATTGCATTGAATTTCCATCAAAAAGTGATTCACATCACATTAACAAGTTATATCGTCGGGTGCTGCACAAAAGATAGACCGTTTAAGGCACTGTGAGTTGTTAACCTGGTGTCTATATTTACCTTTGCGCTAACTCATTGGTACGGAGAATGCCATGACTGAAAAAACCGGATTTGCACCTGCTGCGGCTCCGCATGCTTCAACTATCGTCTCAACCTCAGAAGAGGCCATTACGGCAGGCGAGACCTCCATCCCCTCTCAGGGGGAAAATATGCCTGCATATCACGCGCGGCCAAAGTCAGCAGACGGCCCGCTGCCCATCGTGATTGTGGTTCAGGAGATTTTCGGCGTTCACGAACATATTCGCGACCTCTGCCGCCGCCTGGCGCTGGAGGGTTATCTGGCCGTTGCGCCAGAGCTCTACTTCCGTCAGGGCGATCCGAATGACTACAGTGATATCCCGACGCTGTTCAGCAACCTGGTCAGCAAAGTGCCGGACGCGCAGGTGCTGGCAGACCTCGACCACGTCGCCAGCTGGGCGGCGCGCAACGGCGGCGACCCGCACCGCTTAATGGTCACCGGTTTCTGCTGGGGTGGACGCATTAGCTGGCTGTATGCCGCGCATAACCCGCAGCTGAAAGCCGCCGTTGCCTGGTACGGCAAACTGGTGGGCGAAAAGACGCTGAACTCACCGAAGCATCCGGTTGATATCGCTACCGATCTCAATGCCCCGGTGTTAGGGCTATATGGTGGCCAGGATACCGGCATTCCGCTTGATACCGTCGAGACGATGCGCCACGCGCTGCGGGCGGCGAACGCGAAGGCCGAAATCGTGGTGTATCCCGATGCCGGACACGCGTTTAATGCCGATTATCGTCCGAGCTATCACGCGGAATCCGCGAAAGATGGCTGGCAGAGAATGCTGGCATGGTTTAGCCAGTACGGTGGGAAGAAAGCATAAAAAAAGCCCGGGGGCTACTGCGCCTTACCGGGCCTGCGCGTCATCAAGCCTGACGTAAGTTCTGCGCCGCCTTCACCATGTTGGCGAGCGCCGCACGCGTCTCCGGCCAGCCGCGGGTTTTCAGGCCGCAGTCCGGGTTTACCCACAGGCGTTCTTGCGGGATGCGCTGAGCGGCTTTTTTAAGCAGCGCCTCAATCCACTCCACGCTCGGCACGTTCGGGGAGTGAATGTCGTACACGCCCGGCCCAATTTCGTTCGGGTAGTCGAACTCTTCAAACGACTCCAGCAGCTCCATGTCTGAACGCGAGGTCTCGATGGTGATCACGTCTGCATCCAGCGCGGCAATCGAATCCATGATGTCATTAAATTCGCAGTAACACATATGGGTGTGGATCTGGGTGTCGTCCTTCGCCACTGCGGCGTTGATGCGGAATGCTTCCACGCCCCACTGCAGGTAAGCATCCCAGTCGCTGCGGCGCAGCGGCAAACCTTCGCGCAGCGCCGGTTCGTCAATCTGGATGATGCCAATCCCCGCCGCCTCCAGATCCGCCACTTCATCACGCAGCGCCAGGGCGATCTGTTTGGCGATGGTTTCACGGGTCACGTCTTCGCGCGGGAACGACCAGCAGAGAATGGTCACCGGGCCGGTCAGCATGCCTTTTACCGGCTTGTCGGTCAGGGACTGGGCGTACTTCGCCCACTCCACCGTGATCGGTTCCGGACGGCTGACGTCGCCAATGACCACCGGCGGCTTCACGCAGCGGGAGCCGTAGCTCTGCACCCAGCCGTTCTGGGTAAAGACGAAGCCGTCCAGGTGTTCACCGAAGTATTCCACCATGTCGTTACGCTCGGCTTCGCCGTGTACCAGCACGTCCAGCCCGAGGCGTTCCTGCTCGATAATCGCCTGCTTGATGTGTTCCGCAATGCCGGTGCGGTAATGATTCGCGTCCAGATTGCCCTTTTTGAAGTCCAGACGCAGGCCGCGGATCTCGGTAGTTTGCGGGAATGAACCGATGGTCGTGGTCGGCCACGCGGGAAGATTGAAGCGGGCGCGCTGGGCTTCGGCACGTACCTCGTACGGGCTCTGACGCTGGCTGTCCCGGGCGGTGATGGCCGCCAGACGTTTTTCTACCGCCGGGTTGTGCACGCGAGCCGAGTGACGACGCGCCTGAATCGGTGCGCTCCAGTCGGTAATCGCCGCCGTATCGCCGCTGTTAAGCGCATCGCGCAGCAGTGCCAGCTCTTCACATTTTTGCAGGGCGAAGGCAAACCAGCTTTTCACTTCAGGGTCGAGACGGGTCTCCACGCTCAGATCGATCGGGCTATGCAGCAGCGAGCAGGATGATGCCACCCATAGCTCGCGTTTGCCGACGATGTCTTTAATTTGGGCGTATTTCTCGGTCAGATCGGCGCGCCAGACGTTACGGCCGTTGACCAGACCGGCGGAGAGCAACCACTCCTCAGGCAGGCGCTTGTGCAGCTCTGCGACATCGTCCTTACCGTGAACCAGGTCAACGTGCAGGCCCTGAACCGGCAGCGCGGTGATAGCGTCGAGGTTCGGCGTCACGCCCTCGAAATAGGTGGTCAGCAGCAGCTTCACCTGGCCGGTGAGCGCGTCATACGCCGGTTTGAAGGCATCGAGCCACTCCTGCGGCAGCTCCAGCACCAGCGCGGGTTCGTCGATTTGCACCCACTGAATGCCGCGCTTGCCCAGCTCAATCAGCACCTGCTTATAGACCGGCAGAATATCGTTCAGCAGGCTGAGGCGGTCAAATTGTTCGCCCTTCACTTTACCCAGCCACAGGTAGGTTACCGGCCCCAGCAATACGGGCTTCACCTGGTGGCCCAGCGCCAGTGCTTCATCCACTTCGTCCAGAAGCTGCGTCCAGGTCAGCGTAAACTGCTGACCTTTGACGAACTCCGGCACCATATAGTGATAGTTGGTGTTAAACCACTTGGTCATTTCCGCCGCTGCCGCTGGCTCACCCGTTGGCGCGCGGCCACGGCCGATGCGGAACAGGGTGTCGATATCCACCGATCCATCTTTGTTCTGATGACGAGCCGGCACGTTGCCCAGCAGCAGGCTGGTCGTCAGAACATGGTCGTACCAGGCGAAATCGCCCACCGGCAGCAGGTCAATACCCGCCTGTTTTTGCTGATCCCAGTGACGGGCGCGCAGCTCCCGCCCCACCGCCAGGAGTTCTTCACGGGTGGCGTTGCCCGCCCAGTAGCTTTCTTGCGCTTTTTTCAGCTCGCGACGCAGGCCAACGCGAGGAAAACCGAGAGTGTGAGTGCGGATTGTCATGGTATGCCCCTTGTGAAATTTGTTATTTAGACGTCCAGATGTTTACACATCTATAATTGGCAGGTACTGTATATTCCTCAAGCGCAAAATGTTCATGGCGGAGTGAAGGACTTTCATGATCGAGATTAAACACCTGAAAACGCTACAAGCGTTGCGGAACTGCGGTTCGCTCGCGGCGGCGGCGGCCACGCTGCACCAGACCCAGTCCGCCCTTTCTCACCAGTTCAGCGATCTGGAACAACGCCTCGGATTTCGTCTTTTTGTGCGTAAGAGCCAGCCTTTGCGCTTTACGCCGCAGGGTGAAATTCTTCTTCAACTGGCGAATCAGGTACTGCCGCAGATCGCCAGCGCGCTGCAGGCGTGTAACGAGCCGCAGCAGACCAAACTGCGGATCGCCATTGAGTGCCACAGCTGTATTCAGTGGCTGACCCCCGCGCTTGAGAACTTTCGCCAGAAGTGGCCGCAGGTGGAGATGGACTTTAAATCCGGCGTGACGTTCGACCCGCAGCCCTCGCTCCAGCAGGGCGAGCTGGATCTGGTGATGACGTCCGACATCCTGCCGCGCAGCGGCCTGCACTATTCGCCGATGTTCGATTTTGAGGTGCGTCTGGTGCTGGCGCCGGACCATCCGCTGGCGGCCAAAACGCGCATTACGCCGGAAGATCTGGCGACAGAAACGCTGCTGATTTACCCGGTTCAGCGCAGCCGCCTGGATATCTGGCGTCATTTCCTGCAGCCGGCAGGCATCAGCCCGCAGCTGAAAAGCGTGGATAACACCCTGCTGCTGATCCAGATGGTGGCGGCCAGCATGGGTATCGCGGCGCTGCCGCACTGGGTGGTGGAGAGCTTTGAACGCCAGGGTCTGGTGGTCACCAAAACCCTGGGGGAAGGACTGTGGAGCCGGCTGTACGCCGCCGTGCGCGACGGCGAGCAGCGTCAGCCGGTTACGGAGGCGTTTATTCGCTCAGCGCGGAACCACGCGTGCGACCATCTTCCGTTTGTGCGGAGCGCGGAGCGACCCAGCGGCGATGGACCCACAGTGAAGCCAGGATCACCGCCCCCCCAATAAGGAAGCTCGGCCAGTGCGGCTGTTCCTGCCAGATGGCAAGGTTCACCAGCAGCCCCGCCGGGACGTGCACGTTGTTCATGATCCCCAGCGTACCGGCGTCTACCTGCGTAGCGCCGTAGTTCCACATAAAGTACCCCAGCCCCGACGCCACCACGCCCAGCCAGACCAGAACGCTCCACTGGACGGTGGTGGTCGGCAGCTTTTGCGGGTTGCCGAGCATAAACCACGCCGCCACCGCGACGATCGCCGCGCCCATATAGAACCACGCAAACGCGTTGTGCTGCGGCATCGGGCGGGTTTCCATCAGGCGCTTATAGCCCACCATACCAATGGCAAAGCTGATGTTGGCAAGCTGGACGAACATCAGCCCTGTCCAGAAGTGATCGCTCACTTTGTCGTAGCGAATGATCGCCGCGCCAATAACCGCCAGCGCGGCGCTTAGCAGATATCCCCAGCGCAGGCGGCGCCTGCTGAGCAGATCGTAAATCAGCGTGATATAGAGCGGCGTCAGCACGGTAAAAAGCAGAAATTCGGAGACGGACAGGTAGACGTAAGCCCGGAAGCTGAACAGATACATGATGCCAAGCTGCATCGCCCCCACCAGCATGTACAGCAGAATGGTTTTCAGCGATTGCCCGCGCGTGCGCAGGAACGGCAGGAACACCAGCGCCGCCAGCCCGACGCGCATCAGCACCGAGAAGTAGCTGTCGACCGAACCGGCAAGGTATTCGCCAATCAGGCTAAAGGAGAAGGCCCACAGGATAGTGGTGATAATGAGTAGCGCCACAATGCTTGTCTCTCAGAAAGAAGGACAGGCATTGTAGCGAACTCTTTAGTTGACAACTGAACAATAAACAACCAAATGAAGATTATTCAAGGAACAGTTTGCGCAGGTATTTCGGTACCGCGTTGTCTGCGTTGGTGCCGATGACTTCCAGTTCCGGATGCAGATCCTTCAGGCGCTGGTGCGCGTTTTCCATGATGCAGCCTTTGCCCGCCATAGAGAGCATCTCGGCGTCGTTCATGCCGTCGCCAAATGCGATACAGTCTTTAAGCGCGAAGCCCAGACGTTTCGCAACCGCTTCGAGCGCGTGACCTTTAGAAACGCCGCCCGCCATCACTTCCAGACAGGTCAGGGTGGAGAAGCTCACGTTGACGCGATCGCCCCAGCGGGCGTTGATCGCCTGCTCAAGCGGCAGCAGCTCTTCGTGGCTGTCGCAGGTGAAGAACACCTTGCTGATCCCCTCTGGATCCAGCAGGCCCGGCTCATACAGGGAGTAGTTGAATACCGCTTCCTTGAAGAAACGCATTTCATCCGGGCGGTGGCGGTTCATGAACCATTCGTCGTCACGGTATACGTTGGTGACGATAGCCGGATTGTTATGCACCACGCCGAAGAGATCGGCAGCAATATCGCGATCCAGGTTATGGGTGAAGATCAGGTTGCCGTCGGTATCATGCACGCGCGCACCGTTGGAGGTGATCATGTACGACTTGATCTCCAGATTATCGCGGATCTGCCCCACGTCCACGTGGTGGCGGCCGGTAGCGAACACAAAGTTCACGCCACGGGCGGTCAGAAGCTTTAAGGTCTCTTTCGCATAAGGCGACAGGGTGTGGTCGGGGGAAAGCAGCGTGCCATCTAAATCAGATGCAACAACCTGGTACATAGGAAAATTTAACCTCAATAGAAAATCAGTTATGCCGGTCGAAAAACTCGACGATGGCGTTAAGCGCGACTGAGCGCATAGCGTCCTTTTCAAAAAGGATCTCATGGTACGCGCCGTTGATGACCAGCGGTTTACCCCCTTCACAAGGGTGACCGGCGGCAGCGCGCAGTTCACAATAGCGGTCATGCATGCGGTTATCCACCACACGCTCTTCTTCCGCCTGAATCAGAAGCGTCGGCGTGTCATCATCGCCTACGCCTGCCAGCACCTGCTCACCGGCCAGAATACCCTCACGCACCCAGTGCCAGGTCGGGCCGCCGACGCGCAAGCGCGGTTCATCGGCATAAAAGCGCAGGTTGCGGCGATAGCGCTGCCGACTGTGGGTTAAGACGTTGATGGCGAACGGCAATGCGCGCCAGCGTCCGGTTCCGATGGCATAGCCTTCACGAATGCGCTGATGGCCCTCAGCCCAGTCGAGAAGATGGCGCACCATCCAGTCGGGAAAACGAATGACAATACCGTACATCGGCGCGGTGAGCGCAATGGCGTCGCACTGGTGCTCATACCGCTGCAAAAACAGCGTCGAAATGGCGCCGCCCATGGAGTGCGCAAGGATGTACCGCTTGCGCCAGGGGCCGGGCTGAACTTCCTGCTGCCAGAACGCGGCAAAATCGTCGACGTAATCGCTGAAGTGATCCACATGCCCACGGTGCGTATCCGGCAGCATGCGTCCGGACAGCCCCTGCCCACGGTGGTCGATGATCAGCACGTCAAACCCCATGTTGACCAGGTCGTAGGCCAGTTCGGCATATTTAACGTAGCTTTCGATACGCCCGGGGCAGACCACGATCACCCGGTCATTTTTTTCATTGCGGAAGCGAACGAAGCGCACCGGGATACCCCCTACGCCCGTAAACTCGTCTTCCTCACGCTGCCGCCAGAAATCGGTCAGCGGCCCCATTGAGAAAGCAGCAAACGCGTTTTCTCGTGTTTCCCAGTCCTTTTTCTGCTGAAACATTGGGTTTCCACTCACGTAATCCAGGGAATATCGTTTTTTTTCGTCACTGGTCACAAAATGACTCAACAATAGCGTATTGTGGCATAAAAATAGACGGTTCGGGAGTTTCAAATGACCTTCGAGTGGTGGTTCGCCTACCTGCTGACATCAATCATCCTTAGCCTTTCGCCCGGCTCTGGTGCCATTAACACTATGACCACTTCCATCAACCACGGCTATCGCGGTGCGGCGGCGTCCATTGCCGGTTTACAGACCGGGCTCGGCATTCATATTGTGCTGGTGGGGATTGGTCTGGGGACGCTGTTCTCTCGTTCGGTGCTGGCGTTTGAAGTGCTGAAGTGGGCCGGTGCGGCGTATCTGATTTGGCTCGGTATCCAGCAGTGGCGCGCGGCAGGCTCGATTGACCTGAATACGCTCTCCAGGACGCAAACGCGCGGCCACCTGTTTAAGCGCGCGGTGTTCGTGAACCTGACGAACCCGAAAAGCATTGTGTTCCTCGCCGCCCTGTTCCCACAGTTTATCGTGCCACATCAGCCCCAGGTGATGCAGTACGTGGTGCTGGGAGCGACCACCATCATCGTCGATATCATCGTGATGATTGGTTACGCGACGCTGGCGCAGCGGATAGCGGCGTGGATTAAAGGGCCTAAGCAGATGAAGGCCCTGAATAAAGTCTTTGGTTCGCTGTTTATGCTGGTTGGCGCGCTGCTTGCGTCAGCGCGTCATGCTTAGCGAGAAATAATGAGATGAATCCCGAAGCCGGCGAACAGCGCGCCGGCAAAGCCGTCGATCCACTTCGCGATGCGCTGATAGCCGCGGCGCATCGCCGGTAAGGCGAACAGGCTGGCAACAATAGTGAACCAGGCGAACGTCTCAACAACGATCAGCAGGAAGATCCCCCAGCGCGCGCCTGCGCCGACGCTGTCACCCACAAACAGCGAGAACACGGAGCCGAAATAGATAATCGCTTTCGGGTTTGCCAGGTTAGTCAGGAGCCCTTTTACAAAGCTGCGGCCGCCCGTTGCCAGCTCTACCTTTGGCTCTTCTGGCTTTTTCTCTTCTTTCTTCAGCGCCCCGCGCAGCATCTGGTAGCCCATCCAGCACAGGTACAGCCCGCCGCCAACCATAATGATGTTATGCAGCCACGCCATCTTCGCCAGGATCAGGTTCAGACCGAGCAGCGCGACCGCCGCCCAGACCATAACGCCCATGGTAATACCGAGCACGCCCATCATCGCTTCTTTGCGGGAGCGGCTGACGGCAGTTTGCGACACGAAGAAAAAGTCTGGTCCAGGGCTCATCAGCGCAACGATGTGCACTAACGCCACGGTGAGAAATAGCATTAACATAATTAGCTCGCGGGGAAATAATTCAGTGAGTCATCATCCTGGCACTTTTTCGCCCGTCTGACTACTCCTCATCATCACCATCGGCGTGAGAGCGGATAAGCGCCATAAACTCTTTACCAAAGCGCTCCAGCTTGCGCGTGCCGACGCCGTTGACGCTGAGCATCTCGCTGGCGCTGAGCGGCATCTGTTCCGCCATCTCAATCAGCGTCGCGTCGTTGAACACCACGTATGGCGGGATGTTCTCTTCGTCAGCGATAGCTTTACGCAGCTTGCGAAGCTTGGCAAACAGCTTGCGGTCATAGTTACCGCCGTAGGATTTCTGCATCACGCGCGGCTTGAGGGCAACCACGCGCGGCACGGCGAGCTTGAGCTCAACATCACCGCGCAGCACCGGACGCGCTGCTTCGGTCAGCTGTAGCGCGGAGTGTTGAGCAATGTTCTGCGTGGCAAAGCCGAGGTGAATCAGCTGGCGAATAATGCTGACCCAGTGCTCGTGGCTCTGGTCTTTACCGATGCCGTAAACCGGCAGCTTGTCGTGCCCCATGTCGCGGATACGCTGGTTATTGGCACCGCGCAGCACTTCCACCACGTAGCCCATCCCGAAGCGTTGATTCACGCGGTAAATGGTCGAGAGCGCTTTGCGCGCGTCCATCAGCCCATCGTACTGCTTTGGCGGATCGAGGCAGATATCGCAGTTGCCGCACGGCTCCTGTCGCCCTTCACCAAAGTAGTTGAGCAGCACCAGACGGCGGCAGGTTTGCGCTTCAGCGAAGGCACCCATCGCGTTGAGCTTGTGGCGCTCGATGTCCTGGAGTTGTCCCTGCGGCTTCTCTTCCAGACAACGGCGCAGCCACGCCATATCGGCCGGATCGTAAAACAGCATCGCTTCCGCAGGCAGGCCGTCACGGCCGGCGCGGCCGGTCTCCTGATAGTAGGATTCGATATTGCGCGGAATGTCGAAGTGCACTACAAAGCGCACGTTCGGCTTGTTGATGCCCATCCCGAACGCCACCGTCGCGACCACGATTTGCAGGTCGTCGCGCTGGAATTTCTCCTGCACGTCGGCGCGGATATGGTTTTCCAGCCCGGCGTGATAGGCCGCGGCGCTAAAGCCGCGATTTTGCAGACGCGCGGCGGTGTCTTCCACCTTCGCACGGCTGTTGCAGTAGATGATACCGGACTTGCCGCGCTGCTCCTGAACGTAGCGCAGGAGCTGGTCCAGCGGCTTGAATTTTTCCATCAGCATGTAGCGGATGTTCGGGCGGTCGAAGCTGCTGACCTGAATATACGGGTCGTTCAGCCCCAGCAGGCGAACGATATCCAGGCGCGTGGTGTCATCCGCCGTGGCGGTAAGCGCCATAAACGGCAGCTCGGGGAAGCGCTGACGCAGCTGGCCGAGGGCAGCGTATTCCGGACGGAAATCGTGTCCCCACTGGGAGATACAGTGCGCTTCATCCACCGCCAGCAGAACCAGGTTCCAGTGCGCCAGGTGATCGAGGAAGTTGTCCAGCATCAGGCGTTCCGGCGCGATATACAGCAGGCGGATCTGCCCGGTGCGGCACCCGGCCATCACCTCTTGCTGCTGCTCGCGGGTTTGCGTCGAGTTCAGGCAGGCCGCCGCCACGCCGTTGGCGAGCAGCTGGTCGACCTGGTCTTTCATCAGGGAAATGAGAGGCGATACCACGACCGTCAGGCCGTTAAGCACCAGCGCGGGCACCTGATAACAGAGGGATTTACCGCCGCCGGTCGGCATCACCACCAGGCAGTCTCGGCCTTCCAGCACCGTTTCAATGATGGTTTCCTGGCCAGGGCGGAACTGCTGGTAGCCAAAGGTTTCATGCAAAACCTGTTTAGCCAGCGACTCCTGATTCAATACTTCCGCCTGCGCCACGTTAACCCCATATGCGAAAAATAAAACAGGCGCTATTTTCAGCGCCTGAGAGAGAAACTTCAACGTTTAACGCAAAAACATTCGAGCAGCTTAGAGAATATCGTTCAGCATTACGCCCACGCCAACGCGAGTCTGATTGAAGTTGTAGTCGATCAGCGACTCGCCGTAGCCGCTGTACACCTGGGTATAGAGACGCACGTGCTTCGTCACCGGGTAGCTCAGACCGAGCTCCGCACCGCCGTAGCCGGTGTTCCAGTTGTACTGCCCCTTCGCGCTCAGCACGGCTTCACCTAACTGGTAGCCAACTTTGAGCTGGTAGTAGCCCATATATTTGGTGATATCCGGGTTGTCATCGGTGCTGCCGAGCACATACCACGGCTTCACTTCCACCATCCAGTTACCGTTCTGCGCCATCAGGCGCGTATAGGCGCGGTTCCAGCTACGCGAGGTTGGATCGGAACGTCCGTTAGAATCATGGTTAAAGCCCACTTCGACGTCGCGCAGCGTCCAGCCAGCAAATTCATAATCCGTTGCGAAGCCGAGGAAAAGCTGCGGCTCATAGTTGGTTTCACGGAACGGTGAAGATTCCCCGCTGTTGGAGAGCTGCCACCAGGATTTCTGCGTATAAGACGCGCCGAGCACTGAGTTTGGCCCCAGAATACCGCGCCAGAACGGGAACGCGAGGCTAAGCTGGAACTTCACCTCATCCTTACGCGCATTATCAGACCAGTTATAGGAGCTTATCGCTTCTTTGTTGAGATCGCTGGTTTGGGTATAAATCACGTAGTTCGTGTCATACGGGTAGAGCGTGAACGGATTGTCATGCTCCTGCAGCATATTGGCGATAATGCTGCCCTTAACGGCAGGTTTATCATGGACTTCTTTAATCGTCGCTTCCTGCGCATATGCTGTGAGGGGCAGCGCAACCGCCGCCAGTAACCAGGCCAGATACGTCCGCATCGGTGGTGTTCTCCTGCAAAGAGTAAAATTACCTGAATAGTTATGAGGCGAACATTCTACAGACTTCTGCGATAACTGCTGCATCCTCGTTTCTGAAAGTGGAATTCCTTATTGCTGAAGCATAAAATCAACATTTCATTAACAATAAGGATGTAATGTCTCATGTCAGCCATGCTTACCGCCGAAGAAGTGTTAAAACTCGTGGGCGAGATTTTTGTTTACCATATGCCGTTTAACCGTGCGCTGGGTCTTGAGCTGGAGCGTTATGAGAAAGAGTTTGCCCAGCTGAGTTTCAACAACCAGCCGATGATGGTGGGTAACTGGGCACAAAGTATTCTGCACGGCGGGGTGATTGCCTCCGCGCTGGACGTGGCGGCAGGCCTGGTCTGCGTGGGCAGTACGCTGACGCGCCATGACACCATCAACGAAGATGAACTCCGCCAGCGTCTGGCGCGCATGGGCACCATTGATTTACGCGTCGACTATCTTCGCCCGGGGCGCGGAAACCGCTTTACCTGCACCAGCAGCCTGCTGCGTGCCGGGAATAAAGTTGCCGTTGCCCGCGTTGAGCTGCATAACGAGGAGCAGGTTTATATCGCCAGCGCAACCGCCACTTATATGGTGGGTTGAGGCGGCAAATTCGGGTAAAATTGATTCACTTTTTTGTAACGGATTTTCCCGATGGATGCTAAACAGACGCGGCAGGGCGTTTTACTCGCCCTTGCCGCTTATTTTATTTGGGGTATCGCCCCGGCGTATTTCAAATTTATCGCCTATGTTCCGGCCGACGAGATCCTCACTCACCGCGTCATCTGGTCGTTTTTCTTCATGATCGCGCTGATGAGCATCAGCCGTCAGTGGTCCGGCGTTAAAACGCTGCTGCAAACCCCTAAAAAGGTCTTCCTGCTGGCGCTTTCTGCGGTGCTGATCGGCGGCAACTGGCTGCTGTTTATCTGGGCGGTGAATAACCACCACATGCTCGAAGCGAGCCTGGGGTACTTCATTAACCCGCTGGTGAATATCGTGCTGGGGATGATTTTCCTCGGCGAACGCTTCCGCCGGATGCAGTGGGTGGCGGTGATTCTCGCCTTCTGCGGCGTGCTGGTGCAGCTGTGGACGTTTGGCTCGCTGCCGGTTATCGCCCTCGGTCTGGCGTTCAGCTTTGCTTTTTACGGCCTGGTACGTAAGAAAATTGCGGTGGAAGCGCAAACCGGGATGCTGTTTGAAACCCTGTGGCTGCTGCCGGTGGCGGCGATCTATCTGTTCGGTATCGCCGACAGCGCCACCAGCCATATGGGCAGCAACCCGTGGTCGCTGAACCTGATGCTGATGGCGGCGGGCGTAGTGACCACCATTCCGCTGCTGTGCTTCACCGGTGCGGCAACGCGCCTGCGCCTCTCCACGCTGGGCTTCTTCCAGTACATTGGCCCGACGCTGATGTTCCTGCTGGCGGTGGTGTTTTACGGCGAAGTGCCGGGTGCGGATAAGATGGTGACCTTTGCCTTTATCTGGGTGGCGCTGGCGATTTTCGTCGCCGATGCGATTTATACCCAGCGCAGAACCCGCAGAGGAATGTAGGTGTTTTGTAGGGCGGGTAAGCGCAGCGCCACCCGCCAGATTTTACAGCCAGTTCCGACGCTTAAAGTACAGATACGGTGCCAGCCCGGCGAGGATCATAAAGATAATCGCCCCCGGGTAGCCAAAGCTCCACTTCAGCTCCGGCATAAACTCGAAGTTCATCCCGTAGCTGGACGCCACCAGCGTCGGCGGCAGGAACACCACGGACACTACCGAGAAGATCTTGATGATGCGGTTCTGCTCGATGTTGATAAAGCCCATCGCCGCCTGCATCAGGAAGTTCACCTTCTGGAACAGAGATTCGTTGTGCGGCAGCAGGGATTCGATATCGCGTAAGATCTCACGCGCCTGCTCCAGCTGACCGCCCGGCAGACGCGCCTTGCGCACCAGGAAGTTCAGCGCGCGCTGGGTATCCATCAGACACAAACGCACCTTCCAGCCGATATCTTCCAGCTCTGCCAGCGTCGAAAGCGCTTCGTCGTACTCATCCCCCTGATGGCCTTCCATGATCACGCGGCTCAGCTTTTCCAGATCGCTGTAGATGTTTTCAATTTCGTCCGCCAGCTGTTCAATTTTAGTTTCGAACAGATCGAGCAGCAGCTCGTAAGCGTTGCCGTCCACCATCGCCTGGCTGCGGGCGCGCATGCGGTAGAGACGGAATGCCGGCAGTTCGCGTTCACGCAGAGTAAACAGACGACCGTCGCGAATGGTAAACGCCACGGTGGAGTTGCCCGCGTGATCTTCCGCATCTTCAAAGAAGAAGAAGGAGTGAATGTGCAGGCCGTCTTCATCTTCAAAGAAACGCGCGGAGGCTTCGATGTCTTCCAGTTCCGGGCGGGTTGCCAGGCTTTGCCCCAGCTCAGATTGTACGCGAAGGCGTTCATCGTCGTCCGGCTCGACCAGATCCACCCATACGGCATCAATGAGGGGCTGTGACTCTTCGGCTTCAAGCCGAGTCAGTCGGTTATTTTCGAGTTGAAATGCGCTCAACATGACCGGGACTCCCAATGCAAAAAATATCGGACAGTTCGGTGGGCACACAGAAACAAATTGGGTTTCAGACCATTAAACAGCCTGACTCAGCGCGACGGGAATAATGCAGTCGCTGACAACCACTAAGGCCATCAGCATGAGGAGATAGCCTTAGGAGTTGTTCCTGGATGACAGGGAATTGAGCCAGTATCTACTGGGTGTGTCCAAGGCGAATGTCCTCTTAGCGTAATCGTGCGCGCATGTTACGCCAGCAGTAACTGTGGCGTCAACACGCAACGGAACGCTGAAGGGCATTAATTGACCTTCAACTTATAAGGCTAGCAGATTATTACAAAATAATGATATTTTTCTGAATGTTAGACTGTTTCCAGCTTCGCGTAGGCCGCCACCAGCCATTTGATCCCCTGCCCCTGGAACGCGACCTGCAGGCGGCTGTGCTCGCCGCTGCCTTCCAGATTCACAATGGTACCTTCGCCAAACTTCGAATGGCGCACGCGCTGGCCCAGCTTGTAGCCGGTGTCGGTTTCAGAGATCGGCGAGCCCATGCGCGGATGGCTAACCGGACGGCTGATGCTGGCGCGCAGACGCACCTCTTCCACGCACTCTTCCGGCAGTTCACCGATAAAGCGCGACGGACGGTGATAGACCTCTTTACCGTACAGGCGGCGGGTTTCAGCGTAGGTTAGCGTCAGCTTCTGCATCGCTCGCGTCACACCCACGTAAGCCAGACGACGTTCTTCTTCCAGACGCCCGCCTTCATCGAGCGACATCTGGCTTGGGAACATGCCCTCTTCCATGCCGACGATAAACACCTGCGGGAACTCCAGACCTTTGGCGGAGTGCAGGGTCATCAGCTGAACCGCGTCCTGCCAGGTGTCCGCCTGCCCTTCACCCGCTTCCAGCGCGGCGTGAGAGAGGAACGCCTGCAGCGGCATCAGGTCTTCGTCTTCTTCGTTGTAGCTGAACTGGCGCGTTGCCGTGACCAGTTCCTCTAAGTTCTCTATACGGGTCTGCCCCTTTTCGCCTTTTTCCTGCTCGTACATGGTACGCAGCCCGGAGTCTTTAATCACCCGGTCGGTCTGCACGTGCAGCGGCATGTCGGCGGTTTCCTGCGCCAGGGCATCAATTAATTCCAGGAAGCGCTGGAGCGCGCTGGCGGCGCGTCCGGCGAGGGCTTTTTCCTGCAGCAGCTCGCGGCACGCCTGCCACAGCGTCAACTGGCGATCGCGCGAGGCCTGACGCACCACGTCCAGCGTACGGTCGCCAATCCCGCGGGTCGGCGTGTTCACCACGCGCTCAAACGCCGCGTCGTCGTTGCGGTTGGCGATCAGGCGCAGATACGAAAGCGCATCTTTGATCTCCTGACGTTCGAAGAATCGCATGCCGCCGTAAATGCGGTACGGCATGCTCACCTGCAGAAGCGCCTCTTCCAGCACGCGCGACTGGGCGTTGCTGCGGTAGAGAATGGCGCACTGCTCCAGCGCGCCGCCGTTGTCCTGCCAGGTTTTGATGCGGTTCACCACGAAGCGGGCTTCGTCGAGCTCGTTGAAGGCGCAGTAAATCGAGATCGGTTCGCCGTCGACGCCGTCGGTCCACAGCTTTTTGCCCAGACGCCCGTTGTTGTTCTCAATCAGGGCGTTGGCCGCGCTCAGGATGTTGCTGGTTGAGCGGTAGTTCTGCTCCAGACGGATGGTTTCCGCGCCGGGAAAATCGTTGAGGAAGCGCTGGATGTTCTCCACCTGCGCGCCGCGCCAGCCGTAGATCGACTGGTCGTCATCGCCCACGATCATCACCTTGCCGGTATCTCCGGCCAGCAGGCGGATCCACGCGTACTGGATGTTGTTGGTATCCTGGAATTCGTCAACCAGGATGTTGGTGAAGCGTTCGCGGTAGTGCTGCAGGATATGCGGTTTGTTGAGCCACAGCTCGTGGGCGCGCAGCAGCAGCTCGGCGAAATCCACCAGGCCGGCGCGGTCGCACGCTTCCTGATAGGCCTTATAGACGTTCTGCCAGGTCTGCTCGACCGGGTTACCGAAGCTCTGGATGTGGTGCGGACGCAGCCCTTCATCTTTCTGACCGTTGATGTACCACATCGCCTGACGCGGTGGCCACTGCTTCTCGTCGAGGTTCATCGCCTTGATCAGGCGCTTCAGCAGGCGGAGCTGATCTTCGCTGTCGAGGATCTGGAAATCCTGCGGCAGGTTAGCGTCCATATGGTGCGCGCGCAGCAGACGGTGCGCCAGGCCGTGGAAGGTGCCAACCCACATGCCGCCCTGGCTGGTGCCCATCAGCTGGGCGATACGGTGACGCATCTCCGCCGCCGCCTTGTTGGTAAACGTCACGGCCATAATCGAGTATGGTGAGCAGTTTTCCACGCTCTGCAGCCAGGCGATACGGTGAACCAGCACGCGTGTCTTACCACTCCCCGCCCCAGCCAGAACCAGCAGGTTGGTGCGCGAGGCGGCAACCGCGTCACGCTGTTTGTCATTAAGGCTGTCGAGCAGGTAAGAAACGTCCATTGGCACCGTCACGTCATGTCGGGCAGGCAAATGTTTCCACTCGCCAAAACCCTGTTAATTTATACAGAACAATTGATGATTATATCAGCGTCGTGAGGGATGCCAACCGCGAAATTTCCACGTGCGGCAGAAGACGGCTGTCTGTTGCGGTCATCAGCTCCGCATTTTCTGGCTTGATCCAGCAGGCCTGCATGCCGCAGCGGATGGCACCCGCCACGTCGGTGGTCAGGTCATCGCCCACGTGCAGGATCTCACCCAGCGGCAGGTTAAGCTTCTCCGCTGCCAGATGGTACATGTCGCTGAACGGCTTCGCGCGCCCGTGCGGACCCGCGCGCAGCACGAATTCAAAATAATCGCTGAGGCCAAACAGCTCCGGCTGGGCATTGCCGTTGGTGATGGCCACCAGCGGCCACTTTTCGGCAAGCTTCGCCAGCGTGTCGTGGGTTTCCTGCGGCACGTCGATGCGGCTACGCCATTTGGCGAAGTTTTCCATTGCCGCTTCGGCACCGACGGCGGCATCCTGTGCGCTCAGACCCGCGTTCAGCATCGCCTGCTCAACCGCGCGACGACGCCATTCGGTCACGTCGTGGTAAATGTCCGGCTCGGTCTCTCGCAGGGACTGGCGCAGCTTCTGGAAGTCCTTATTCTGCATCGCCTTCAGCGCGGGATGGTAGTTCTGCACAAACGCCAGCGACTCCTGCTCGGTACGCAGGATCACCTCGCGGTTGTCATAAA